>CAYVZE010000018.1:0-19717 GCA_964455685.1 uncultured Steroidobacteraceae bacterium
GTCGCCAGCCGCGGTTGTGGTGGAACCAGAAGATCACCCAGATGCGCTCCCAGCCCGCGAGGTCCTCGATGGCGTGCTCCAGGTTCATGCCGGGCAGCAGCTCGATCACGCCGGTGGCGCCGGTGGCGGCGGCCGGCTGGCGCGGCGCCTCGACCTTGGTGGCCCAGGCAGTGCGCAGGTAGCCGATGGGCCTGATCGTCAGGGTGTCGCCGGACAAGGGGTCAGCGCGTCGCGAGGGTGCGCGTGGCCTGCCGGAACAGTTCCACCGCCGGCTGCGCGGCCAGGCGCTGCGCGCGCGGGCCGATCAGCAGCACCAGCGAAGTGCTGGGCAGCGCCGGCCCGATCTTCACGATGCGTCCCTCGGCCAGCCCGGTGGCGGCGAAGTGGTCGAACAGCACCGCGCAGCCATGGCCTTCCAGGCACATCTGCGCGATGACATCGGGGAACTGCGAGCGCGCGATGATGTTCTTCGGCTCGATGCCCGCCTCCTTGAGGATGCGCCACATGAAACGCGTGGGCTTGAACTCGTCCGGCGGCATGATCCACGGCAGCTCGCCGAGCTTCACGCCCGGGCGCGAGGCGCGTCTGGCGAGCGCCGGGGAGCAGTAGACGGACACGGCAACGGTGTTCACCACTTCGGACTGCAGGCGCTCGTCGGTGACGAAGTCGCCGGTGAACACGGCCAGGTCCACCTCGCCGGCGAGCACCATCGGCGCCGCGCCGCGCGTGGGATGCAGCGGCACGAAGTCGAGCTGGATGTTCGGATGCTGCTCGCAGAAGGCCGGCAGCCGCGGGCGGATGTAGGCGTCGAGCAGCAGCGGCGTGGCCGTGACCGCCAGGCGGATGGCGCGCGGGCCGCGCGAGTTGCGTGTCTGCTGCTCCATCTCCTGCCGGCCCAGCACGAGCTCCTTGGCCTTCTCGAGGAACACGCGCCCTTCGTCCGACAGCGTGGGCGGTGAGCCGCGGCGGCGCTCGAACAGGTTGTGTCCCAGGTGGCCCTCGAGGGCGCGGATCTGGTTGCTGATGGAAGGCTGGCTCACGCCCAGCCGTTCGGCTGTGCGGCGGAAATTGCAATCACCCGCCGCAGCCACGAATATCTCGAGCTGACGGAACGTGATCGACATCGTTTCAGGCTGCGTGTTCCACGAGCAACTTTGCGTCCTTGCGTGAAGTCGCGCGCAGGCGCGACATCCGGCTGCAAGTTAGTATAAGCGAGTGGTGATACGCAGGCGGTGTCAATAAAGACCGGGTTATGTCAGGGAATCCGTACGCCATGGAAGGCCAGGACGCGGGCGCTGCCGGCACGCCCGGCAACTTGACTGCGCCGGAACACCTCATGGCCATGCTCCGCGGCCGCGGCGGCGCGGTGACGCTGGTGGCCGCCTTCGGCCTGCTGCATGCGCTGCTGATGCAGGTCGGCTTCGCGCTGAAGGTCAATCCCGTCGAGCCCGCGCTGATGTGGCCTTCCGCCGGCCTGGTGCTGGCGGCGCTGTGGGCCTCGCCGCGGCGCCTGTGGCCGGCCATCCTGGTGGTGCAGTACGTGGTCGAGATGGCCACGGCCCGGATGTGGATGGAGGCCTGGCGATTCGACCTGGTGTCGCTGTACACGCTGGCCAACATGGCCGGCGCCGTGGTCGGCGCGAGCCTGGGGCGGATGGGCTGGCGCGGCATGGAATTCCTGAGCGCGCGGCAGATCGTCTGGTTCGTGACGATGACGGTCGTGGGCGCCATGGTCGCCGCTTCCATCGCGCTGCCGGCGCACCTGGCGACGCTGGGCGAGCGCGCCGCCGGGGCCGACCGCTTCGAGATGTGGCAGATCTGGGCCGCGGGGCAGTGGGCCGGCATCATCATCGTGGGGCCGGTGGTTGCAGGGTGGCTGAGCCCGCTGCGACACCAGCACCAGGAGCTGCGGCTGCGTTCGCGCGGCGAGCTGGCCGTGCTGGCGCTGCTGCTGGCCGGCGCCTGCGCCATCGGCTGGGTGGAGCCTGCCCGCGTGCACACGCTGCTGCAGCTGCCCACCACCATCATGCTGGTGATGATCGTGATCGTGCTGCGGCTGCCGCCGCGCTGGGCGGTCACGCTTTACGCGATCACCGCGACGGCACTCTCGTACATCACCGCGCGCGGCGGCGGGCCGCTGCCGGCGCAGACCGCCATCGCCGGGCTCGGCCAGCTGCAGGTGTTCATCGTGGCACTGGGACTGACGGTGTTCGTGCTGTCGGTGACGCTGGCCGACCGCTCGATCAAGGCGCGCCGCCTGGGCGAGAGCGAGCAGCGCTACCGCAACTTCGTCGAGCTTTCCACCGAGGCCCTGTGGCGCATCGAGCTGGCCGAGCCCATGCCGGCGGACCTTCCCCTGGAGGAGCAGGTGGCCTGGCTGCGCGGGAAGGCCGCCATCGTCGAATCCAGTCGTTCCTACGAATTGCTGGACGCGCGTGCTGGCGGCGATGAATCGGCAGCGCGGCAGGCGCTGCCGTGGGACCCGGTGGTGCCCTGGGTGGCGGCCTTCGAGGCGCAGCTCGCGCAGGCGGCGAGCCAGGGCTTCGATCTCGACGGCCTGCGCTTCACCGTGGAGTCGCAGGGCCGGCGCCTTTCCTTCGTCGCGGCCTTCAACGGCGTGGTCACCGACGGCCGGCTGCAGCGCATCTGGGGCGTGGCACGCGACATCACCGAGCTGACCGAGCTCAACGCCAGCCTGCTGCGCGAGCGCGAGCGGCTGAAGTCCTATGCGCGCCAGATCGTCACCGCCGAGGAAAAGGCGCGGCGCGCCACCGCGGTGGACCTGCACGATGGCATCGGCCAGTCGCTGGCCGGCATGGCGATGACGCTGGACGTGGTGCGCCAGCAGGCCGGCCCGGAGATGGGGCTGCTGGTCGAGGAGGTGCGCACGCGGCTGCTGGAGGTGCAGGAGAAAACGCGCAGCATGATCTCCGACCTCTCCCCGCCGGGGCTGTACGAGCTGGGGTTGAAGGCCGCGCTGCAGTGGCTGGTGGTGTACATGCGCAGCCACGACCGCCTGCAGGTGGACATGGACGTGCAGCTGCGCGAGGAATGCGTGCCGCTGGACACGCGCGTGCTGGTGTTCAAGCTGGTACGCGAGCTGCTGCGCAACGTGGTCAAGCACGCGGGCGTGGCCACTGCCCGCCTGCGCGTGCATGGCGACGACAAGCTGCTGCGCGTGCAGGTGGCCGACGAGGGCAGGGGCTTCCAATGCCAGCTCGACATGTTCGGCACGAGCACCGGGGGCTTCGGCCTGTGGAGCATCGCGGATCGCGTGCACGAGGCCGGTGGTGAGATCCGCGTGGACACCGCGCCCGGGCGCGGCGCGCGCTTCGACCTGGAGATCCCGCTGGGCCATGCCGCCCGCAAGCCGGAAGAGCGCCGCCTGGCGGCGGGCAGCGGACGCCAGGCATAAAAAAACCCCGCCTTGGCGGCGGGGTCATTCGAGCTTCGCGGGCGTCCCTAGATCAATCAAAGCTGCATGGACCTAAAAACTCGCGGCTGGTGCGCTGGACCCGAAGATCCGGCTGAATCCGCAGCCCGGGCGTGCTCGCCCGTCCGCTGCACCGCAACGTGCCCGACAAAGGGGGGCCGTTGCATACCGTGCCCTACATGATCGCCTGGGCTTCTTTTGTGACTCCGACCCAACAACGGGGTCGAAACCTTAAGAATTCCAGAGAGTTAGCAGCTGCGAATTCGCGACTGCCAGCTCTTGGGTCCGAGTGTAGCGCGATCGTTGTTGCAAATAAACTGTCGCCATCACAAAACAGCGACGAAAGTGGAGTGAGGGCGGGCAGGAAATGGGAAGAGGGGCGGTGGCCGCCCCTCCAGGGTGCTGTCAGTCCGCCAGCGCGGTGCGCAGGCGCTTCATCGCCGCCACTTCGATCTGGCGGATGCGCTCGGCCGACACGCCGTACTCGGCGGCCAGCTCGTGCAGGGTGGCCTTGTCGTCGGCCAGCCAGCGGCGCTTGAGGATGTCCTGGCTGCGCGAGTCGAGGCGGGTGATGGCCTCTCCCAGCCGTTCGCGCTGGTCCTCGTCCCATTCCTCGGCCTCGACCTGCAGGGCCGGGTCCGCGCCGGGGGCCGGCAGGTACTGCGACGGGCCGTAATGGCCGTCCTCGTCATCGGTGTCGGGCGCCGGGTCGAAGGACATGTCGCGCGCCGCCAGGCGCTTTTCCATCTCGGTGACCTCGGCGGGGGTGACGCCCAGGTCGCGCGCCACCGCGGCGGTCTCCTCGTGGGTGAGCCAGCCGAGGTTGGCTTTCATCTTGCGCAGGTTGAAGAACAGCTTGCGCTGGGCCTTGGTGGTGGCCACCTTGACCATGCGCCAGTTCCGCAGCACGTAGTCGTGGATTTCGGCGCGGATCCAGTGCACGGCGAAGGACACCAGGCGCACGCCCATGGCGGGATCGAAGCGCTTGACCGCCTTCATCAGGCCCACGTTGCCTTCCTGGACGATGTCGCCCATGGGCAGGCCGTAGCCGGAGTAGCCACGGGCAATGTGCAGCACGAAGCGCAGGTGCGAGAGCACCAGCTTGCGGGCGGCCTCGAGGTCGTTGTCGCGGCGGAAGCGCGTGGCCAGTTCCAGCTCCTCCTCGCGGCTCAGCACGGGAATGCGGCTGACCCGGTCGGCATAGGCCTCGAAACTGCCCAGCGGACCGGCCAGAAGGGCGTCCGGGCGGGTAGCCAGCACGTTCGTAGCAGCAGTCACGTCTAGGGACCTCCTTCCTGGACCGGATTCGATGTTAGCACTCGGGGAATTAGAGTGCTAACGACCCCGGGGGTTCCCTGGGGAGGAAAGAATTAATTTTGTGAAATCAGTAGCTTATTCAAGCCCGGGGTTCGATCCGGGAGAGGTGCCGGGCGGCCGCCAGGCCGGCTCCCAGCAGGCCCAGCAGGGCCCCTGCGCCCAGCAGGATCCCCACCTCCCGCACCGTGGGGGTGAGCAGGCGGAAGTCGCTGCCGTAGCTGGCCGCCAGGCGCGCCACCGGGGCGTTGAGCAGGGCCAGGCCCACCTCGACCAGGATGGCCGCCACCAGCCCGCCCATCAGGCCGTACAGCAGCCCGGTGTACAGGAAGGGCCGGCGCACGAAGGCATTGCTGCCGCCCACCAGCTTGGTGACCTCGATCTCGGCGCGGCGGTTGTAGATCTCCAGCCGCACGGTGTTGCCGATGATGGCCAGCACGCCGGCGCCGAGCAGGATGGCCGCGCCCTTCACGAGGCCGCGCAGCAGGTCGAGGATGGCGTTCAGGCGCCGCACCCAGTCGCTGTCCACCTGCACCAGCTCCACTTCCGGCCAGGCGGCGATGTACTCGCGCAGGGATTCCATCTGCTCGGGCGAGGTGGCGCCGGGCTCGGGGCGCACCTCCAGCGCATGCGGCAGCGGGTTGGTGCCCAGCGCGTCCAGCGCCTCGCCGAAGCCGCTCTTCTCGCGGAAGGTGGCCAGCGCCTCCTCGGAGGTGATCAGCGTGACCGTGGCCACTCCGCTGCGCTGGCGCAGCGTGTCAGCCAGCTGGCGCGCCTTTTCCACCGGCACGTCCTGCTTGAAGAACACCGACACGTCCACGGCGCTGGCGAAATCGCCGGTGGCCGTGCGCACGCTGATGATGGCCAGTCCCAGTGCCGCCGGCAGGGTCAGGGCGATGGCGATCACCAGCACGGTGAAGGCCGTGGACAGCGGCGAGCGCACCAGCCGGCCGGTGGCGAACAGCGCCGACTGCAGGTGGCGTGACAGCCAGCGCGTCATCGCTCCACCTCGATGCGCGGCAGGTCCAGCGGCTCGGGTGCCTGCGGCGTGACACCGGCCAGCGCCGCGGACGGCGGCGGCGGGGCGTGCACCTTGCCGGACTCCACCACGATCTCGCGCAGGCCCCAGGCCTTCACGATGTCCAGGTCGTGCGTGGCGATCACCACGGTGACGCCGACTTCGTTGAAGCGGCGGAACAGCGCCATGATCTCCAGCGACAGCGCCGGGTCGAGGTTGCCGGTGGGCTCATCGGCGATGATCAGCCTGGGCTTGCCGACCACGGCGCGGGCAATGCCCACGCGCTGCTGCTCGCCCACGGACAGCTCCAGCGGCAGCGCTGCGGCGCGGTCGAGCAGGCCGACCTGGTCGAGCGCGGCGCGCGCGCGGCGGTCGATCTCCTTCAGTGAATAGCCGGTCTCGGCGGCGTGCAGCGGCAGCGCCACGTTGTCGAAGATGGATCGCTCGGTGAGCAGGCGGTGGTCCTGGAACACCACGCCGAGCTCGCGGCGGAAGGCCGGGATCTTGCGCGCCGACAGCGCCGCGGTGTTGTGGCCGTTGACCAGCACCAGGCCGCGCGTGGGCCGCTCGAGCAGCGCGATCAGCTTCAGGATGGTGCTCTTGCCGGCGCCGGAGCGTCCCGTCAGGAACACCATCTCGCCGGCGCCGACCTCGAAGCTCGCCGCACTCAGGGCCTCGCGGCCGTTCGGATAGCGCTTGCTCGCCCGGTCGAAGCGGATCATCCGCCTACTTTACACCGGGGCTGGTGCCCAGCAGCGCGTCGACGAAGGCCTCGGCGTTGAACTCGCCGAAATCCCCCGGCTGCTCGCCGATGCCGATGAAGCGGATGGGCAGCTTCATCTCGCGCGCGATGGCCACCACGATGCCGCCGCGCGCAGTGCCGTCGAGCTTGGTCAGCACCAGCCCGGTGACGCCCACGGCGGCGTGGAACTCACGCGCCTGCGCCAGCGCGTTCTGGCCCTGGTTGGCGTCGAGCACGAGCAGCACCTCGTCGGGCGCCTGCGGGTCGACCCGGCCCATCACGCGGCGGACTTTCTTGAGTTCCTCCATCAGGTGGGACTGGCTGTGCAGGCGGCCGGCGGTGTCGGCAATCAGCACGTCGAAGCCGCGCGCCTGCGCCGAGCGCAGCGCGTCGAATACCACCGCACCAGGGTCGGCGCCGCTGGCCTGCTGCACGATCTCCGCGCCGCTGCGCCCGGCCCAGATGTCCAGCTGCTCGGCGGCGGCCGCGCGGAAGGTGTCGCCCGCGGCCAGCAGCACGCGGCAGCCGTCCTGCGTCAGGCGCAGCGCCAGCTTGCCGATGGAGGTGGTCTTGCCCGAGCCGTTCACGCCCACGACCATGATGGTGTAGGGCTTGCGCGAGCGATCGATGGTGAGCGGCACCGCGCAGGGCTTGAGGATGGCCAGCAGCTCGGTGCGCAGGGCGGCCATCAGCGCCACCTCGTCCGACAGCTCGCGCCGCGCCACGCTGGCGCGCAGCTTGTCGAGGATGGCCGTGGTGGCGGCCACGCCAATGTCGGCGCCGATCAGGCGCGCCTCCAGCTCGTCGAGCAGCTCGGCATCGATCTGCCGGCCGCGGAACAGGCTGGTGATGTCATCCGCCAGGCGCGCGGCGCTGCGCGCCAGCTTCTCGCGCATGCGCCCGAAGAAACCCTGGTTCTCGCCCATGAAGTCAGTCCGCCGTGAACGGCCCGGTAAAGGAGCGGCGCATTGTAATAGGCTTCGCGGCATGAAACGTTCCCGCGGCGAATTGCGCATCATCGCCGGCGCCCTGCGCGGGCGCCGCTGGCCCGTGCCCGAGGTGGAGGGCCTGCGGCCCACGCCCGACCGCGTGCGCGAGACGCTGTTCAACTGGCTCGCGCCGCACATCGCCGGACGGCGCGTGCTGGACCTGTTCGCCGGCAGCGGCGCGCTGGGCTTCGAGGCGCTCTCGCGCGGCGCGGCCGAGGTGACGCTGGTGGAGCAGGACCGGCGCGCGCTGGCCGTGCTGCGCGAGACCGCGCAGCGCTTCGGCCTCGCCAATGCGCGCATCGAGGCGGCCGAGGCGCTGGGTTTCCTGGGACGCCAGCCTGCCGGCGCCTTCGGCCTGGTGTTCCTCGATCCCCCGTTCAGGGCCGGGCTGCTCGAGCCGGCGCTCGAGGTGATCGGCGAGCGCGGCCTGCTCGCGCCCGGCGGCTTCTGTTACGTGGAGTTGCCCGCCGATGCCACCCTGCCGCCGCTGCCCCGGGGCTGGGTCGTGCATCGCACCGGGAGGGCCGGCGAGGTCGGGTATCATCTGCTGCATCATGCTGCGAACAGCGATTTACCCGGGGACGTTTGACCCCATCACCAACGGCCACAAGGACCTGGTCCGGCGTGCCGCCAGCATCTTCGACGAGGTCCTGGTCGCGGTCGCGGCCAACCCGGGCAAGACGCCGATGTTCACCCACGCCGAGCGCATCGACCTGACCGCGCGCGTGCTGGCCGACATCCCCAATGCGCGGGTGGAAGGCTACGACGGCCTGACCGTCGAGTTCATGCGCGAGCGCGGCATCCAGGTGGTGGTGCGCGGCCTGCGCGCCGTGTCGGACTTCGAGTTCGAGTTCCAGCTGGCCAACATGCAGCGGCACCTGCTGCCCGGCATCGAGACCGTGTTCCTGACGCCGCAGGAGCAGTTCACCTTCATTTCCTCCACCCTGGTGCGCGAGATCGCCATCTACGGCGGCAGCGTCAGCCAGTTCGTCGATCCCATCGTGGCCGGGGAGCTGCAGCGGCGGAAGCGCGCCTGAGGGTTTTCCGAAGGGAACGAACCCGCGGCAGCATGGCCAAAGCCCTTGAGATGCTGATACGCAAGCTGATTCCGCTGGCATTGCTGCTGGCGGCAGGGGTTTCGCACGCGGCGCTGACCACGCCGCTGCTGGAGGCGGCCTACAGGGGCGACGCCGCCCAGGTCGCCGAGCTGCTGCGCAACGGCGCCGATCCGGACGAGGCCAACGACTTCGGCGCCACGCCGCTGGGCGAGGCCGCGCGCCGCGGCGACACCGAGGTGATCCGGCTGCTGCTGAAGGCCGGCGCCGATCCGGAGAGCGCCAACGCCGAGGGCGAGACCGCGCTGATGCGCGTGGCGCGCACCGGCAATGTCGAGGCGGCGAAGCTGCTGCTCAAGCACGGTGCCCGCGTCGACGCGCGCGAGAAGTGGGGCGGGCAGACGGCGCTGATCTGGGCCGCCGCGCAGGATCATCCTCAGATGATCCGTTTCCTGGTCTCCAGGGGCGCTGACATCAACGCCCGCGCCGCGGTGCGCGACTGGCCGCGGCGCATGACCGCCGAGGAACGTCCCAAGGACATGAACCGCGGCGGCATGTCGGCGCTGCATTTCGCCGCGCGCGAGGGCCACCTGGAATCAGTGAAGACGCTGGTCGAGCTGGGCGCCGAGATCGACTTCGCCGACCCGGACGACAGCACTCCGCTGATGGTGGCGCTGATGAACGGCCACTGGGACACGGCGAAATTCCTGATCGAGGCCGGGGCCGACGTGAACCACTGGGACTGGTGGGGGCAGACGCCGCTGTACCTGGCCGTGGACATGAACACGCTTCCCACCGGCGCGCGCATCGAGCTGCCGGGCATGGACCAGGCCACGGGCCTGGAGATCATCGACCTGCTGATCGCGAAGGGCGCCAACGTGAACGCGCAGCTGAAGCTGCGGCCGCCGTACCGCAACGTGCCGCAGGACCGCCTCGCCGATCCGGCCATCGACTACGGCGCCACGCCGCTGATGCGTGCCGCCAAGGCCGCCGACATCCCGGCGATGAAGAAGCTCATCGAGGCCGGCGCCATCGTCGACCTGCGCAATGCCTATGGCCACACGCCGCTGATCGTGGTGGCCGGCGCCACCCGCGGCCGCGCCGCCCCCACGCGCGGCGGCAACTACACCGAGGATGAGGCCATCGAGGCCGTGAAGCTGCTGCTGGCTTCCGGTGCCGACGTGAACGCGCAGGCTTACCTGCCTTCGGTTCCGCGCGAGGGCCGGCAGGTGCGTTGCACCGGCTACGTGATCATCGAGGACTGCTACACCGGAGTCACCGCGATGCATGGCGTGGCCATGCGCGGCTGGCCGAAGCTGGCGCGCGTGCTGGCGGAGGCGGGCGCGAAGCTCGACGTGCCGGATGCCGACGGCAAGACGCCGCTGGACTACGCCATGGGCCGCTACCGGCTGGGCTTCCTGGAGGAGGCGCCTGCGCCGCGGCCCGCGATGGCGGCGGTGCTGCGCGAGCTGGGCGCGACGAGGGAGGACGCGGAGGCGCCGCGCCTGCCGCCGGGCGACCGGCCCATCGTCATCGCCGAAGTGCCGCCCGTGCCTTACTGAGCAGGCGCTTCGTTCCGGATAACGACCTGGACCCGCGGCGGCCGGCCCGTGCGCGCCGGCAGGCGTCCCTGCTGGTGCAGCTCCACCGCGCGCCACATGTACCAGGCGCCCGCCGAGCGATACGGGCGCCAGCGTTCCGCATAGGCCAGCAGCGAGCGGGGCTTCGGCAGTCCCTTCAGGCGGTAGGCGAGGCGGAAGCCATTGCGCAGGCCGAAGTCATCGGCGGGCATCACGTCCGGCCGGCCGAAGTGGAACATCAGCAGCATCTGCGCCGTCCAGCGGCCGATGCCGCGCACGGCGGTGCAGCGCTCGATGATGGCCTCGTCGTCCATCGCGGCCAGCGCGGCGTCATCGGGCAGGCGGCCGTCCATCGCATGGGCGGCCAGGTCCTGCAGCGCGGCGATCTTGGCGAAGGAGAATCCCGCCCCGCGCAGCGTCCCGGGCGACATCGCTGCCAGTTCCTGCGGCTCCGGGAAGGCGCCGCCATTGGCGGCGATGAGGCGGCCGATGATCTTGTCCGCCACCGCGCCGGAGATCTGCTGGCTGGCGATGGAGCGGGCGAGGATCTCGAAGACCGTGCCGTCATTGCGCGGCCCGACGCGATAATGATCCACAAGAGGGACAATCGCGGCCACAACGGGGTCCTTTGTTGCGAAATGCGCTGCAAAGATCTCCCGCATGGCGCCTCCCTCAGTGCTGGCAGGTGGGGCACCAGTAGGTGGCGCGCTGCCCCATCACCTTGTGCTTGATGGGCGTGCCGCAGGCCAGGCAGGGCTCGCCCGCGCGGCCGTACACGAACAGCTTCTGCGCGAAGTAGCCCGGCGCGCCGTCGGCGCCGATGAAGTCGCGCAACGTGGTGCCGCCGGCGGCGATGGCGTCCAGCAGCACTGCCTTGATGGCCGTCGCCAATGTGGTGCACTGCGGGCGCGTCAGCGAGCGCGCCGCGCGTCCCGGGCGGATGCCGGCGCGGAACAGCGCCTCGCTGGCGTAGATGTTGCCCACGCCCACCACCAGCTGGCTGTTCATGATGGCCAGCTTCACCGCCACGCGCCGGCCGCGCAGCACGCGGTGCAGGTACCCGCCGTCGAAGGCGTCCTCCAGCGGTTCCGGTCCCAGGCGGCTCAGCAGTGTGTGTTCGGCCGGATCGTCCGTCCAGTGGTGCAGGCTGCCGAAGCGGCGCGGGTCGTTGAAGCGCAGCAGCCAGCCCGAGTCCATCTCCAGGTCGAAGTGGTCGTGCGCCTCGCGCGCGGTGCGCGCCGGCAGCACCCGCAGCGAGCCGGACATCCCCAGGTGCAGCAGCAGGTGGCCGCGTTCCAGTTCCAGCAGCAGGTATTTGGCCCGGCGCGAGACGCCGAGGATGCGCTGGCCGCGCGCCCAGCCGGCCAGCTTCGGGTCCACCGGCCAGCGCAGGCGCGGCTCGTGCACGGCCAGGCGCGTGATCAGCCGGCCGGTGACATGCGGCTGGATGCCGCGGCGGGTGGTTTCGACTTCGGGGAGTTCGGGCATGGGCCGGGCAAGCATGCCACGGGCGGGTGGCCCGTTCCCCCTGTCGCCAAATGCAAAGAACCCGCCAGCGGCGGGTTCTTTGCGGACTAAGCAAGTGCCTGGAGCAGGCCGCTTGGCTTACTTGATCTTCGCTTCCTTGTACAGGACGTGCTTGCGCACGACCGGATCGTACTTCTTCGTCTCCATCTTCTCGGGATGGAGGCGCTTGTTCTTCATCGCCACGTAGAAGTGGCCTGTGTTCGCAGTCGAAAGCAGCTTGATCTTCTCGCGCATGGCTGACAGCTCCTCAGACGGCCTTGCCGGCGGCGCGCAGCTTGGCGACCACGGCCTCGATGCCGTTCTTCTCGATCGTGCGCAGGCCGCGGCTGGAGACGCGCAGCTTGATCCAGCGCTTCTCGTCCTCAAGCCAGAAACGCTGTTCGTGCAGGTTGGGCAGGAAACGGCGCTTCTTCTTGTTGTTGGCATGCGAGACGGTGTTGCCGACCGCCGGGCGCTTGCCGGTCACTTCGCAGACGCGGGACATGGCGTGATCCTTCGAAAAAACCAGTTGGCGGCGACTGCCGGGCGGACCCGGAGCGCCAAAAGGGCGTGCTTTATACCAGCCGGGGGTGGAGGCGGGCAAGGGTGAGGGCGGCGAACCCTCGGCCGGGCGCCTGCTGCGACGCAATATACAGCTTCGCTATCCGGAGATGGGCGCAAGAGCGATGATCCCGGCCGGCCCTGCATCCGGATCCTGCGGCTTCTCGTCAGACTGGCATGGCAATGATCCCGGAGGAGCGATGAAAAAAGCAGTCACTACCCTCGGCGCGGCGCTGTCGCTGGCGACCCTGCCGCTGATGGCCATGGGGCAGGAGGCCAATCCCTTCCCGGCCCCGCCCCTCGTCAATCCGGGCGACATCGGTGGGCGCCTGCTGGTCATGCGCGTGCTGCCGCTGGTCTTCCTGCTGGCCGTGGTGATCTGCGTGCTCACCTTCCAGCACCTGCGCAGCAAGCGGCGCAACGAGCTGCTGGCACGCTTCGTCGACCGCGGCCAGCCGATCCCCGCCGGGCTGCTGGCGCGCGAGCCGTCCCGCCAGGGCGCGCAGCGCGCCGGCGTGCTGCTGCTGGGCTTCGCGCTGGGACTGGGACTGTTGATGTACTTCCTCACGGAGGAATGGCGTCCGTCGGTGGCCCTGGCGATGCTGCCGCTGTTCCTCGGCATTGCCAGCTTCGTCAACGCCGCGTTCTTCTATCCCGACTCGCGGCGCTGACCGGGCGCTGGCGCAGCGATGCAGGCGGACAGCGATGCAGCACTGGTTGCACGCGTGGTCGCCGACGACGACCGCGCGGCATTCGAGCTGCTGGTGCGCCGGCACCAGTCGTCGCTGCGCGCCTTCCTGCGCCGCCTGCTGCGCAACGACGATGCGCGCGCCGACGACCTTGCGCAGGAGACCTTCATCAAGCTGTACCGCTCCATCGGCAGCTTCCGCGGCCAGGCGAAGTTCACCACCTGGTTGTATCGCATCGCCTGCAACACCTGGCTGGATCATTGCCGCCGCAGCGGGAGCGCGGAGTTCACTTCGCTGGAAGATGTGGACGCCATCCCGGATGGCACAGATGCCGGTGCCATGGCGGCAAGCCAGATGGATGCCGGGCGCGCGCTGGCCCTGTTGTCGCCGCGCCAGCGGGCGGTGTTCGAACTGTCCTACGGCAAGGGCATGACGCATGAAGAGGTCGCCGATGCGCTCGGGCAGCCCGTCGGGACGGTCAAGTCGGACCTGGCGCGCGGGCTGGCGAGGCTGCGCCAGGCCATGGCGCCGGAGGAGAGACCCGGATGAGTGACATCGATGGGAAGCTGGCAGGCCTGTTCCGTGACCCCGGGATCGCGGACGCCGGGTTTACCGAAGCGGTGATGCAGGCCCTGCCGCGCCGGAGGATGGCGCGGACAACCGCACGGCGACTGAGCCTGGCCGGTGCGGGGCTGGCCGGTGGCGTGGCGGGCGCATTCCTCGGGCCGCCGCCGGGAGAGATTCCGGCGGCATTGGCGGGCTTCCTCGACACTGCCGGCATGATGCTGCTCGTCGGCGCCCTGCTGGCCCTGCCGTTTCTGCTGGCCATGCAGGGCGAGCGCTGATCCCGCTTCAGAGCACGCCGCGCTCGGCCAGTGACACGCAGCGGCTGTCGCCCACGATGAGATGGTCCAGCACGCGGATGTCCACCAGCCCCAGCGCATCCTTCAGCCGCAGCGTGATCAGCTCGTCCGCCTGGCTGGGTTCGGCGATGCCCGAGGGGTGGTTGTGCGCCAGGATCACCGCGGCGGCATTGCGCGCCAGCGCCTGCCGCACCACCTCGCGCGGATGCACGCTGGCGCCGTCGATGGTGCCGCGGAACAGCTCGTCGCAGGCGATCAGCCGGTGGCGGTTGTCGAGGAACAGCGCGCAGAACACCTCGTAGGGCAGGTCGCGCAGCCGCGCGACCAGGAACACGCGCGTGGCGGCGGGCGAGTCGAGCACGGGCTGGCGCGCGGCCTCCTGCTGGTAGTGCCGGCGCGAGAGCTCCAGCGCGGCCTGCAGCAGGCCGTAGCGGCGCGGGCCCAGCCCGGGCGTGGCGTGGCAGCGGGCGCGGTCGGCGGTGAGCAGCTCGCGCAGCGAACCGAACTCGCGCAGCAGCGCGCTGCCCACGTCCACCGCGCTGCGGCCGCGGCTGCCGCTGCCGAACAGCACCGCCAGCAGCTCCGCATCGGTCAGCTGCGTGGCGCCGTGTGCCAGCAGCCTCTCGCGGGGACGTTGTTGCTCGGGCCAGTCGCGGATCGCCATCGTTGCCTCCTCCTGGCCACGCAGTGTGCGCAGCCGGCCTGCTTCCCGGGGCCTGCAAATCTCGGCCAGTGGACCGGATTGAGGCTCATGGCGAAGCGGTATGCTGCTATGCAACAATCAACCCCAGCGCGCGGCGTGGCCGCCCTTGCAGGCCCGCCGTCCCGCCGCCATGTGGCGTGGATAAGCAAATTCCACCTTCCGCATGGATCGCACCCGTCCCAGTCCCCACACTTTCCACATGGAAACCAACGGCGGCAAACGCATCCTGCTCGGCGTCACCGGCGGCATCGCGGCCTACAAGAGCCCTGACATCGTGCGCCGGCTGATCGAGCGCGGCGCCGAGGTGCAGGTGGTGATGACCGGCGGCGCGCGCGAGTTCGTGCAGCCGCTGACCTTCCAGGCCGTGTCCGGGCGCGAGGTGCGCAGCGACCTGTGGGACGAGAACGCCGAGCGCGCCATGAGCCACATCGAGCTGGCGCGCTGGGCCGACCTGGTGCTGATCGCGCCGGCCACCGCCGATTTCATCGCGCAGCTGGCGCACGGCATGGCCGACAACCTGTTGAACACAGTCTGCCTGGCCACGCGCGCGCCGCTGGCCGTGGCGCCGGCGATGAACCACGTGATGTGGAACAACCCGGCCACCCAGGACAACGTGGCCACGCTGCGCGCGCGCGGCGTGCACGTGTTCGGCCCGGACTCCGGCAGCCAGGCCTGCGGCGAGGTGGGCGAGGGCCGCATGATGGAGCCGGCGGAGATCGCCGCGCATGCCTTCGCCGTGCTGCCCACCGAGGGGCCGCTGAAGGGCCGCAAGGTGCTGATCACCGCCGGTCCCACGCGCGAGCGCATCGACCCGGTGCGCTTCATCAGCAACCGCTCCTCCGGGAAGATGGGCTATGCCGTGGCGCAGGCCGCGCGCGAGCGCGGCGCCGAGGTGGTGCTGGTCAGTGGCCCGGTGAACCTGCCGCCGCCGGTGGGCATCCGCCGCGTGTGCGTGGAGAGCGCGCAGCAGATGCATGACGCGGTGATGGCCGAGATGTCCGGCGTGGACATCTTCATCGGCACCGCCGCGGTGGCCGACTACCGGCCGGCCGAGCCCCGGGACATCAAGATCAAGAAGACCTCGGACCACCTCGAGCTGCGCATGGAGCGCACCATCGACATCCTGGCCGCGGTGTCCGCGCGCCCGGACCGCCCGTTCACGGTGGGCTTCGCTGCCGAGACCAACGACGTCGAGCAGCATGCGCTGGCCAAGCTCGAGCGCAAGAAGCTCGACCTGATCGCCGCCAACGAGGTGGGCGATGCCAAGTGCTTCGAGCAGGACGACAACGCCCTTACCGTGCTGTGGCCGGGCGGTGGCCGGCTCGAGCTGGGCTCGGGCGCCAAGACCGAACTGGCGCGCAAGCTGGTGGACGTGATTGCCGCGCGCTACCTGCAGCACGTGGGCGCGAAGCCGGCGGCTGTCACCGGCTGAAGCCGCCCCGGTCCGGCCGTCCCTGCCCGTTGGGCATGTGTGGCGGAAGCCCCGCGTCGCACGTTTCAGGTATATCTCGCCCAGGCGCTGGCCGGCGACACGCTGGCAGCCTGCAGGAGAAGGGCGATGCACCACCGATGGATCCCTGTGCTCGTCGCCAGCATCGCGCTGGCACTGCCCGCGATCGCGCAACCGTCCGATGATCCTTCCGAACTCGATACCGTGCTGGTCATGGGCGAGCGGCAATGTCGGCATCGGCGCCCACATCGGCCTGCTGCGCGGGCAAGGCTACGTGGTCGAGGCGCCGCGCTGACCACGTCGCCGCTTTGGTAGTACGCTCTGCGTTGATCCAACGCGGAGGCAGGTCATGGGATTCCTCATCCGGCTCGTCATCAATGCCCTGGGCCTGTGGCTCGCGGCCACCATCGTCCCCGGCATCCACATCGACGGCACCGGCACGCTGATCCTGGCCGCGCTGGTGATGGGCATCGTCAATGCGCTGGTGAAGCCGCTGGCCTTCCTGCTGACCCTGCCCATCACCATCGTGACCCTGGGCATCTTCCTGCTGGTGCTGAACGCGGCGCTGTTCGCGCTGGTGGCGTGGGTGCTGCCGGGATTCTCGGTGAGCGGGTTCTGGGCGGCGCTGTTCGGATGGCTGATCGTGTCCATCGTCAGCTGCGTGGCCTCTTCGTTCAGCGGGCGCACCTGAGGTGCGCCCTGCCGCATTCCACAGGGAGATTCTTGCTTGCAGCAGCTCAAAGTCCGCATCCTCGATGGCCGCATCGGCACCACCTGGCCGCTGCCCGGCTATGCCACCGCCGGTTCCGCCGGCCTCGACCTGCGTGCCGTGATCGATGCGCCGCTGACGCTTCCGCCCGGCGCGGCCGAGCTGATCCCCACCGGGCTGGCCATCCACATCGAGGACCCGGGCTACGCGGCCATGATCCTTCCGCGCTCGGGCCTGGGCCACAAGCACGGCATCGTGCTCGGCAACCTCGTCGGCCTGATCGATTCGGACTACCAGGGACAGCTGATGGTTTCCTGCTGGAACCGCGGCCAGTCGGCCTTCACCATCGAGCCGGGCGAGCGCATCGCGCAGATGGTCATCGTGCCGGTGGCGCAGGTGCAGCTGCAGGTGGTGGAGGATTTTGCCGCCAGCGCCCGCGGCGCTGGCGGTTTCGGCCATTCAGGGAGGCGTTGATGGACGACATCATCATCACCGGCCCGCAATGCCGCGCGGCGCGCGCGCTGGTGCAGCTCACGGCGGAGCAGGTGGCGCAGCAGGCCGGACTGGAACCGCAGGTGATCCGTGACTTCGAAACCGGCCGGGCCGACCCCGGCGTGGAGGTGAAGCGCACGCTGCGCGGCTCGCTGGAGGAGGCCGGCGCGGTCTTCATCCCGGAGAACGGCGGCGGCATCGGCGTGCGCCTGAAGTACTCGCGCCGCGACGTGCGCGGCGTGAACAAGTGGGAGTCCGAGGGCGGCAGCGTCGGCGAGGACGACGTCTAGCGCGCCGGGTCCACCGCCGCCGTGCGGCGGATCCACTCGCCAATTTCCTGCAGCGCCGCCGGCGCGAAGGTTTCCTCGATCTGGCCGTACTCGGCGACATGGCCGCTGCGCGCGGTCTGCATCAGGTGGTTCAGCTCCGCCAGCAGCACGATTTCAGCGCGCGGGTGGCCCGCCAGCGCCTCGCGCAACCGCGCATCATGGGCTGCGGCCGGCACCTGCACGTCGCGTCCGCCGTTCACCACCAGCACCGGTGACTTCACCGCCCGCAGCAGCGGCACCGGATCCAGCGCCAGGAAGTGGCGGTACCAGGGCGAGGTCATCTGCCGCAGCGCGGCTTCATCCTCCCCCGCGGGCATGCCTGCTTCGGTCATCGCGCGGCGCAGTGCCTCGCGCGCGGCGGCAGCGTCGGACGGCGCCTCCAGCAGCGCGTCGAGGAGGCGCCGCTGCGTGGCGGCTGCCGCGTCCGCCATCGCCTGCGGCTGCCCGGAGGCCAGCGCCAGCGCGCGCACCTGTTCGACGATGAGCTCATCGCCGCGCAGTGCCGGTGTGGCCACCAGCACTGCAAAACTGACGCCGTCCTGGCGACCCGCCAGCGATGCCGCCACGAGTGCGCCCTCGCTGTGCCCGAGCACGCCCACGCGTGCGGCATCGATGGCCTCGTGCGCGCGCAGCCAGGCGATGCCCGCGGCTGCATCCGACGTGAAGTCGTCGTTGGTCTCCGCGCCGGTTGCGCCGGTGGAGCCGCCCACGCCGCGGTCGTCCACGCGCAGCACTGCGATGCCCTGGCGCGTGAGGTGGTCGGCCAGCACCAGGAAGGGCTTGTGGCCGGCAATGGTTTCATCGCGATCCTGCGCGCCGGAGCCGGTGACCAGCAGCACGGCGGCGAAGGGTCCATCTCCCGGCGGCAGCGTCAGTGTGCCGGCCAGCTGTACGCCGGGTGCGGCGGGATTGTCGAAGCGCACTTCCTCGCTGCGATAGGGCAGCGGTTCCGCCGGCATCTGCGGCCGCTTCGGCGGCACGAATCCACCGCGCCGGAATTCCAGCGGCAGCGCGGCGCCGGCCTGCAACCAGGTGCCTTGAAGGCGCGCGCCTGCATCGGCGATGCGACCCGACCACGAGGCATTGGCCACCGGCACGCGGAAGGAGAGGCGCTCGCCCTCGATCAGGAAACCGGCGCAGGGCAGCCCGAGGGCGCCCTGCTGCGGGCTGTCCAGCGTGCAGTCCTGTGCGCCATCGGCGGTGGCGACATGCAGCACCACGGGAAGGCCCGCGAGGGTGCCGGTGAAGTCACCGTCCTGGAGTGCCGGGCCCTGCGCAGCGTGGACCAGGGGGCCGGATTGCAGCAGCAGCGCCGCCGCCAGCAGGGGCCGCCACAGGGTCATCATGTCGCGCAAGGTCTTCTCTCCAGGGCAGCGGGCGTGCCCGCGAGGCGTGAATCGTAGGGGATACCAGCCCGCCCGTGCGCTCCCGGCGGCATTCAGGGCGGGTTCAGCGCTCCGGCGTAGGCTTGGGAGCCATGAACAGGAAGACCCCCTTGCTGCTGGCCGTGTCCCTCGCCCTGGGCGCCTGCGCCTCCGTCCCGGAGGAGGAGCCGCCTCCCGCGCCCCGGCAGAACCCGGCCAAGGTCTACTTCTACCCGATGCAGGGCCAGTCGGCGGCACAGCAGGACCGCGACCGCTATGACTGCCACGTGTGGGCGGTGGAGCAGACCGGTTTCGACCCGACCCGCCGCATCGCGCAGCCCGGGCGGCGTGCCACGGTGGTGCCCGGTCCCTCGCCCGGCGAGGCCGTGGCCACGGGGGCGGCGGTCGGCGCGGTGCTCGGCGCCGTGGTCGCCGGTCCCGGCGATGCCGCCGAAGGGGCCTTGCTGGGCGCGATGGCAGGCTCGGCGGTGGGCGCCGCGGCTGCCAGCGATGCACAGGCGCGCGCTGCCCATGCGCGCTATAACGGTCGCGGCCAGGGCCGCCTTGAACGCGAGGCCGCCGAGTACCGGCGCGCCATCTCCGCGTGCCTCGAGGGCCGCGGCTATTCGGTGAGGTGAAGTGATGGAAACCAGTTTCCGCAAGGTCGTGCAGGTGGGGTTGGCGGCACTCGCGCTGTCGGCCTCGGGTTTCGCCTTCGCCGATGGCATCACCGGCCGCGTGGCCGGCAAGGCGCGCGAGCAGGCGCAGTCCCAGCGCAGCGAGGAGCCGCGCCGCGAGTCGCGGCCGGCGCCGCGCAATGAATCGCGCCCGGAAGCGCGCCCGGCGCCGCGGGCCGAGGCCCCTCCGGCTCCCCGGGCTGCTCCCTCGCGCGAGGCCCAGGCTCCGCGGGCGCAGGCGCC
>CAYVZE010000018.1:19817-37972 GCA_964455685.1 uncultured Steroidobacteraceae bacterium
CCGCGGGCGCAGGCGCCCCGTGCAGAAGTCCGGCGCGGCGATCGCAACTTCAACGGCAATCCGCCCAACGCCAACCGCGACGCGGCCCCCGGCGCCGGCCGCAGGCCCGATGCCGCGCAGGCCGAGCGCCGCCGGCAGTTCCAGGCGGGCGAGGCCAATGCAGCGCCGGCACCGTCGGCGCCGGCTGCCCGGGCCGGCAGCGGCGCGCCGCGCGCGGCGCCCTCGGGTGAGCGCGGCGTGACCGGCCGCATCATCGACCGCGAGTTCAAGGATCGCAATCCGCGTCCGGACCGCGACCGCCATGCGCGCGATCGCAACGGCCGTGACTGGGATCGCGACCGCAATGCCAACCGTGACCGCGACGATCGCCGCCGCATCTGGCGCGAGCGCAGCCACGAGCATGACCGCGCCCGCCACCGCCATGTGCACGTGATCCACCACCTGCCGGCCGGCTACCGTGACTACTGGTGGAACGGTTCGCGCTACGTGTACCACGGCGGCTACTGGTACCGGCCGTACGGCACCAGCTACATCTCGGTGCGCGTTCCCTACGGCTTCTTCGTGACCACGCTGCCCGGCTCGTTCACCAGCGTGTGGGTGGGCGGTACGCGCTACTACTACTCGGACTACACGTACTACGTATACGAGCCCGAGCGTCGCGGCTACGTGGTGGTGCAGTCACCCTACGGCGAGGAGGACGAAGGTTTCCAGGATGAGCTGTTCATCTATCCCGCCCAGGGCCAGAGTGCCGAGCAGCAGTCCGAAGACCGCTACCAGTGCCATCGCTGGGCGGTGGACCAGACGGATTACGACCCGCTCGACGACGCGTACGACTCGGACCTGCACGAGGAATACCTGCGGGCGATGACCGCCTGCCTGGAGGGCCGCGGCTACACGGTGCGCTGAAAGCGCGCCTTCAGCGGATCGAGGGACGGCTGGTCAGTTCGAGGTAGCGCTGGATGTCGGCGTCGAACCGGGCCTGGGTTTCCTCGCGCCGCTGCTCGTGGCGGGCGAGGGTTTCCTGCAGCGAGCGCCGCTCGCCCAGCGCCTGTACCACCTCGCCCACCAGCGCGTCCGGCAGGCGGCGCGCATTGGGTGCGGTGGAGTAGGGACGGAAGTTGGACATGCGGCGGGCGAGCGATTTCAGTCGCTCCTCGCTGGCGTTGAGCGAGCCGCGCGCCAGTTCGATCTGCGCGTCGATGATGCCGAGCTGGTCATCGCGCAGGCGCTCGATGTCGGCCACGCGCGTGTAGGTGGTCAGCAGGAAGGTGTCCTGCGCGCGCCGCCGCGCTTCTTCCTCGCGCTGCTTCTGCGCCGCGGCCGCTTCCTCCGGTGTCAACTGCCGCGGGATCTGGCCCACGGGCACGCCCTGGGCATTGAGCAGCGTGCGGTCGGTCTTCGCAGCGTCCGGCGGCGGCGCATTGCCGTAATGGACCACGCCGTTCTCGTCCACCCATCGCTGGATGGTGCGGTCGGCCGCCGATGCCAGCGTGCACACCAGCAAGGCGCTGGCTGCCATGGCAATTACGTGACGCTGTCTCATGCCGCGATCCTCCCTCGTGCGGGGGGTGATTGCAAAGCCCGGCAATCCCCGGCGGTGCGCTCCGTCACACCTCAGGCCGCGCCGTAGCGGGCGCGATAGGCCTCCATGGCCGACAGCGCGCTGGCCGGCAGCAGCTCGCTGCCCGCGCGCAGCATGTCGATCAGGTCCGACAGCGTCAGGATGCTGAACGCCGGGATGCCGTACAGGCGGCGCACTTCCTGCACCGCGGATTCGGGCAGGTCGTTGCCGGCGGCATCGCGGCCGCGCTCCTGGCGGTCGAGCGCCAGCGCCACGCCGGCCGGTTCGGCGCCGGCGGCGCGGATGATCTGGATGGATTCACGGATGGCGGTGCCGGCGGTGATCACGTCATCGACGATCAGCACGCGGCCGGACAAGGGGCGTCCGACGATGCTGCCGCCCTCGCCATGGTCCTTGGCTTCCTTGCGGTTGAAGGCATAGGGCAGGTTGCGGCCGTGGTCGGCATGCAGCGCGGCGGCGGTGACCGCGACCAGCGGGATGCCCTTGTAGGCCGGGCCGAACAGCATGTCGAACTGCAGCTCCGAGCGCACGATGGCGGCGGCATAGCAGCGGCCCAGCACCGCCAGCGATGCGCCGTCGTCGAACGAGCCGGCATTGAAGAAGTAGGGGCTCACCCGTCCCGACTTCAGGGTGAACTCGCCGAAGCGCAGCGCGTTGCGCGACAGCGCGAGGCGGATGAATTCCTGCTGGTAGTCCTGCATGTGCCCTGTCCAAAAGCCGTATGATCCGGCGGTGCGCATGATAACCAACTACGCTCGATGAACGGCGACGGTTCGGCCCATCCACTGCTGAGGTCGCTCAAGCCCTACCTGGAGAAGGAGTCGCTGGCCGCCTTCTTCATCGGCATTTCCTCCGGTTTCCCCTACGCCATGATCGGCGCCACGCTGACCACCCGGCTGGCGCAGGACGGCATCCGCAAGAGCACGGTCACGGCCTTCTCGCTGGCCTTCCTGGCCTACAACCTGAAGTTCCTGTGGGCGTGGATCGTCGATGGCGTGCGCCTGCCGCTGATCGGCCGGCTGGGACATCGCGTGTCGTGGATGCTGCTGTCGGGCGTGCTGGTGATCGCGGCGGTGACCAACCTGGCGCTGGTCGATCCATCCGCCAGCGTGTACGCCACCGCGGTGGCCGCCATCCTGGTGGCAGTTGCAGGCGCCACCTATGACATCGTCATCGATGCCTACCGCATCGAAATCCTCAAGCCCTACCAGCTCGGCACCGGTTCGGGCATGAGCCAGTATGGCTGGCGCATCGGTTCGGCCGGCGCCGCCGCGCTGGCACTGGTGGTCGCCGGTCGCCTGGGCTGGCACATCGCCTACCTGTCCACGCTGCTGTTCGCGCTGCCGGCCATGCTCACCGCGCTGTGGCTGGGCGAGCCGGTGCGGCACGTGGTGCGGCAGTCGCGCCGCGGGCTGGCGGAGGTGTGGCAGTCGGTGGCAGGGCCGTTCACGGAATTCTTCCGCCGCCACGGCGCGTGGCTGGTGCTGCTGTTCATCCTGGTCCACAAGATCGGCGACACGCTCTCGCAGCTCACCGTGCGACTGCTGTTCGACGATCTCGCCTTCACCAACGACGAGATCGCCATCTACGACGTGGGGGTGGGCTTCTGGGCCTACCTCATCGGCATCTTCATCGGCGGCGTGCTGTACACGCGCATGGGCATGAAGCGCTCGGTGCTGCTGGCGCTGGTGTTGATGGGCCTGACCAACGTGAGCTTCGCGATGCTGGCGGCATCGGGCCACAGCAACCTGGGACTGGCGCTGGCCATCGGCTTCGAGAACGCCGCCAGCGGCTATGGCGGCGTGGTGGTGGTGGCGTACTTCTCGGCGCTGTGCAACCTGCAGTTCACGGCCTCCCAGTACGCGATGATCTCGGCCGCGAGCAGCGTGTTCGGTCGCATCATCACCGGCGCCTCGGCCGGCGCGCTGATCGAGAAGATGGGCTACGTGTCCTTCTACCTGATGACGGCGCTGGCGGCGCTGCCGGGCATCCTGCTGTTCTGGTACATGATGCGCACCGGCATGGTGGACCGCGCGCTCGGCGATGCCGGGCGCGAGCCTCCGGGGGAGGGCGGCCCGTGAGCGGCCGGCTGTCCGCCGGCACAGTGCTCGCCCGCATGGCTGAACTGACCGAAGGATGCCCGCGGGTGGTGGACCTCAACCCGGACGAGTTCCCGCCGCTGACTGCCATCCTGGTGCGCGAGGCCGGCCAGGTGCATGCCTTCCTGAACCGCTGTCCCCACGCCGGCCGGCCGCTGGGCATGGGCCGCGCGCACCTCGTGACCCCGGACGGGGAGCTGCTGCAGTGCCTGGCGCATGGCGCGTTGTTCGAGAAGGCCAGCGGATTGTGCGTGGCCGGCCCGTGCCTGGATGAATCTTTGCGCCGGCTGCCGGTGGCCGTGCTCGACGGTGAGGTGCGCCTGGCCGAGGACCTGGATACGCGCAGGCTCGCCCGCGGTCCGTGGTAGTGCCGACGGTGCGCTGAAGCGCTACTCGAACAGGTCGAGGTCCGACAATGCATCGGCGCGCAGCCCGCGCGCCTCCTCGAAGGTGCGCTGCGGGTCGATGCCGCCGTGGCCGGTGAGATCGTCCGCGTCCTCGCTGTCGATCACGCTGCCGGGATCATCGGGACCGTCCGCCTGTGCCAGCGAACCCGCGCGACAGCGCGTGGCCCAGTCGTCGAGGTCGATTTCCTCGAGGCTGCCATCGGCGTGCTGCACTTCGACGACGCCTTCCAACTCGTCGACAGCGATCACTTCGAAGACCTGTCCATGGCTGTGGTACCAGTCACCCACGATGGGATCGATGCACTGCATGTTCCGCATGGTCTCTCCAGCGTTCGTGCCTGCCCCGGATTCACTGTTATCCTGCGCCTCGAAAACCACGGCTACAAGCAGCGTTTTTTGCGCAAAGCACCATGTTCGATGAGTTGCTGAAGTTCTTCGTGACCTTCCTGGTCGTGGTGGAACCCGTCGGCGTGATCCCGGTGTTCGTTGCCCTGACAGAAGGTGTCGGCGAACGTGAGCGCCGCCGCATGGCGCGCAAGGGCGTGGCCATCGCCGGCGGCATCTTCCTGCTGTTTGCACTGGGCGGCGGGCAGTTCCTGCGCCTGCTGGGCATCAGCCTCGACGCCTTCCGCATCTTCGGTGGCCTGCTGCTGCTGTTGATTGCGCTGGAGATGGTGTTCGCGCGCGAGTCCGGTTCGCGCAGCTCGCACCCCGAGGTGGAGGAGGGCAAGACCAAGACCGACATCTCGGTGTTCCCGCTGGCCTTCCCCTTCATCGCCGGGCCGGGTTCG
This sequence comes from uncultured Steroidobacteraceae bacterium, assembly GCA_964455685.1. Lineage (GTDB taxonomy): Bacteria > Pseudomonadota > Gammaproteobacteria > Steroidobacterales > Steroidobacteraceae > ZC4RG30. The sequence continues at coordinate 24,697 of CAYVZE010000018.1, forward strand.
CTGACCACCATCCTCCTCTACTTCGGCCCGGCCACCGAGGATCCGCTGCGCTGGGGCCTGCTGCTGGCCTGCGTGGTGCTGGCGCTGGTGGTGACACTGGTGACGCTCTACGCCGTCACGCCGATCTACCGCGTGATGGGCGTGACAGGCGCGAACGTGATGAACCGGCTGCTGGGCGTGGTCCTGGGCGCGCTGGCGGTCCAGTACGTCATCGACGGCCTGCGCCACAGCCTGCTCTCGTCGGACGCGTAGACCGGTGGCGGGGCGGGCGTCAGGCCCTCAGTCGCTCCCATAAGTTCGCCATCCGCACGTACAGGGCGCCCTCCTTTCGGGACGGCGGCCGGGAAAGGGGGATGATCAGCGCGCGAAGGAAGCCCGCGCGGGCGGCACCCTCCCCGCGGCCGATCTTGTCATAACTGCTTGTTTTCCCGAAGGTTATGGGTCGTTGTGCGCGCAACCGCGACGCGGTCCACAGAATTTTCATCCGCGACCGGGGAACATTTTGACCGAGGTGATTGTCTGTGCAATAGTAGCCGAGACAATTGCAGGGTAGGCAATGTCAGGCCAGACAATTAACGGTCAAACAGGAGGACCCCCATGTCAGACCTCGTACTCTCGATGACTGTTTTCCACACTGTGGCTGCTGTGGCCGTGTTCGCGCTGATGGTGTTCGGCGCCGTGAAGCTGGTGAGCGAGCGTCTCAGCCAGAAGGGTTGATCCGCTCGTAGCACAGGTCACGTACCACGTGGCCCAGCCGCTCGCCCCGCGCCTCGAAGCGCGTGCGAACGCGGTCCGGGCCACGGGGCACGAACCGGCCATCGGCGGCGCGATTCCTCAGCGCCGCCGACGCATTCAGCACCTCCAGCATCTGTTCCGCGTACGGCTCCCAGTCCGTCGCCAGCTGCAAGGTTCCCCCCACGGCCAGCCTTGAGGCGGCCAGTTCCGCGAACTCCGGGTTCACCAGCCGCCGCTTGTGGTGGCGCTTCTTGTGCCAGGGATCCGGGAACAGCACCAGGATCGAGTCCAGTGAGCCCGGCGCGATGCGCTGGCGCAGCACCTCCACGGCATCGTGGCGGAAGATCCTGAGGTTGCCCAGCCCGGCCTTCTCCGCCTTCAGCAGCAGGTGGCCCACGCCGGGCGGATGCACTTCCACGCCGATGAAGTCGCGCCCGGGATGCCTTTCGGCCAGTGCGGCGAGGTTGTCGCCGTTGCCGAAACCGATCTCCAGCGTCACCGGCGCGCGGCGCCCGAACACGGCCTCGAGGTCCAGCGGCGGGCCCTCGGCCTCCAGGCCGTAACGCGGCCACAGTTCCTCCAGCGCGCGCGTCTGCGCGGCCGTCATGCGGCCGGCTCGCAGCACATAGCTCCTGATTGCGCGGCGTTGCGGTTCCTCGCGCCCGGTCATGCTCCCTCCAGTTCGGCCCAGCGGGCGAAGGCAGTCTCGATCTGCGCATCGAGGTCGGCCAGCTGCTTCATGTGCGCGGCCACTTCGGCGTGGGGACGTGAATAGAAATCCGGCTGCTGGGTCTCGGCCAGCAGCGCAGCCTTGCGGGCCTCGAGTTCCTCCAGCCTGGCCGGCAGGGACTCAAGTTCCCTCTGGTCCTTGTATGACAGCTTGCGGCGCGCCCTGGGCGCCTCGGCAGGTGAAGCCTTGTTCCCCGCCGCAGTGGAAGCGCTCCCGCGCGGCGGCTTGCCCGGCGCGGTCCTGTCCTTGCCCTTCGCGCGCGCATCCCGCTGCGCGTCGCGCTGGTCGCGCCAGCGCTCCCAGTCGCTGTAGCCGCCGACGAAGTCCTGCACGCGGCCATCGCCCTCCAGCACCAGCAGGCTGGTGACCACGTTGTCGAGGAAGGCGCGGTCGTGGCTGACCAGCAGCAGCGTGCCGGAGAACTCCGACACCAGCTCCTGCAGCAGCTCCAGCGTGTCGATGTCCAGGTCGTTGGTGGGTTCATCCAGCACCAGCAGGTTGGCGGGCTGGGCGAACAGGCGCGCCAGCAGCAGCCGGTTGCGCTCGCCGCCCGACAGCGCCCGGGCCGGCGTCATCAGCTGCTCGGGGCGGAACAGGAAGTCGCGCAGGTAACCGGACACGTGGCGGTTCTCGCCGTTCACCAGCACGAAGTCGCCGCGCTCGTTGATGTTGTGCGCCACCGGCGCATCGAGGTCGAGCTGCGCGCGCTGCTGGTCGTAGTAGGCCACCTCCTGGCGCGCACCGCGGCGCACGTGGCCGCTGGCGGGTTCGATCTCGCCCAGCAGCAGTTTCAGCAGCGTGCTCTTGCCGGCGCCATTGGGTCCGACGATGCCGATGCGGTCGCCGCGCAGGATGCGCGTGGTCAGTCCCTGGAACACGACCCGGCCGTCATAGGCCACGCTGACGTCCTCGGCCTCGAACACCAGCTGGCTGGAGGGCGCCGCTTCCTGCACCGCCATGCTGGCCTGGCCGACGCGCTCGCGTCGCGCGCGGCGCTCCTCGCGCATGGCCAGCAGCGCGCGCACGCGGCCCTCGTTGCGCGTGCGGCGCGCTTCCACGCCCTTCCTGATCCAGGCCTCTTCCTGCGCGAGGCGCTTGTCGAACAGCGCATGGGCGCGCGCCTCGTCGGCCAGCTGCGCGGCCTTGCGCGCGGCGTACTGGCTGTAGTTGCCCGGCCAGCTCGACAGCCGGCCGCGGTCCAGGTCCACGATGCGCGTGGCCACGCGATCGACGAAGCGCCGGTCGTGGCTGACGAACAGCAGCGCGCCGCGCAAGCCCTGCAGCAGTTCCTCCAGCCATTCGATCGCGGGGATGTCCAGGTGGTTGGTGGGCTCATCGAGCAGCAGCAGCTCCGGCTCCGCCACCAGCGCCCGCGCCAGCAGCGCGCGGCGCCGCCAGCCGCCGGAGAGGTCCTCGTAGCGCGCTTCACCGTCCAGTCCCAGCTGCGACAGCACGGTGGCCACCCGGGTGGGGATTTCCCAGCTCTCGATGCCCTCGACACCGGCGAGGCCGCCCTCGACCACCTCGCGCACCAGCGCCGCCTCGACGGTGACGATGTCCTGCTCCAGTACCGCCAGTCGCGTGCCGGGCCGGAGCCACACCGCGCCCGAGTCCGGCGGCATCCTGCGGGCGGCCAGCTTCATCAGCGAACTCTTGCCCTCGCCGTTGCGGCCCACGATGCACACCCGCTCGCCGGGCTCGACCTGCAGCGAGGCATGGTCCAGCAGCGGCCGGGCGCCGAAGGCCAGCGAAACATCGTCCAGGCGCAGGATGGGCGCCATGCGGGTCGGTCCTCGAAGGGGCAGGTGGGAGAGGGGCGCGAGATTACATCAGTCCCCAGCGGGCGCGTCCAAGCCCTTACACTTGCCGGATGCTTGGAAGCATCGGACCTGCGGCGCTGGTCATCCTCGCCATCAACATCGGCATCGGCATCGCCGGCCTGGGACGCGACCCGCGCGTCATCGACGCCTGCGTGTTCCGCCCCTACGAGTTCGCCCGCGGCCGGCGCCGCTTCACGCTGCTGGCCAGCGGCTTTGCGCACGCCGACCTGCCGCACCTGCTGTTCAACATGATCACCTTCTTCTTCTTTGGCGTGCCGATGGAGCGGGTGCTGGGCACGCCGATGTTCGTGCTGCTGTACGCACTGGGGCTGGCGCTCTCGCCGCTGATCTCGCTGGCCAGGCACCGCAACAACCCGTCCTACGCCACGCTGGGGGCCTCCGGCGCGGTATCGGCGGTGCTGTTCGCCTTCGTGGTGTATTTCCCCACCGCGCCGATGATCATCTTCCCCATCCCGCTGCCGATCCCGGCCTGGCTGTTCGCCGCGGGCTACCTGGCCTACAGCATCTGGGCCTCACGTTCGCACGCCGGCCGCATCAACCACGACGCACACCTGGCCGGGGCGCTCACCGGCGTGGCCTTCGTGGCGGTCACCGACCCGCGCGCCGTGGTCAGCCTGCTGCGCTACCTCGGCCTGTGAGGCCGCGGGCGCCGGGCCCGCTTGACACGTCTGCTATAAATCCATGGCGATGTTCCCCGGTTCCCCCATGCTGCTGTCCACGCTCGCCGGCATGCGACGCCTGCGGCGCGGCGTGGTGCTGGCCGCCTGCCTGGGCGTGCTGGGCTGGCTGCTGCTGGCCGCCACCCACCGGCATGACATCACCGATGCCCCGCAGCACCAGGGCGGCCAGCACTGCCTGCTGTGCCTGGGGTCGCCCACCGGCGCCGCCCCGCCTGTGCTGCCCGTCGTGCTGCTGCCGCCGCCGCCGCTGGCACCGCCCTTGGTGCCGCCCGCCGCGCGCGTGGTGGTGGCCGCGCCGCTGTCTTCCTACCTGAGCCGGGGACCCCCGGCCGGCTGATTCCGACCTTCCTTCGCATCGCCACGGCCGTGAGGCCGGGCATGCGCCTGCTTTCAAGGATCCGGAGATCAGCACATGCACAGCCTGCTTCGCACCCTGGCGCCGGGCGCCGGGGCGCTCCTTCTTCCCGTTCTCGCGGCCGCTGGCGCCGCGGACACCGGCCGCGAGGCCGACCTGCACGAACTGCCTGCCCTGTTCGTCTACGCCACTGCCCTGCGCGAGGATGCCTCGCGCATGGCCTCGCCCTTCAGCGTGCTCGAAGGGGATGCGCTGGCGGCGCACACCGCCGCCACGCTGGGCGCCACGCTCGACGGCCTGCCCGGTGTGCACGCCGACACCTTCGGCGGCGGTGCCGCGCGGCCGGTGATCCGCGGCCAGTCCGCTCCCCGCGTCACCGTGCTGTCGGACAGCGCCGGGCTGCTGGATGCGTCGGATATCTCGCCCGACCACGCCATCACCGCCGAGCCCATGCTGGTGGACCGCATCGAGGTGCTGCGCGGCCCGGCCACGCTGCTGTACGGCAGCGGCGCCATCGGCGGGGTGGTGAACCTCATCGACCAGAAGGTGCCCACCGCGATGCCCGACGGCCTGGAAGGCCGTGTCGCGCTGCGCGGCGCCACGGCGGCGCACGAGCGCGCGCTGGCGGGTGGCCTCACCGCGCCGATGGGCGGGCAGGTGGCGTTGCGGCTGGAAGGCACCGGACGGCGCGCCGACGACTATCGCGCACGCGGCCTGGATGAATCGAGCGTGCCCGGCACCTGGGCACAGTCCGGCAGCGCCACCGCCGGCCTGTCATGGATCGGCCCTGCCGGCTACCTGGGCCTGGCATGGACCTGGCGTGACGATGATTACGGCGTTCCCGGCCACAGCCATGAGTACGAGTCCTGCCATCCCCATGGCGCCACCCTGCACTGCGGCGGGCATGAAGAGGATGGGGCGGAGCACGAACACGAAGGGCACGCCCACGAAGATGCGCCAGAGGTGGCGCTGCGCAGTTCGCGCCTGGACCTGCGCGGCGAGTGGCTGTCGCCCTCGCCGCTCATCGAGCGCATCCGCCTGCGCGCCAGCTACACCCGCTACCGCCATGACGAGATGGATGCCGGCGAGCTCACCACGCGCTTGCGCAACGAGGGCGCGGAGACGCGCCTGGAACTGCACCACGCGCCGCTGGCCCGCCTGCGCGGTGTGGCCGGCATGCAGTACTCCGCCACGAAGTCCCGCGCGGATGGCGCGGAAGCCTTCCTGCCCACGGTGGGGTCGCGCACCACCGGTCTGTTCCTGGTGGAGCACCTGGAGGTCAGCGATGCGCTGCACTTCGAGCTCGGCGCCCGGCGCGAGTGGCAGCGCCACCGGCCGGTGGACGATGCGCGCGCGCGGCCGGCATTCAGTGCCTCGGCCACGTCGTTCTCGGGTGCGCTGGTATGGAGCCCCGCGCCGTCCAGCGTGTTCACGCTGTCGGCGGCCCGCTACGAGCGCCTGCCTCATCCGCAGGAGCTGTACGCGCGCGGCATCCACCTCGCCAGCAATACCTATGAATGCGGCCTGGTGCCCAGCGCCTTCACCTGCGGCGGGGCGGAGACCGACGCGCCGCTGCGCGAGGAGGCCTCGCGCAACATCGAGGCAGGTTTCCGCGGCACGCTGGGCCCGCTGCAGCTCAGTCTCAACGCCTTCTTCAACCAGGTGGACAACTACACCTACGCGCGCACGCTGCAGCAGTTCGAGGACTTCCGCCTGGTGCGCCATGCACAGCGCGACGCGCGCTTTCGTGGCGGCGAGGCGGCGCTCACCTGGAAGGCCGGGCGCTACTGGTCGGCCACGCTGTTCGGCGACCTGGTGCGTGCGCGCTTCGCCGGTGGCGAGCCGCTGCCGCGCATTCCCGCCGCGCGCCATGGCCTGCGCCTGGAGGCCGGCCGCGGCGAGTTCGACGCCATGCTCGAGTTCCATCGCGTGGACCGGCAGCGCCGTATCGCGTCCTTCGAGGCCGCCACGCCTGGCCACGAGATGCTGGACATCACCCTGCGCCAGCGCCTCGCCGGCACCGGGTTCGCCTGGTACCTGCGCGGCAGCAATCTGCTCGACCAGGCGGTGTGGAACCATGCCTCCTTCCTGGCCGGCGTGGTGCCGCTGCCGCGCCGCAGCCTGGCCTTCGGCGTGAGCCACGCCTTCTGAGGCCGCGCCCTTCCGGGTACCGATAACCAACGAACGGCCCCGATCGCCGGTTGGCGGACCTCCGCCAGCCGGCTTTTCTGTACGCTCGCGGATGCAAGAGGACTGTCAGGCCAAGGGGGGCATCCAGCATGTGGATCCGCGTGACTGCCGTGCTGCTGGCGGCACTATCGATCAATGCCTGTGGCAAGCGCGAACCGGCGGCGCCGGAGCCGGCGCGCCCTCCGAACATCCTCTACATCCTCGCCGATGACCTGGGCTACGCGGACATCGGCGCCTTCGGCGGCGAGATCCCCACGCCCAACCTCGACCGCCTTGCGCGCAGCGGCATGATGCTCACGGACTTCCACACCAGCATGACCTGCTCACCCACGCGCGCCATGCTGATGGCCGGCATGGACCACCACCTGGCCGGCCTTGGCGTGATGGGCGTGCCCACGCGCGAGGACCAGAAGGGCAGGCCGGGCTATGAAGGCCACCTCAACTTCCGTGTGGCTGCGCTGCCCGAGCTGCTGGCGGAGGCCGGCTACAACAACTACATGGTGGGCAAGTGGCACCTCGGGTCCACGCCCGAGACCGGTCCTGCGGCGCGCGGCTTCCGCCGCGTGTTCGCCTCGCTGGACGGCGCGGCCCACCTGGGCCCGTGGGACTGGCGTGGTCCGCAGGACGCGGAGTTCTTCGATGGCAATGACATCGTCACCGTGGGCGAGGACTGGTACTCCACGCGCGACTACACGCGCAAGATGATCGAGTTCATCGAGCAGGACCGCGCCGAGAAGAAGCCCATGTTCATCTACATGGCCTACACCGCGCCACACTGGCCGCTGCAGGCGCCGCGCGAGTCCATCGAGAAGTTCCGGGGCCGCTATGACGCCGGCTACGAGGTGCTGTATGCCGAGCGCTTCGCGCGCCAGAAGGAACTGGCGCTGGTGCCGGAGGACGCAAGGCCCATCGACAGCTCCCGTTTCAACCCGCGCTGGAACGACCTGCCCGAGCAGGAGAAGCGGCTGGCCGCGCGCCGCATGGAGATCTACGCGGCCATGGTTGCCGACCTCGACCACTACGTGGGCGAGCTGCTGGCCTACCTGGAGGACATCGGCGAGCTGGACAACACCTTCATCCTGTTCTCTTCCGACAATGGCGCCGAGCCCGGCCGCCGCGACCTGCAACCCAACATCGCGCAGCACATCGGCAAGGCCTACGACCACAGCCTCGACAACCTGGGCAGCGGCACCAGCTACGTGATGTACGGCGCCAACTGGGCCAGCGCCAGCGCCACGCCGTGGAACCGCCACAAGTTCACCGCCTTCGAGGGCGGCGTGCGCGTGCCCGCCTTCGCCGTGCATCCTGGCCGCATCCAGCCCGGCACGCGCAGTGACGCCATGCTCACCATCATGGACGTGATGCCCACCTTCCTGGAGCTGGCCGGCACGCGCCATCCCGGCGCGAGCTGGCAGGGGCGCGAGGTGCTGGCGCCGCAGGGCCGCTCCATGCTGCCGGTGCTGCGCGGCGAGGCCGCCGAGGTGCATCCGGAAGACGAGGAGTTCGGCTGGGAGCTGTTCGGCCATCGCGGCGTACGCAAGGGCGACTGGAAGCTGGTGTGGGACCAGGCTGCGCCCGAGGCCGGCCGCCGCTGGATGCTGTTCAACCTCGCCGAGGATCCTCTCGAGCAGAACGACGTCTCCGCCGCGCATCCGGACAAGCTGGCCGAGCTCACCGGCATCTGGAACCGCTACCAGGAACGCAACGGCGTCATCTACTGACATTCTGTTCAATGCAGGTGAACCGCTTGCACATATTGCAGTGCAAGCGGTACCCGTCGGCGATTGCCGATGGGAGCATTGCGCGAATGCCGTCTGCCTCGAACGTACTTCATCCCCTGCGCGAAGGCCCCGCCTCCGGGACCGCGCTGCTGAAGGCCCTGCAGCTTCCGCGTCCCACGCTGACCCGTGCCCTGCACGAGTTGAAGCGCGAGGGCAGGGTGCTGGAGGTGGGGCGCCGGCAGCGCGGCAGCTATGCGCTGCCGCGCAAGGTGCCCGGCGCCGGTTCGAGCTGGCCGGTGTTCCAGGTGGATACCGCCGGTCGCGTGCACCGCTTCGGCCGGCTGGATGCGCTGATGCCGCATCACTTCCACTTCGAGACGCCGCACGAGGCGTTGCGCGGCCTCACCGAGGGCCTGCCGTGGTTCATCAATGCGCTGCGGCCCGCGGGTTTCCTCGGCCGGTCGCTGGACCTGCCGGTGCAGGAGCCGGGCGATGCCGCTGCGCTCGAGGATGCGCACATCGCCTGGCTGGTCCGCCATGGCGCGGATTCGCCCGGTGACCTGATCATCGGCGCCGAGGCGTTGGAGTCCTGGCGCAGCGTGCGGTCGCAACGGCAGGTGGTGCAGGCGTCGGAGCGGGCGCGGCAGTATGTGCGACTGGCCGAGGCCGTGCCCGGGCGTGCCGGGCCGCCTGCTGCGCAGCTGCCGGGTGAATCACCCAAGTTCACCGCCCTCATCGACCACGGCGGCCACCTCGTGCACGTGCTGGTGAAGTTCTCGCCGCTGCTTTCCACGCCGGAGGGCCTGCTGGCCGGCGAGCTGCTGCTGGCCGAGCACCTCGCGCACGCCTGGCTCAACACCCGCGGCGTCAGTGCCGTGCACTCGCGCGTGTTCCGCTTCGGGGACCGCATCTTCCTCGAGATCGATCGCTTCGATCGCGTGGGTGCCGAGGGGCGACGCGCCGCGGTGTCGCTGGCGGCGCTGGACCTGCCGCGTGCGGCAGGTCCCTGCGACTGGTCGGTGGCGGCCGGGCAGTTGTCCGCCGCGGGCCTGCTGCCGAAGAACGACGCGCGCCAGATCCGCCTGGTCGAGGCCTTCTCGGCGCTGATCGGCAATTCCACGCGCGAGGCCACCGATCTCTCGCTGTTCCACCGCGGCGACGGCACCTTCGCGCTGGCGCCGGTGTACGACCTCGCGCCCACGCTGCTCGCACCGGCGGAGCAGGGCGGCTTCAAGCAGGCGGCGTTCACCCCGCCGTTGCCCGCGCCGATGCAGCTCGACGTGTGGATGCAGGCGCGCCGCCTGGCGGAGGGCTACTGGGAACGTCTTGCGGTCGAGCCGCAGTTCTCCGCAGCGTTCCGTGCGCAATGCGCAGCAGCGCTGGGTGCGCTGCGTGCCAGTCCCCCGGTGCCTTCGCCGCGCTTGTGAGCCGCGGCCGTTTGCGAAGGATGCGCAGCTGCGGCATGCCCAGGCGATGATCCTGGCCGGGCCAAAGGAACTGCGCCGCTTCCTGCTGCACCGGCGCGCGGCAGACGCTGCTGCCGGCGCAGAGGGAGGCGCACCGGCCGTGTGAAACAAGAAGGGCCTCGTGGCGCTCGGCCCGCTCCTGGCTTCACCCCGCGCCATTGCACGCCTGCCGCGGCCGCGCCAAGCTCGCGGCCTCGACCTGGCAAAGGAGGCCCTTCATGCGTCCATCACTCCCTCGTGCGCTCTTGCTGCTGTGCTGCGCGCTGCTGGCCCTGCCGGCCGCGGCCCGCAATCCCACCGCGCAGGAGCGTGCCGACATCGAGCAGCTGGCCTACAAGTACATCTTCGCGCTCGACTGGCGCGACCCGGAGGCCTACGCCGCGGCCTTCGCGCCGGACGGGGTGCTGACCTATGGCGGCGGCCAGGCCGTGGGCCGCGAGCAGATCGCCCAGGTCATCCGCGACATGCGTGATCGCGCCATGGCGCAGCTGCCGGAAGGCAGCGATGGCCGCGGCAACGGGCACGCCAAGCACTTCATCTCCTCGATGGTGATCGACGTGGCAGATGACGGGCTTTCTGCCGTGGCGCAGGCGACCTGGGTGCTGATCAGCGGCGTGGAGCCGCGCATTGCCGGCCACGGCCACTACATGGACCGGCTGGTGAAGATCAACGGCGAATGGCTGTACGCCTCGCGCCGCACCTACAACGAGCAGTCCAAGGGCCGCGAGACCTTCCCGTTCGTCAACCCGGTGACCCACCCGGAGCGCTACGAGCCGCTGCTGGAGAAGCCGGCGAAGTAGGACGGCGCCTTGGAAAGGCCGGCGTGGAGGTCAGTCCTTTTCGTAGACCTTCACGCCGTAGGCGCAGGGCTCCCGCGTGCACGAGTACATCGTCACCCGGAAGACGTGCTCGCCGGAAGCCGTGGCACGGTAGCCGAAGGCGGCCAGCGCGGTCTCGTCGTCATCGATGCGGACGCGCTCGCCGCGGGTGTCGTACAGCGCCAGGTCCACGTCGTCGCAGTCGTTGTCGCAGAGGGCGACGAACACATAGCTGTGGCCCGCGTCCAGGTCCACGCGCACGTCTTCCTGCTCCTGCATGTCGAGCAGGCCGTAGGTCGGCTCGTGCGACTCGTGGTAGCCCTTCAGCGCATCATCGGCGCGTTCCACCGCGCGGAACTGCGCGGCCAGGCCGTCGTACAGCTGGCGCAGGGCGGCTTCCACGTCGGTGGGCGGGCGGCGCACCGGCGCCGAGCCCGATCCTCCGGTCAGGTCTGCCAGCCCGCCGCCGGTGCGCGGCAGCAGCGAGGCGTTGAAGCGCCGGGGCGTGTCGCCCATCGACAGCATCGGCGTGATGTAGTCCACCGGCACCAGGAAGTTCAGGTTCTGCCCGCCCTCCAGGAACATGGTGGCGATGCCGATGACCTCGCCGCGCTCGTTCATGGCCGGCCCGCCGGAGGAGCCCGGCGAGATCGGGGCGGTCACCTGCAGCAGGCGCACGCCGTTGGTGACGCGCCGCGCGCTCACCAGGCCGTCGCTGAAGGTGGCGGTCTGGCCCAGCGGATTGCCCATCACGTAGATGCGCGAGCCGATGTCCACCGACGAATCCGTTCCCAGCGGCAGCACCGGCACGCCGGTCACCGGGATCTTCAGGATGGCTGTGTCGCGACGCGGGTCCGCGGAGACGAAGTAGACATTGTCGAAGACCTCGCCCGAATCCTGCTCGACCTGCAGCGAGTGCGCGTCCTCGATCACGTGGAAGTTGGTGATGATGGTGCCGTCGGCCCTGGCGAAGAAGCCCGAGCCGGAGCCGTTGACCTCGCCGGATGCATCCAGCGAGCGGATCTGCACCGTCGCCAGCCGCGAGCGCTGCGCGATCTGCTGGGGCGTCAGCACACCCTGCGCCTGTGCAAGGCTGGCCAGGGCCAGGCACAGGGCCAAGAGCCCCCCGGCCGCGAATGGTCTGTTCACGAGATTGCCTCCGGACTTACCGGGGCATGGTAGGTCCGCGCGCCGTGCGCCGGCTTGATCCCCTGCACATAATTGCGGTTTCCGAAGCTGCCGCTGCTCCCGGCAGTTTTCCGCGCCGCGTCAGCATTTGATCCGGATCGCGCAACAGGCCTGCCCGGGGCTTGCTTAGTGTTAGGTTCAATTGCCCCGCGCCGGCGGGAAATCCACTGGCTTGAACAGGAAGATGTGGCCCATGAAAAGGATTGGATCCCTGCTCCGGACCCCTTCGCGCCTCGCGCTGCTGGCCCTGGCCGGCCTTGCGCTCGAGGCCTGCTCCTCCGGCTCCTCCACGCAGGAGCAGGCGGCGCAGCAGGCGCCGCTGGCGCCGATCCGGGTTTCCGGCAGTTACTGGATCGAGCTCTCGCCGGTGCTGGTGGCCGCCAACAGCTTCTATCCCGAGCGCCTCGAGGTGGGCGAGGGCGGCATCCCGCGCATCACCACCGGCGAGACCGACCTCGCCACCAATGCCGAGACCCAGCTGCTGCGCGAGTCCATCCGCAATCCCGACCTGCGCATCATCATGACGGTGACCGAGAGCTTCTACCGCCTCGTCGGCCGCAGGTCCGCCGGCATCAACTCACTGGCCGACCTGCGCGGCAAGCGCATCATGACCCCGCGCATGACCTCGGCGCATTACTACGCCGTGGCCATGCTGCGCCATGCCGGCATCTCCGAGGATGAGGTCACCTTCGTGAACCTGCCGCGTGGCGCCAACGTGCTCGAGTCCATCGACCTGATGTCCGACGCCCTGCAGAAGGGCGAGGTGGATGTGATCTCGATCTGGGAGCCCGAGCCCGAGGACGCCATCCACAAGCTCGGCGACGACGCCATCGTGCTGCAGGACCGCAGTGTCTACCGCGAGGTGTTCAACCTGCACGCCCGCGCGCCCGACCTCGCCGACCCGGAGAAGCGCCGCGCCATCGTCGCCTTCGTGCGCGCCGTGGCCCAGGCCACCGAGGCGCTGAAGAAGGACCCGCAGCCCTACTGGCCGCACATCTCCAGCATCACCCGGTACACCCCCGAGCAGATCGGCTGGGGCTGGCCGGAGATGGAGTTCCCGGTGCACATCATCCCCGACATGCTTGATGTGCTCGAGGTCGAGGAGCAGTGGGTGGCGAAGAACATGGACCGCGAGCCGCGCAGCCGCGAGGAACTGGCCAGGCTGATCGACTACTCGGTGCTGGAGGAAGCGCTGGCGCGCTGAGCCGGCGCTGGCGCGGCGCCAGCAGCGAAGCCACCACCTGGCCCGGGCCGGGCGGACGTTCTCTGAGAGCCTCCTGCGGAAGTGCCTTCGAGCCCGGCATTGTCGGCCACCCGTGCGGGATGCTGCGTTGAGGAAACCGGAGCCCGCATGAAGACCGGTCATGCGATACCGGGACCCGCCCAGCGATGGTTCGAACGGGCGCGGCTGTGAGTTCCCTTCGCGCGACAGGGAATGGACGCAGGCGACGGCCCCGGCTCCGCAGGGCGGCTTCAGGGGGACGCGGGGAAGGAAGCTGGAGCGGGTGATGGGAATCGAACCCACGTTAGCAGCTTGGGAAGCTGCAGTTCT
>CAYVZE010000019.1:0-37764 GCA_964455685.1 uncultured Steroidobacteraceae bacterium
CGTCGATGCCGGAGATGATGTCGTCCATCAGGATGCGCTTGCGCTCCTGCATGTGCCAGTTGCGCCCGGCCAGCTCGTGCACCGACAGCACCGCCGCATCGCAGGGATGGTAGGCGTAGTGCGTGGTCGGCCGGTACACCACATCGCCGTGCTCGCGCACGGTGTAGTAGTCGGCGATCGAGATCGACTCGTTGTGGGTGATCAGGAAGCCATGGATGGGGCCGGCCTTGGGCGTCCAGGTGCGCACGCGCGTGGCGGCACCCGGCTGGTTCAGGTAGATGGCCGAGCCGCAGCCGAAGTCGTGGCGGCGGGCATCGCGCGGGAAGTTGCGCTCGTGCGAGCCCCAGCCCAGCTCGGCCGGCTGGCACCCCTCGCCGACGAAGCCGTCCACCGACCAGGTGTTGACGAACTCGCCCACTTCCTTGGGCCGGTTCGACACCTGCGTGTCGCGCTCGGCGATGTGGATGACCTTCACGTTCAGCGCGCGGGCCAGCGAGGCCCACTCCTCGCGCGTGGCCGGGTCGGGCTTGTCGGGCTGCACGCCGATGTCATGCTTGAGGAGCAGCAGCGCTTCCTTGACGAAGTGCGACACCAGGCCTGGGTTGGCGCCGTGGGCGATCACCGCGGTGGGGTTCTTCGCCGTCAGGTCGGTGCGCAGCGACAGCGCATCCTCGCGCAGCGCGTAGTTGGTGCGCCGCCCCGGCGGCACCGTCGGGTCGGTGTAGCCGCCGGCCCAGGGCTCGATGCAGGTGTCGATGTACATTGCGCCGCGTTCCCAGCAGTGCTTGATCAGCGCCACGCTGGAGACATCCACCGACAGGTTCACCAGGAAGTCGCCGCGGCCCAGCAGGCCATCGAGCACGCGCCGGTAGTTCTCGCGCACCAGCGGCTCGACGATGAAGCGCACGCCGAGCTGCTCGGCCTCGGCGCGGCCGCCCTCGTCGGCGGTCACGATGACGATGCGCGAGGCCGGGATGCCGATGTGGCGCAGGATCAGCGGCAGCACGCCCTGCCCGATGCTGCCGAAGCCGAGCATCACCATCCGCCCGGGGAATTCGACGTGAACCTTGTGGGTCATTTTCGTTGCTGTACCTCGATCAGGCTTGCTGCAGTCTCTGCCAACCGGGTGGCAGGGTGTTCTGGAAACCGGGCAGGGCCTCCACGCGCCTGAGCCAGCGCGCGAGCTGCGGGTAGTGCACTTCGGCCGGCAGGAAGCGCCTGGCCAGCTCGCCGGCACCCGGCTGCAATAAGGCACGATGCAGCACGCGGATGCAAGGGAAAATCGCGATGTCGGCGGCCGATGGCGCATCGCCGACGATCCAGTCGCCCTGCGCCAGCCGCGCCTCGATGGTGCGCGCCTCGCGTGCCACCGTATGCATGGCACGCACCAGCGCCGGCTCGCCGAAGCGCGGCGCCGGCTTCGACAGCTCGCCCACCAGCCGCATCAGGTCGGCCTCGGTGTAGGCCTGGAATTCGTTGATGACCCGCATGATTACGCCGGCTTCCTCGGGGCTGTGGCCGAACAGCGGCGGGTCGGGGTACTTCAGGTCGAGGTAGTACAGCACAGCCAGCGACTCGAACACCACGTAGTCGCCGTCCTTCACCACGGGCAGGCGGCCGCGCGGGTTCATGGCCAGCATCTGCGGGGACTTGTGCTCCTGGAAGTCCATCTGCAGCAGGTGGCTGCGCCATGGCAGGCGCTTGATTTCCAGTGCGAGGAGCACGCGCCAGCAGAACGGGCTGCCGGCGCCCCAGTAAACGTCTATCACCGGCCGATTGTAACGATGAATTGTGCGCGCACGATGCTGGCGCGATGATGCGGGGCATGGAACGCGATTCGCCCGCCGGCGCGCTGCTGCCGGCCGAAAGGTTGCACAGTCTCCTCGGCCGACCGGAGCTGCTGGTGGTGGACTGCCGGTTCGAGCTCACCGACCCGTCCTGGGGCGCCCGGGCGTACGCGGCAGGACACGTGCCCGGCGCGGTGTTCGCGGCCATGGAGCATGACCTTGCGGCGCCGCGCAGCGCGCGCACCGGCCGCCATCCCCTGCCCTCGCCGCAGGATTTCGCCGCGGTGCTGGGCCGCTGGGGCTTTTCCGGCGACAGCCACGTGGTGGCCTATGACCAGGGCAATGGCGCCTGGGCCGCGCGACTGTGGTGGATGCTGCGCTCGCGCGGCCACCGCCGGGTGCAGGTGCTCGACGGTGGCTGGGCGGCATGGCTGGCCTCCGGCGGCACGGCCTCCACGGAAACGCCGGCGCCGGCCGTCACCACGGTCGGGCCGCGACCGTGGACCGGCGTGCTCGACAGCGACCAGCTCGAGGCAGGCCTGGCGCGCGGCGAGCTCCTTCTGGTGGACGCGCGCGGCGCCGACCGCTTCGCCGGCCAGAACGAAACCATCGACCCGGTGGCCGGGCACGTGCCCGGCGCGCTGAGCATGCCCTTCGCCGGCAACATCGGCGCGGACCAGCGCTGGCTGCCGGCCGAGGCACTGCGCGCGCGCTGGCAGCCGGTGGTGGATGCCGCCGCGGGCCGCCCGGTGGTGGCCATGTGCGGCTCGGGCATCACTGCATGCCACAATCTGCTGGCGCTGGAGCTGGCCGGCCACGGCAACACCCGCCTCTACGCCGGCAGCTGGAGCGAATGGATCACCGACCCGGCCCGGCCCGTCGCCACTGGAGGCCACGCTTGAACGCGGACATGCGCGCACCGGCCCAAGCCCGGGGCAATGGCTGGAGCATCGAGGACTCGCTCGAGCTCTACCAGATCCCGGCCTGGGGACAGGGCTACTTCTCGATCAATGCCCAGGGCCACCTGGTGGTGCGCCCCGACACCACCCCGGAGCATGAGATCGACCTGCACGAGGTGGTGCGCGGGCTCTCCGAGCGCGACCTGACAGCGCCGCTGGTGGTGCGCTTCTCCGACATCCTCAAGCACCGCCTGCAGCGCCTGGCCGACGCCTTCGCACAGGCCATCGCCGAGAACGAGTACGGCAACCGCTATGCGGCCGTGTTCCCGATCAAGGTGAACCAGCAGCGCCTGGTGGTCGAGGAGGTGTTCCGCTACGGCAAGCCGCATGGCTTCGGCCTGGAGGTGGGCTCCAAGCCCGAGCTGCTGGCGGTGATGGCGATGACCGAGGACTCGCCCGACCGGCTCATCGTCTGCAACGGCTTCAAGGATTCCAGCTACATCGAGGCGGTGATCCTGGCCACCAAGCTGGGCCGCACCATCATCCCGGTGGTGGAGAACTACGTCGAGCTGGACCTGATCCTGCGCCAGGCCGGGAAGCACGGCGTCAGGCCGCGCATCGGCGTGCGGGTGAAGCTCTCCAGCGAAGGCTCGGGGCGCTGGCGGCAGTCGGCCGGCGACCGCTCCAAGTTCGGCCTGTTCGTGTCCGAGATCCTGGAGGCGGTGGAGACGTTGCGCGCCCGGGACATGCTCGACTGCCTGCAGCTCGTGCACTGCCACCCGGGCAGCCAGCTGCAGGACATCCGGCGCGTCAAGGAGGCCATCAACGAGCTGGCGCGCGTGTACGTGGAGCTGGTGCAGCTGGGCGCGGGCCTGAAGTACATCGATGTGGGCGGGGGCCTGGGCGTGGACTACGACGGCAGCGGCACCAACTTCTCCTCGTCGATGAACTACACCCTGGCCGAGTACGCCAACGACGTGGTCTACCGGATCGCCAGCGTCTGCAATGCGCGCGGCGTGGCGCACCCCATGATCATCAGCGAATCCGGACGCGCCATCGCGGCGCACCACAGCGTGCTGGTGTTCAACGTGCTGGGCCGCTCGGCGCTGGACCGCTTCAACGTGGGGCGCGAGGACCTGGAACTGCCGGCCGATGCGCCGCAGCCGCTGCGCGACCTCGCCGAGGCCCACCAGGCCGTGAACCCGCGCCGGCTGGTGGAGTGCTACCACGATGCGGTCACGGCCCGCGACGAGGCGCTGCAGATGTTCAAGCTGGGCCTGCTGTCGCTGCCGCAGCGCGCGCAGGCAGAACGGCTGTACTGGGCCACCTGCACCCGCGTCCGCGATGCGGCGCGACGGCTGGACGAGGTGCCGGAGGAGCTGGCCGAGCTGGAGGGCATCCTCTCGGACACCTATTTCTGCAACTTCTCCGTGTTCCAGTCGCTGCCCGACAGCTGGGCCATCGACCAGCTCTTCCCCATCGTGCCCATCCACCGCCTCGACGAGCAGCCCACCCGCAAAGCGGTACTGGCCGACATCACCTGCGACTCGGACGGCAAGATCGACCGCTTCGTCAGCCTGCGCGACGTGAAGCGCACGCTGGAGGTGCACCCGCTGCGCGAAGGCGAGGACTACCTGCTGGCCGCCTTCCTGGTGGGCGCCTACCAGGAAACCCTGGGCGACCTGCACAACCTCTTCGGCGACACGCACGTGGTGCACATCCGCCTGCACGACGAGGGCGGCTGGTGGATCGAGGAGATCGTCAAGGGCGACACCGCCAACAAGGTGCTGGAGTACATGGAATACGACGTGGCCGAGCTCTACCCCGCGCTGGCGCGCGACTGCGAGCGGGCCGTGCGCGAGGGGCGCATGAGCGTGGCGGAGAGCCAGGCCCTCAAGCGCTTTTACGAGAACGAGCTGAACGGCTACGCTTACCTGGAGCCGTAGTGATGCATCGCGCCATGCGAGGAGTTGCCATGATGTCGCGCCATCGCCGCCCTTCGTTGCTGGTGCCGCTGCTGCTCGCTGCCGCAGCCGCCGCCGCGGGGTGCGCCACCCATCCGGCCTCCAGGACCGCGGTCAGCACCGCCCTGGATGCCGCCATCGCCGGGCCCCAGCGGCCGGAAACCGACCGCGCCCGCGACCGCTACCGCCATCCGAAGGAAACCCTGCTGTTCTTCGGCCTGCGTTCCAACCAGACCGTGGTGGAGATCACGCCCACCGGCGGCTGGTACACGCGCATCATCGCGCCGGTGCTGCGCGAGCACGGCCACTACATCGCGGCCATGCCGCCGGTGGTGGAGGGAAATGCCAACAGCGAGCGCACGCGCCGGAACTTCATGGACATGCTGGCGCAGCACCCGCAGCTGTTCGACCGCGTCGAGGTGATCGACTTCGCGCCGGCCACCAGCCCGCTGGCGCCGCCCGGGTCGGTGGACATGGTCCTGACCTTCCGCAACCTGCACAACTGGATGGCGCGCGGCCAGGCCGAGGCCGCGTTCCGCGCCATCTACGAGGCACTGAAGCCCGGCGGCACGCTGGGCGTGGTGGAGCACCGCGGCAACCCGGCAACCCCGCAGGACCCGCGCGCCCCCACCGGCTACGTGAACCAGGACTACGCCATCGAGTTGATCGAGAAGGCCGGTTTCCGGCTGGTGGCCACCTCCGAGATCAACGCCAATCCCAGGGACACAAAGGACCATCCCGGCGGCGTGTGGACCTTGCCGCCGACGCTGGCCGGCGACCCGGAGGAACGCGGGAAGTACCTGGCCATCGGCGAGAGCGACCGCTTCACGCTGAAGTTCGTGAAGCCGAAGTAGGCCTCACCACATGTCGCGCAGGCGGCTGGTGGCGTCGATGGCGATGGAATCGGCGCTGGCCAGGCGCATGTCGGCCACGCGCAGGGCCGACCAGGAAGCCTGCTCGAAGCACTTCAGCACCCTCTCGGTGATGAAGCGGCTGCGCCCGCCGTACACATGCGCGTCGCCGCGCGGCGCCTGCTGCGTCAGCGGGTACTTCAGCGGCTGCAGCAGCTGCAGCTCGTTGCGCGCGCGGGTCATGGCCACGTACAGCAGCCGCCGCTCCTCGTCGATCTGCTCCGGTCGGGTGGCGAACTCGTTGGGAAAGCTGCCATCGACCACATTGAGCACGTACACGGTGTCCCACTCCATGCCCTTGGCCGAGTGCACGGTGGACAGCACCAGGTAGTCCTCGTCGTGCGAGGCCGGGCCGGAAAGATCGCCGGTGACATTGGGCGGATCGAGCGTGAGCTCGGTGATGAAACGCTCGCGGCTGCCGTACTGCTGCGAGAGCTGCTCGAGCTGGTCCAGGTCGCCGATGCGGGTGTGGAAATGCTCGAACAGGCGCTCCAGGTGCGGCTGGTACCACTCGCGCACCAGGCGCACCTGTCCCGGCCAGGGCCGGCCCGGCTCGCCGAGCTTCTCCATCAGCTCCGCCAGGCGCTGGTAGTCGCGCTCCACCGCGGCAGGCACCTTGATGCCCGCCAGCGCCTTGAGCGAACCGCCGGCCTCGGCCAGCGCCTCCTGCACCTGGCGCGCGTTCACCGGTCCCATGCCCGGCAGGATCTGCAGCGTGCGGAAGGCGGCCAGCTCGTTGCGCGGGTTGTCGGCCCAGCGCAGCACCGACAGCATGTCCTTCACGTGCGCGGCCTCGAGGAACTTCAGGCCGCCGTACTTCACGAACGGGATCTTGCGCCGCGTGAGTTCCACCTCGAGCAGGTCGCTGTGGCCACCGCTGCGGAACAGCACCGCCTGGCGGCGCAGCTCGATGCCCGTCTCGCGCCGATGCAGCACCTGGTGCGCCACGTACTCGGCCTGCGCCTCCAGGTCCTCGACGGTGACGTACTTCGGCGTGGTGCCGCCCGGCCGCGCCGCCAGCAGGTGCTTCCTGAACTGGCGCGGCGCCTCGGCCATCAGCGCATTGGCGGCATCGAGCACGGGCTGCGTGGAACGGTAGTTCTGCCCCAGCGGGATCACCTCGGCCGGCGGCTGGAAGCGCCCGGGGAATCCGAGGATGTTCTCCACCTCGGCCGCGCGGAAGGAGTAGATGGCCTGCGCGTCGTCGCCGACCACGGTAAGCCCCGCGCCGTCCGGCTTCATCGCCAGGATGATGTCCGCCTGCAGCCTGTTGGTGTCCTGGTACTCGTCCACCAGGATGTGGTCGAAGTGCCCGCCGACATGCCGCGCCAGCGCGGGCTCGGACACCAGGATGTGCCAGTACAGCAGCAGGTCGTCGTAATCGAGCAGCCCCAGCTTCTGCTTGCGCTCGACGTAGGCCCGGAACAGCCGCGCCAGGTCCTGCTCGTGCTGCGCGCACCAGGGGAACTGCCCGCGCAGCGTGTCGGCCAGCGACTTGCCGGTGTTGACCCGGTACGAGTAGATGGCGAGGCAGGTGTCCTTGCGCGGGAAGCGCTGGACCGACCCGGCCAGCCCCAGCTCGGTGCGGATCTGGTCGAGCACGTCGGCCGCATCACCACGGTCGATCACGGTGAAGGCGGGATCGAGCTTGAGCTGCGGCGCATAGTGGCGCAGCAGCCGGTTGCCCAGGGAATGGAAGGTGCCTGCCCATGTCAACCGCTGCGCCAGCGGCCGCGAGCGCGCGCCCATGGAGTCGTCCAGCGCCTGCTTGAGGATCTCCAGCGTGCGCCGGCGCATCTCCATCGCCGCCCGGCGGGTGAATGTCAGCAGCATGATCCGCTGCGGGTCCACGCCGTTGAGCACCAGGTGGGCCACGCGGTGCGCCAGGGTGCTCGTCTTGCCCGTGCCCGCGCCGGCGATGATCAGCAGCGGCCCTGCCTGCAGCGGGCCATCGGGCACGGGATCGCCGTAGCCTGCGGCCTTGCGCTGGGCGTTGTTGAGGGCTTCGAGATGCGAGGGTACTGCGGACATAATCGACAGCACTATAAGCGAATGGCGCGGGGCCGCCTCGCAGCACACCACATTTGACGAGGCGAGAGGGAGCTTGATGAGCGCCAGAGAACGGGTTTTCAGCGGAATCGTGGTTTCTGTCGACGCCGGGCCGGTGGAGCTGCCGGATGGCCGCACCGCCTACTACGAGATCGTGCGCCATCCGGGCGGCGCGGCGGTGGTGGCGCTGGACGCCGCGGGGCGCGTGTGCCTGCTGCGCCAGTTCCGGCCCGCCGGCGGCGGCTGGATCCGCGAACTGCCCGCCGGCCGGCTCGAGCCCGGCGAACCGCCCGACTTGACGGCCTCGCGCGAACTGCTGGAGGAAGCCGGCTGCGAAGCGCGGCAGTGGGAATCCCTGGGCAGCATCCTCTCCTCCCCCGGCGTATTCGACGAGGTCATCCACCTGTACCTGGCGCGCGATCTGGTGCAGCGCGAATCGCGCCACGAACAGCACGAGGTGATCGAGGTGCACTGGGTTGCGCTGGAGGAAGCGGTGCGCCAGGCTGTGCAGGGTGAAATCAGGGACGCCAAGACCGTGATCGGCCTCATGCGCGCGGCATCGCGACTGGCTGGACGACTCCCTGGGGCAACCGGGCTTGATATCCTTCCGGCATGAGCGGCGAAGGCAAGCGGGACGAGAGGTTTGCGGTCTACCAGTCCCGGGATGACTCCCCGCCCAAGGCACCGGACTACCTTGAGATCGTCGAGACCGGTCCTGGCGGCACTCCGAAGAACCGCCTGAAGGGCGGCGCCTACGATCCCTACCAGAAGCTGGACGCCGGTTCGCCGGGCGATACCGCCCGCACGCGCCGCCCGCGCGTCGACCTGCGCAAGCTGTCCGAGTGGATAGAGACCACGCAGCGCGTGAAGACGCTGCGCGAGGAAGAACTCAGGGCGCAGCAGGAACCCCGGCGCGGGATATCCCGCCTGCTCGGCTTCCTCAGGCGGAAGAAGAAATAGGCCGCGCGGCGCGCGATCGCCACATCGCCGGCAAGCGCCGGGACGCCACCAGCACCGCCGCCAGCAGCAGCACGGCGACATGCACCCACCACAGCCCCAGTGACGCCGGCGTCTCGCCACGCTCCAGCCAGGTCTTGCCGCTGGTGAGCAGGCCCGCGTTGATCGCGAACAGCAGCACCGCGAACGGCACGCGCGCGAGCCGGCCCTGGCGGGGCGCGAGCCGCCCCAGCGGCACGGCAGCGAAGCCCAGCACGACCACCGCCGCCACCCAGGCCAGGCGCCAGTGCCATTCGGCCCGCAGGCGCGGGTCATCCGAGGACAGCAGCACGCTGTTGGCCAGGTGGTCGGTACGCGGCGGGCCGGGCAGGCGCGCCTCCTGCGTGGGCAGGCGCAGGTGCTGGCGCTCGAAGCGCATCACCTGCCAGCCGCGCCCGCCGGGCGCGCCCTCGTAGTTGCCGCCGTCGAGCAGCTCCACGTCGATGGCGTCGCCTGTGGCGTCGATGCGGTAGCGCGCTTCCTCGGCCACGATCACCTGCATGCGCGGCGCACCATCCGCATCGCGCGGCAGCTCGCGCTGCAGGAACACGCCGCCCAGGCTTCCGTCCCCCGCGCGGCGCTCGAAGTGCAGCGTGACGCCGCTGCCCACGGAGCGGAAATCGCCTGGCGTGAGACCGCGCGTGATGGCCGTGCGCAGCGCCGCGATGCGCAGCTCGATGGCCTCGCGCGCGGCCGCCGGCCCGTCGATGAAAGCGACCCAGGCGGCCAGCACCGCCGCCGGCGCCACCACCACCGCGGCGGCGGCATGCAGCGGCGCGCGCCCCACGCCGCCGGCCTCGGCGGCGGTGATCTCGCTGTCGCAGTACAGCCGCCCGAGCGCCAGCACCACGCCCAGCAGCACCGCGAACGGCAGGATCACGCCCAGGTTGGTCCTCAGGGTCAGCAGCACCAGCCGCGGCACGATCCCGCCGGGGATCTGGCCGTCGGCAGCGCGGCCGAGCACGAAGGAGAACTGGTAGATGGCCAGCACCGCCAGCAGCACCACGGCCACGATCAGCGTCTGCGTGGCCACCTCCCGCGCCACATGGCGGAAGTAGATGCCCGGCAGGCGCATCAGCGCGCTACCAGGGGGCGTCGGCGCGGCGGGCGAAGCGGTACCAGGGATCCTCGGGCTCCGCGCGCACCAGCGCGCCCGTCGCGTCCCGCTGCTGCTCGAAGATGGCGAGGCTCTCCGCGTCGAACTCCAGCTTCTGCTCCACGCGCAGCGTCTCGCCGGTGCCCGGCGCGCTGATGCGGCAGGTGTCGCGGCCCGTGCCGGTGAAGCCGCCGCCGGCGCGGGTGATGGTGATGTCGCAGCCCACGCGCGGGCGCACATCCTCGGGCAGCAGGCTCTTGAACAGGTCGCGCCTCAGGTGGCCGTCGCGCCAGCGCATGGGCTCGGCGAAGTCCGCCTGCAGCAGCACGGCGCGCTCCTCGCCCTCCACCGGCTCGACGATGTACAGCTTCTGCGCCAGCACGCGCTGCGCGTCCTGCGCCGCCATCTCCTGCACGTAGAACACGTGCCGGCCGAGGAAGCCGGCCTGCACCGGCGCCACCACCAGCCGCAGCGGCACGTGCTGCGGGCTGGCCCTGGACTGGGCGATGTTGTCGTAGCTGCCGGGCAGCACGCGCACCAGCTCGGCCAGGAACACCTCGTGGCGCTTGGGCTGGCTGGCACAGCCGGCCAGGCCCAGCATGAGCGCAGTGATCAGCCATTTCCTAGGTGCCATAGAGAACCCGCCATTGCGCCGGATAGGTGAGCCCGAGTTTAACGATTGAATCGAGCAGCGCGGGATAATCACGACCCGCGGCTGCCGCGGCGCGCGCGAAGTCCTCCGCCTGCGCCAGGTGCGGGTTGGCATTGGCCTCCAGCACATACACGCTGCCGTCGGGGCGCATGCGGAAGTCGATGCGACCATACCCGGTCAGGCCCAGCGCCCGGTAGATGCGGCGCGAGAGCTGGTCCAGCCGTGCCGCCACCCCGTCGGGCAGGTTGACGGCCGGCGCGCTGTCAATGCCGTGGCGGGCGCGGTACTCCGGGTCCCACTTCAGGCGGCGGGTGGCGATGGGATTGGCCAGGCTGCCGAAATCCAGCTCCCACACCGGGAAGGTGGTGATGCGCTGGTTGCCCAGCACGCCCACGTACAGCTCGCGGCCCTCGATGTACTCCTCGACCAGCACGTCGGACTTGTGCTGCTCGATCATGAACTCCACCCGCTCCTTCAGCTGCGCCGCGTCGGTGACCACCGAGGCCTGTGAGATGCCCAGCGAGGCATCGTCGGTGCTGGACTTCACGAACAGCGGGTAGCGCTGGCGGCGCGGGATCCGGACCTTCTGCCCGCGGCGGAAGATCTGGAACTGCGGCGAGGGGATGCGGTGCCAGGCGAACACCTGCTTGCACAGCACCTTGTCGCGCGAGATCAGCAGGCCGCGCGGATTGCAGCCCGTGTAGGGCTGGCGCAGCATCTCCAGGAAGGCCACCACGTGCTGGTCGTAGGAGACGATGCCGTCGAACTCCTCCAGCAGGTTGAACACCACGTCGGGCTGCCACTCGTCGATGGTGGCGCGCAGCTCGGTGATGCTGTCGAGCACGCCCAGCGCGCGGACCTCGTGGCCCGAGGCCTTCAGGGTCTGGATCACGTCGAATTCGGTGCGCCACTCCTCGATCGCCCTGGGATCCTGTCCCTCCAGGCTGTCGGGCGGCATCAGGCTGGGGTGCAGGACCACCAGGACGCGCGATCGCTTCATAGGTTCAGTTCAGGACGCTCCCTCTCTCCAAACAGGCGCGCCATGCTGGCGAGCAGCCAGCGCGCATGTGGCAGAGCATCGCGTTGCGAGCCGCGCAGGTACAGGCCGAGGCCCTCCGAGCGTTCGATGGCGATGTTCAGCACCTGCTTGAGATTGTACGCCTCATCAGCGCCGCTGCCTGCCAGCAGTTCGCGCCGGTGCGCACGCAGGAAGCTGGCCGCCCTTGCAAGGCGGCGGTTCAGAGGACGACGAGTGAACACGCGCATCAGCAGCGTGTCGGTGGCCTCGCTGCACCAGTCGACCTGGCGCGCGAGTTTCTCGCGATAGTGCTCGGCCAGCGTGCGACGGTTCTGGTGCAGCGGCTCGATGTGCGCACGGCTCCTCACCAGCGCCGGCTTGCCCGCCAGCTCGCGCATCAGCTCGTCCACGTAGCAGAGCTTGTCCCATGCAGGCCAGCTGGCGTAGCTGCGGCGCCAGTCGGACCTGGGCTTCAGCCACACGGCAAAGGTCTCGGCGAAATCCTCGGTGGGATGCGCCTGCGCGTACCAGTGCTCCAGGTGCTGCACGTAGCGCCGGCTGCCCGGCCTGGCGCGATAGACCTCGGGATAGCGCAGCGAGGCCGGCCCGAACAACTGCCGCCAGCGCGCGCGGCGGCGCAGCCGGTAGGCCGTGTCGATGGCGTGGCCCACCTCGTGCCTGAGGATGCGCATCATCCAGTCGCGGTTGCCCCCCTCGACCTGGCGCATCATGCGCCGCTCCAGCCGCATCAGGCGCGGGTGCGCGAGGTAGAACGGCACCGCGATGCCGGGCACGCCGTCGGGGGAGAACCACTCCTCCGCCAGCCACATGTGCGGGCGGAAGGTCAGGCCGCGGCGTTCCAGCTCGCCGTAGACGCGCGACAGGCGCGCCTCCAGCCGGGTGCCGCGCAGCTTCAGCCCCAGGTCGCAGAAGCGGACCTGCAGCAACTCGGTGTCGGTGAGGCGAACCCAGTCGTAGGCAGCCATCAGCGCTTCGCCGGCGCGCGCGCCGCCTCCACCACCTTCCAGTCGAGGATGTAGCGTTCCTGCGCCGAGGTCTCGGGCACGTACTCCCAGACGGCGCTGCGCGCGTTCTGCCGCCAGAGGCGATTGAGCTCGTCCAGCGCCGCCTGCGGCCCGAAGCCCCGCTCGCGCAGCCAGCAGCCGATGGCGGTGCCGGTGCGGCCCCAGCCGGCGCGGCAGTGCACGTACACCGCGCCCTTGCGGCGATGCTCGCGCGCCAGGGTGTCGAGGATCTCGCGCATGCGCTCCGGCGTGTGCGGCACGGAATGATCGGGGATGGACAGCCGGTGGTAGCGCACCCCGCCGGGCAGCAGCCCCTGGTAGTCGGGCTGCTCGCCCTCCTCGGTGAGGTCGATGAAGGCGCGCACGCCGGCGGCCACCAGCAGCTGCACGCGCCGCGCACGGGCGATGCCCTGCACCGCGCAGGGATGCTCGCCTGCAAGCAGGCGGGCCGGCTCGACCCAGTAGCTGTGGGCCAGCGGCGGCGGCGGCATCCTCATGGCGCGGCCTCCGGCGGCACGGCGGTGAGGCCGGCGAAATCGAACAGCCTGGGGTCGGCCAGCGTCTCCGGCTCGACGTTGCGCAGCGCCGAGAACAGCGACTCGATGCGGCCGGGATGCTGGCTCTCCCACTCCGCCAGCATCTTCTTCACCTGCACCCGCTGCAGGTTCTGCTGCGAGCCGCAGAGGTTGCAGGGAATGATGGGGAAACCGCGCGCACTGGCGTAGCGGGCGATGTCGCGCTCGGGCACGTAGGCCAGCGGCCGGATCACGATGTGGCGACCGTCCTCCGAGCGCAGCTTGGGCGCCATGGCCTTCAGCCGGCCGCCGAAGAACAGGTTCAGGAAGAAGGTCTCGACGATGTCGTCGCGGTGGTGACCCAGCGCGATGCGGGTGATGCCGTTCTCGGCCGCGTAGCGGTACAGCGCGCCGCGCCGCATGCGCGAGCACAGGCTGCACATGGTGCGCCCCTCGGGGATCAGCCGCTTGACCACGCTGTAGGTGTCCTGCTCGATGATGTGGTAGTCCACGCCGAGCGATTCCAGGTACTGCGGCAGCACGTGCGGCGGGAAACCGGGCTGCTTCTGGTCCAGGTTCACCGCCACCAGCGAGAACTTCACCGGCGCGCTGCGCTGGAGCGAGAGCAGCATGTCCAGCAGCGTGTAGGAATCCTTGCCACCCGACAGGCAGACCATCACGCGGTCGCCCTCGCCGATCATGGCGTAGTCCTCGATGGCCTTGCCCACCAGCCCGCGGATGTGCGCGGCCAGCTTGCGCTTGGTGGCGGACATGGACGGCAGCTGCGCGGTGGTGGCGGCCGCGGTGACGCCGGCAGCGGCTTCGGGGATGGCATTCATGCCGCGCCCTCCAGGTAGCGGCCTTCCAGGTAGCGCAGCGCCGGCGCCGCCGACAGCGGCCGGCCGGTGATGTGCTCCACCAGCTGCGTGGGCGACAGGCGCGCGGCAGCGCGGTGCACATGCTCGGTGAGCCAGCCGGTCACGGCGCTGAACTCGCCGCGCCCGACCTGCGCGGTGAGCTCGGGACGTGCCGCACGCAGGCTTTCGAACAGCTGCGCGGAGATCACCGCGCCGATGGCATAGGACGGGAAGTAGCCGAAGGCGCCATGCGCCCAGTGCACGTCCTGCAGGCAGCCCTCGGCCGCATCGGCGGGCGTCACTTCCAGGCGGTCGCGCATCCCCTGGTCCCAGGCCTCGGGCAGGTCGCGCACGGCCAGCCGGCCGTCCAGCAGGTCGCGCTCCAGGCCATGGCGCAGCAGGATGTGCATGGGATAGGTCAGCTCGTCGGCGTCGACGCGCACGGCGCTGCGACGCACCCGCGTGAGCAGCCGGTACAGGTTCTCCGGCTCCCATTCAGGACCGCT
This sequence comes from uncultured Steroidobacteraceae bacterium, assembly GCA_964455685.1. Classification (GTDB taxonomy): domain Bacteria; phylum Pseudomonadota; class Gammaproteobacteria; order Steroidobacterales; family Steroidobacteraceae; genus ZC4RG30. The sequence continues at coordinate 14,276 of CAYVZE010000019.1, forward strand.
GACGCCGAAGTGCTTTTCCAGCAGCGGGCGCAGCCAGGCCAGGAAGGCGCGGCTGCGGCACACGATCATCTCGATGAACAACGACTGGCTCTCCTCCATCGCCATGCCGCGCGCCTTGCCCACGGGCTGCGTCTGCCATTGCTTGGGGATGCCGAGGTCGTACAGCGCGTGGCCGGTCTCGTGCATCGCGGCCAGCAGCCCCTTGAACGGATCGGACGGGTCGATCCGCGTGGTCACGCGGATGTCGCCGGCCACGCCCTCGGTGAAGGGATGGTCGCTCTCGTCCAGCCGGCCGCGGTCGAAGGGGAAGCCGAAGGCCTTCATCACCTCCACGATCAGCGCGCGCTGGCGCGCCGGCGTGAACTTGCCGGTGACGGGCAGCACCGGCTGCCCTTCCTGCGCCTCGATGGCCTCGCGGATCAGGCCGGGCAGGCGGCTGGAGAGCTGCTGGAAGATGCCGTCGATCACCTCCACGCGCAGGCCGGGCGTGTAACCGTCCATCAGCGCGTCGTAGGGCGAAAGGCCCAGCGCCTGGCCCAGCAGGGCGGCCTTGTCGCGCACCAGCGCCAGCACTTCCTGCAGGCAGGGCGCGAACAGCGAGAAGTCCTTCTTCTCGCGCGCCTCGGCCCAGCGCACCTCGGCCACCGAGGTGGCGCGCGCCAGGCGGGCGATCAAGGACACCGGCGTGGCGATGGCGCGGTCGCGCTGGTGGCGCATCTCGCGCAGGTTGGCGCGCTGCCACTCATCCAGCGTGGACTCGGCAGCCTGCGCGCGGTCGAGCAGCCGGCTCACCTTCGGGGAGGTGAGGATGGCGTGCTGTTCGATCTCGATGGCAGCAATCTGCTCGCCGCGCACGTCGGCGGACCCGCGCGGCATCATGACGGCAGCATCCCAGCGCAGCAGCGACAGGGCGCCGCCAAAGGCGTGCAGACGCTGCCACTCCATTTCGAGCTGTTTGTATGGGGTGGCGGCCATGGTTGAGGGCCCGGGACGGGATTGCCCGGGCGCCGGTGGCCCATTCTAGCCGGCCCGGAGGGGCAGCAACCGCCGTGGACCGGCCGGAGGGCGCCCCAGGCACCGATCCGGCGCCGAATTACGGCGATCCAGCCCCTATCAGCATCGATCCTCGCCGAACAGGGCGGATCAGGCCGCCGGACCCGGGGCTTCGATCGCCCCGCCGGGAGCCGCCTGCTCGCCCCTCAGCCGGTCGATCAGCCGCGACAGGTACTGCGGCGAGCGGGTATTGCGGGCGATCTTCGCGTACAGCGCCGGCACCACGAACAGCGTCAGCACCACCGCGAACAACGAGCCGAACAGCACCGTGGCGCCGATGGACTGGCGGCTCTCGGCGCCGGCACCGGTGGCAATCGCCAGCGGCACCGCGCCGGCCGCGGTGGCCAGCGTGGTCATGGCCACCGGACGCAGGCGGGTCACCGCCGCCTCGATGGTGGCATCGAGGAACTCCCTGCCCTGGTCGCGCAGCTGGTTCGCGAACTCCACGATCAGGATGCCGTTCTTGCTGGCGATGCCGATCAGCATCACCGCGCCGATCTGGCTGAAGATGTTGATCGAGGAGCCGAACAGCCACAGGCCGAACAGCGCGCCGGTCAGCGCCATCGGCACCGCCGCCAGGATCACCAGCGGGTGCACGAAGCTCTCGAACTGCGCCGCGAGCACCAGGTACACGATCAGCAGCGCGAAGGCGAAGGTGAGCATCAGGCCGCCGGAGGAGCGCTTGAGCTCGCGTGATTCGCCGTCGTACTCGATCTGGATGGGCACGTCGCCCTGCTGCTCGCGCACCACCTGCTCCAGGTAGTCCAGCGCTTCGCCCAGCGCGAAGCCGGGATTGAGGTTGGCCGACACGGTGACCGAGCGCAGGCGGTTGAAGCGGCGCAGCTCGGAGGCGGCGCCGGTCTCCTGCGTGCGCACCACGCTGGCCAGCGGCACCAGCTCGCCGCTGCGGTCGGAGCGCACGTAGATGTTGTCGAGGTCGCCCACCGAGGCGCGCTGGTCATCGCGGGCCTGCAGCACCACGTTGTACTCATCGCCCCCCATCAGGAAGGTGGTGACCACGCGCGAGCCCAGCATGGTCTCCAGCGCGCGCGCCACCGCCGTCACCGAAACGCCCAGGTCGGCGGCGCGGTTGCGGTCCACGTCCAGGCGCAGCTGCGGCTGGCGCTCTTCGTAGTCCATCTCCAGGTTGGCCAGGCCCGGGTGCTGCGAGGCCACCGCCATCACCTTCTCGGCCACCTCGGCCACCGCGCGGTACTCCGGCCCCTGCAGCACCAGCTGCACCGGCTTGCCCGAGCCGCCCAGGCCGCCCGGCGAGCGCGGCACCACGCGCGCGCCCGGGATCTCGGCGGTGCGCTTCTGCAGCCGCGCCACGATCTGGTCGGCCGTGTCCGGTCGCTCTCCCCAGGGCTTCAGCGGCATGAACACCATGCCGTTGCTCACCGCGGCCTGGTTCTGCCAGCTGCCGGTGCGGCGGATCACGCGGGTGGCATTGCCGCGCAGCACCTCCTCGTAGGCGATCTCGGCCACGCGCTCGAGCTGGCGCTCGGTGTACTCGAAGCTGGAACCTTCAGGGGCCTGAACGATGATCTGCACGCGGCCGCGGTCCTCGCGCGGCGCCAGCTCATTGGGCAGGCGCATGCCCTGCCAGGGCCAGCCCACGACCATCAGCAGGATGGCAACCAGGGCGAAGAAGCCGGCCAGTGACAGCACCACCACCGGGCGGATGCCGCTGAGCATCCAGCGCAGTGCCTCGCGGTACCCGCCGGTCACGGCCTGGAAGAAGCGGTCCACGGCGGCGGCCAGCCGGCCGCGGTGGATGCCTTTGGCGAACAGCTTGGACGTCATCATCGGCGTCAGCGTCAGCGCCACCAGCGCCGAGAACGCCACCGCTGCCGCGATCGACACGCCGAACTCGGAGAACAGGCGGCCGACATTGCCCTCCAGGTAGGAGATGGGCAGGAACACCGACACCAGCACCAGGGTGGTGGCGATCACCGCAAAGCCGATCTCGCGGCTGCCATTGATGGCCGCCAGCAGCGGCGGCTCCTTGAGCTCTATGCGGCGCACGATGTTCTCGAGCACCACGATGGCGTCGTCGACCACCAGGCCGATGGCCAGCACGGCGCCCAGCAGCGTCAGCGTGTTGATCGAATAGCCCAGCGCAGCCATCACCACCGCCGCGGCCATGATGGACACCGGGATGGTGGCCGCGGGGATCAGGGTGGCCCGCAGCGTGCCCAGGAACAGGAAGATCACCACCAGGACGATGACGCCGGTCTCGGCCAGCACCTTCAGCACCTTGATCATCGACTCGCGGATGAACACCGAGTTGTCGACGTTCACCTCCATGGTGATGTCCTCGGGCAGGCCCTCGCGGATCAGCGCCATCTCCCGCTTCACCGCCGCAGCCACATCCAGCACATTGGCCGTGGACAGCGGCGTCACCGGCATCAGCAGCGCCGGACCGGTGTCGGTGGCCGAGCCGCCGCGCTGGTTCTCGGCGGCGAGCTGCACCTGGGCCACCTCGCCCAGGCGCACCAGGTAGCCATCGCGTCCACGCCCCACGACGAGGTTGCGGAATTCCTCCTCGGTGCGCATCGAGGTATCGGTGCGCAGCGTGAACTCGCGCTGGCGCGACTCGATGCGGCCGGCCGGCAGTTCGATGTTCTCGGTGCGCAGCGCGGACTCGATGTCGTTGACGGTAATGCCGCGCGCGGCCATGGCGGAGCGGTCCAGCCAGATGCGCATCGCATAGCGGCGCGCGCCGTTCATGAACACGCTGGCCACGCCCGGCACCGCGCCGAGGCGGTCGACCAGGTAGCGGTCGGCGTAGTCGGTCAGCTCCAGCGCATTGCGCTTGTTGCTGGAGAGGATGATGAACAGCACCGGATCGGCACCGCTCTGCACCTTCTCCACCTGCGGCGGGTCGGCCTCCTCGGGCAGCCGACCCATCACGCGCGTGACGCGGTCGCGCACGTCGTTGGCGGCCGAGTCGATGTCGCGCGAGGGATTGAACAGCACATCGATGCTGGCGCGCTCGTCGCGGCTGCGCGAGATCACCTTGTCGACGCCTTCCAGGCCCGCCACCTCGTTCTCGATCAGCTGGGTGATGCGGGTCTCGATCACCCCGGCGTTGGCGCCGCGGTAGGTAACGTTGACGCTGACGGCAGGCTGCTGGATGTCGGGATATTCGCGGATGGGCAGGCGCAGCGCCGCCATGACGCCCACGATGAGCAGCAGCAGCGACAGCACGGTGGCGAACACCGGCCGGCGGATCGACAGCTCGGAGATCGTCATGACTCGCGATCGCCCGCGGGAACGAGGGCCGCGTCGACGGGCGGCGCAGCCGGATCGCGGCCAACCTCGACCACCGGCGTGCCGTCGCGCAGCTTCAGCGTGCCCTCGATCACGACCGGGTCGCCGGCCGACAACCCGCTGGTGATTTCCACGTAGCCGGGCTCACGACGGCCCAGCGTCACCTCCCGCTTCTGCACCACGCCGTCCTTCGCCACGAACACGAACTGGCGCGCCTGCTCGGGCACCAGTGCCTCCTCGGGAATGACCAGCGCCGGCCGCTCGTCCTGGGTGAGTTCCACGGTGAGGAACATGCCGGGCTTGAGCGCGCCGTCGCGGTTGGGGACGGCCGCGCGCACCACCACCGAGCGGGTGGCCGGGTCGACGCGCGAATCGATGCTGTCCACCACGCCGGAGAAATTTCGCCCGGGGTAGGCGGAAGTGTGCGCAACCACCCGCTGGCCTTTCTCCAGCGCGCCGAGCTGCAGCTCGGGCACAGCGAAGTCCACCTTGATGGTACTGGTGTCATCCAGCGTGGTGATCACGGTGCCCGGCGTCACCAGCGCGCCGAGGCTCACGCGGCGCAGGCCGACACGGCCGGCGAAGGGCGCACGGATGTAGGTGTCGGCCAGTCGCGCGCGCGCCGCATCCAGGCGCGCGAGGTTGGACTTCATCGTCGCCTCGATCTGCTCGAACTGCGAACGCGACAGCACCTGGCTGTTTACCAGTTCGCGGGCGCGGTTCCACTGGCTGAGGCTTTCCTCGTACTCGGCGGTCGCGGCCGCGAGGTCGGCAGAGGCGGACTCGCGGTCCAGTTCCACCAGCACCTGCCCCGCCTGCACCGACTGGCCGTCGGCGAAGCGGATGGCGGTAACGATATTGGTGGTCTTGGAGGAAACCTCGACGGATTCATTGGCCACCGCGGTGCCGATGGCCTGCAGCCCCATGCGCAGCTGGCGCAGCTGCGCCTCTGCGGTGACCACTGGTATGGCGGCAGGAGCACGCGGACCGGTGGCCGCGAACGTGTCCACGGACCGATCGTGCTTGGCTTCATAGATTGCCCAGCTTGCACAGGCGACAGCCAGCACGATGCTGGTGATGGTGGTTACGGTACGTGGGTCAGCCATGATGCGGTCATTATTGCACTGCGCAGCGACTTCGCGGCAGACCCACTTTGCGACAGTGTGGCTCAGCGCACTGCGGCGGACAGTCTTTCCGGGACAGGCAAATCGTTGGCGCGCAACAGCATTTCGAGTCCCGAAGGTGGTGGACCCTCACCAACCCAGAGCAGCGCCCCGCCCGCCCCCGCGACCAGCAACCTGCCATCGGTGCGCACCAGGCGCACTGCCTCGCCCGCGCTGGCTGCCAGTTCCCTGCCCATGCGCAGCCAGTCGGATGCCGCCGCGCTGAAGCAGCAATGCGCGGCGGCGTGCCCCGCATGCCGGTCGAGGGCCAGGCGGGCATCACCGGCTGCGGCCTCGGACCACAGCCACTCTTCCAGCAGGGAGACGTAGGTCTTGCCCTCGATGGCTGACGCCACGGCGGCCAGCAGCTGGGCCGCGGCAGCGCGCCGGTCCTCGTTGCCGGAGGATCCATATACAAGGAATGCCGCGCGCTCATAGCCGGGGCCGGAGGCCAGCCGCGCGCGGGCGCTGAAGGGATTCAGCGGCGAGGCGGCCGGCGGCGCCTCGATGCCATCGGCCAACTGGCCGAGGAGCTCGCGCACGGTCAGCGCACCACGCGTGTCCTGCCGCCAGGGCGCCAGCCATGCGCCCACGGGACGATCGATGAGCCCGGGCTGCGAGGACTCCAGCCGCAGGAACAGCGCCTCGAGCACGGCCGCGGCAAGACCGCGCCCGTCGATGATGGAATCCGCGTCGAAGCCGGGAGCGAACCAGGCGTCTGCGCCGCCTTCGCGCACGCGCAGCAGCAGCTGCGTGCCCGCCCCTTGCGCGACGCGGGCCAGATCATCGCCGGCACTGCCGAACGCCAGCGGCACGGCACCACCACCGCGCACGATGGCATGCGGCCCCGGCAGCTGCTGCGGCCAGCCGCCCGCGGCCTCATGCCACGCCCAGGCGCGACGCCAGAAGGGCCAGTGGGCCGCCAATGCGCCCACGCCCAGGGAAGCCGTCACCAGCAACACGACGGCCACGATCACCAGCATTCGCTGCATCCGCACATGATACCGCTACACTCAGCGGATGCCCCTTCGCATCTGTTTCGTCTCCGCCGAGGCCGCGCCGCTCGCCAAGACCGGCGGCCTGGCCGATGTGTCCGGCGCGCTGACCCGATACCTGCACGAGGCGGGGCACGACATCCGCCTGTTCATGCCGCTGTACGACACCATCAGGCGCGACGGCCTGGGGCTTGCGCCGGTGCAGTCGCTGCAGGGCGTGGCCGTGAAGCTGGGCCCGCACGACCTCACCTTCAGCGTGCAGGCCGGGCGACTGCCCGGCACCACCGCGCCGGTCTACCTGGTGGATGCACCGGCGCTGTTCGCACGCGGCCGCATCTACACCACCGATCCGGACGAGCACCTGCGTTTCATCCTGCTCACGCACGCGGCGCTGGTGTCCTGCCAGCACATGCAGTTCGCGCCCGACGTGCTCCACTGCAACGACTGGCACACGGGCCTGGGGCCGCTGCTGCTGAAGACCGTGTACTCCTGGGACCGGCTGTTCCACGCCACGCGCAGCCTGCTCTCCATCCACAACCTCGCCTACCAGGGCGTGTTCAGCGCGAGCCTGGCGGCGGATACTGGCCTGGGCGATTCGGTGCACATGCTGGACGCGGGCGAGCGCACCGCCGGCCGCATCAACCTGCTGCGCGAGGGCCTGGTCCACGCGGATACCATCAGCACGGTCAGCCCCACCTATGCGCGCGAGATCCAGACACCGGAGTACGGCTACGGGCTCGACGCCCTGCTGCGACAGCGCGCCGCGTCCATTGCCGGCATCCTCAACGGCGTGGACATGCAGGAATGGAATCCCGCCATCGACCGCTACCTGCCGCGCCACTTCAGCGCCGGCCGCATGAACGGCAAGGCCGAGCTGCGGCGCCAGTTCGCGCGCGAGCGCGGGCTGAAGCTGCCGCCGCGCCGGCGCGTGCCGCTGGTGGGCATGGTCAGCCGCTTCGCCTCGCAGAAGGGACTGGACCTGGTGATGAAGGTGCTGCCCTCGCTGCTCGAGAAGCACGAGTTCGTGTGCGGCGTGCTGGGCAGCGGAGACCGGCAGTACGAAGAGTTCTTCCAGGTGCTGGCAAGGCAGTATCCGCAGCGGGTGAGCTTCTTCCGCGGCTACAGCGAGGCCGAGGCGCACTGGATAGAGGCCGCCAGCGACATCTTCCTGATGCCCTCGCTGTACGAGCCCTGCGGCCTGAACCAGATGTACAGCCAGATCTACGGCACCATCCCGGTGGTCCGCCGCACCGGCGGCCTGGCCGACTCGGTGCAGCACTTCGACCCGGCCACCGGCCGCGGCACCGGCGTGGTGTTCAACGACTACGACGAAGGCGGCCTCACCTGGGGCGTTCAGACCGCGCTGGCGTGGTACGCGAAGAAGCCGCTGTGGCAGAAGATCGTCGCCAACGCGATGGCGGAGGATTTCTCCTGGGAGCGGCGCGTCGGGGAGTACGTGGAGCTGTACCGGAGCATTCCCCGGCACTGATCAGCGCAGCTTCAGCTCGCCCTTGTGCTCGAAGGGAATGCTGCGCACCACGCCGCTGGCCAGGTGCACGCGACCGAGCACGCGGTACTCCGGATTCCTGCCGCTGCGATCGCCGAGGATGCGCAGCAGCGCCGCGGCCGCGTTGGCGGTGATGTCGACGTCAAACTCGGTCTCACCCAGCGCGGGCACCAGGATGTCCTTCTGCGACTCGCCGGTGGCGTAGGTCTCGCCCGAGAGCTGCACCTCGTACGTGATTCCCCGCACGGGCAGCTGCACGTCGTTGGGATTCTGCACGCGCATGCGCAGGCGCAGCTGCTGGCGCAGCAGGCCGGCATCGAGCAGGCCCACATCCACCACCTGCAGGCGCGGCGGCTCCAGGCGTGCGATCGAGCAACCGGTGGCGGCCAGCCCCAACGCCGCGATCGAAATGAACAATGTCCGCCTCAGCATGACCCTAGTCTAGCCGACCGTAGAGTTCGTTGAGCTCGCGGAATTGCGCGGCCAGCGGCGCGGTCAGCCACTCGACGGGCAGGCGCCAGCCCCAGTTGCCCATGGCGGTGCCGGGACGGTTCAGGCGCGCCTCGCTGCCCAGCCCGAGCAGGTCCTGCGCCGGCAGCACGGCCATGCCGGCCACCGACGACAGCGCCAGCCGCAACAGCGCGTGCACCACCTCGTGGTCGGCGCGCGCCAGGAAGCGGCGCACGCGGTCGCGCGCCTCGGGCGGCAACGCGGCATACCAGCCGGCGGTGGTGTCGTTGTCGTGGGTGCCGGTGTAGGCCACCACGTCGGCTTCGTGCATGTGCGGCAGGTGCGGATTGTGGTTGTTGCCGTCGAAACCGAACTGCAGCACGCGCATGCCCGGCAGCGCGAAATCCTTGCGCAATGCGATCACCTCGTCGGTGATCACGCCGAGGTCCTCGGCCACCAGCTCCAGCTGCGGCAGCTGCTCGCGCACCCGGCTGAGCAGCTCGCGGCCCGGGGCGGGGCTCCAGCGTCCCTCGCGCGCGGTCTTCGCCCCGGCGGGCACCTCCCAGTAGGCCTCGAATCCGCGGAAATGATCGATACGCAGCACGTCGAAGCGCTCGGCCTGCAGGCCGAGGCGACGCAGCCAGAAGGAAAACCCGTCGCGCCGGTGCGCCTCCCACTGGTACAGCGGATTGCCCCAGAGCTGGCCATCCTCGGCGAAATAGTCCGGCGGCACGCCGGCCACCGCGCGCGGCTCGCCCCGCTCGTCGAGCTGGAACTGGTCGCGGAACACCCAGGTGGCCACGGAATCCGGCGCCACGTAGATGGGCAGGTCGCCAAACAGGTGTACGCCGCGCGAGGCCGCATGTTCGCGCAGCGCCTTCCACTGCATGTCGAAGCGCCACTGCGCGCGCGCCATCGCGCGCACCGGCTCCTTCAGGCGCCGCGCGGCCTGCGCCAGCGCCTCGGGCTGGCGATCGCGCAGCGGCCGGGGCCACTGCCACCAGGGCCTGCCGCCCTGCTCGGCACTGATGGCCTCGAACAGCACGTAGTCCTCGATCCAGCCCGCCTGCGCGCTGCGCCAGGCCTCGAAGTCGTCCTCGCTGCCGGGATCGGGCGCGTGCGGGTCCAGCAGCGCCGGATTGCCGGCGCGATCGGAACGCGCCCAGTAGGGTGAGCCGGAGTGATCGACGGGCACCAGCGGCAACAACTGCCACACGGTGAAGCCCGCCTCGGCCAGCCAGTCGATGAAACGCCGCGCGCGCCAGCCCAGTGCCCCCTCCCCTTCGGTGCACAGCGAGCTGGCCGCCAGCAGCACGCCGGCGCGGCGCCGCGACAGCACCGGTCCCTGCGCGCTCATGAACGGCGCATCACCCCGCCGGCTTCCGGATTGCCGTGGCCGACGCTGATGACCTTGTCCAGGTGTGCGGGCGGCGCCAGTCCCAGCGACTGGTACAGGCTGGTGAGCTGGTGGCGGAACAGCTGGTCGAAGTCGCGCACAGCCTCGGCGGGGTTGTAGTCGCCGAACCACCAGTACCAGTCGGAGGACTCGCAGGCGGCCAGCTGCAACGTGGCGCGCGCCAGCTCCTCGCGGTTCAGCCGCCCGGAAGCGACCACTTCGTCGTAGGCATGCTTGGCCTCGACCAGCAGGTCCCAGCCGCGGTTCTTGTCCGGGTCACCCATCCACGTGGACAGCGTGCCGTACACCCAGGAGCCGGCGCGCAGCCGCGGCAGCACCTTGGGCGTGATGCCGGCGACGCGCTGCTCGTCCACGAACTGCGACAGCGTGGTGAGCTTCAGGCGCGGATGGTCGGCGAGGCCGCGGTACAGGGCGTTGAGGAAGTACCAGCCGTTGTGCGGGTAGTGCTCCCAGGCGTTCTCGCCATCGAGCGCCACCAGCACGATGCGGTCGGGCTCACCGGCGGTGCGCTGCTCGATGCCCGCCAGTTCGTTGACGAAGTGCGCCGCGGCGTCATCGCCATGCCAGCGGTTGTAGGTGAAGCCGATCAGGTCCGACAGGCCATCGTGGCGGAAGAAGCAGGACACGCGCGATTCAGGCAGGCGCCACGGGCGGTTCAGCAGCCGCTCGGCCTCGTCCTGGTGGCCGGGAATGTGCTGGCCCGACAGCGCCAGCGACGGCGCCAGCACGCTGACGCTGCTGGCCAGGCAGTCGAAGCCCGCGGCCTCGATGGCCGCCACGGCCGGCTCGCTCAATGCGCCCTCGGAAGGCCAGCAGGTGCGTGGCCGGCGGCCGAACACGCGCTGGTGGACTTCCATGGCACGCTGCAGGTGCCAGGCCGCGCGTTCGGCACCGCCGGGATATGCGCCCGCCTGCGGCCGCGGTGCATGCGGCTCGCCCTCGCGCGCGGCGCCGAAGTCGATCAGCAGCGGCAGGATGGGATGCGCGAACGGCGAGGTGGCCAGCTCGCAGCGGCCGGCATCGGCCAGCGCGCGATAGCGCGGCAACAGGCCCGACAGCAGCTCGCCGATCAGCGACAGCAGCTCGTGCCGGTCGGCCGCATCGAATCCATGCGCCTTGGCCTCCAGCCGCGCCACCAGCGGGTGGCTGCGCCGCACCGACTCGCCCATCCACGCCAGGTGGTACCAGACGGCAAGATCGTGCAGGAACTGGTCGGTGACATAGCCCGCGCGCGCCGGCTCATTGACCTGGTGGGCGATGTCGACCAGCCGTGCGAAGGCCTCGCGCGGCCGGATCACCTGCTCGTGCTGGGCGCGCACGCAGGCCTGCAGCAGCGCCTGGCGTTCGGCCGGGTCATGCGGCAGCGGCGCATAGCTCAGCGTGGCCAGCAGCGGATCGGGCAGCGGCGCGCCGGAGTCGAGGTTGGCGCGCACGGCGGCGGCCAGGTCCTCGATCTGCTCCACCAGCACCGGGGTGAAATTGACCACGGCGCGCGCGCCTTCCACCTGCTCGAGGTGGGCGGCCATGTCGGTGTAGTCCTTGATGGCGTGCAGCCAGGTCCATGGCAGCACGTAACGCCCCGACAGCGCGTCGCGGTACGGCGGCTGGTGCATGTGCCAGAACAGCACGACGGGCAGCCGCGTGTCGCTCATCAGGGTCGTGTCACCTTGGCCAGGGCGCCGGGCGTCACAAGCACGATGCCGCGGGGCGTGACATCGAAGCGCGAGGCGTCCACCGCGGCATCGACGCCGATCTGCATGCCGTCGGGAATCTCGCAGTGCTCGTCGATGATGGCATTGCGGATGACGCAGTCCTTGCCGATGCGCACGCCGGGCATGATCACGGAGCGTTCCACCACCGAACGCTCGTCCACGCGCACCGCCGAGAACAGCAGCGACTCGCGCACCACGGCGCCGGAGATGATGCAGCCCCCGGCCACCAGCGAGTTGATGGCCATGCCGCGGCGGCCGTCCTCGTCCAGCACGAACTTCGCCGGCGGCTGCTGCACCTGGTAGGTCCAGATGGGCCACTCCTCGTCGTAGACGTTCAGCTCGGGCGAGACATGCACCAGCTCGAGGTTGGCCTCGTAGAAGGCGTCGACCGTGCCCACGTCACGCCAGTAGTTCTGCGCCTTGGTGCGCACGTTGCGGAACGGGTAGGCAAAGACCTGCAGCGAGCTGATGGCCTTGGGGATGATGTTGCGGCCGAAGTCGTGCTGCGACCCGGGATCGGCGGCATCCTCGACCAGCAGCCGGTCGAGCAGGTCGGTGTTGAACACGTAGATGCCCATCGAGGCCAGCGCCACCGACGGATTGCCGGGCATGGGCTCGGGCTGCTGCGGCTTCTCGGTGAAGCGGGTGACCCGGTTCCATTCGGTGACCGACAGCACGCCGAAGGCGCGCGCCTCGGCCACCGGCACCTCCACCACGCCCACGGTGATGTCCGCCCCCTTCTCCACGTGGTAGGCGATCATCGGGCCGTAGTCCATCTTGTAGATGTGGTCGCCGGCCAGCACCAGCACGTGGCGCGGGTTGTGCGAGCGCACGTACTCCAGGTTCTGGTAGACCGAGTCGGCGGTGCCGCGGTACCACTCCTGGCCCACCTGCTGCTGCGCCGGGATCACGTCGACAAACTCGCCGAACTCGCCGCGCAGGTAGGACCAGCCGCGCTGCACGTGCTGGATCAGCGACTGGCCCTTGTACTGCGTGAGCAGGCAGATCTTGCGGATGCCCGAGTTCACGCAGTTGGACAGCACGAAGTCGATGATGCGGAACTTGCCGCCGAAGGGAGTGGCGGGCTTGCAGCGATGCTCGGTCAGCCCGCGCAGGCGCTCGCCGCGTCCGCCGGCCATGATCATTGCAAGGGTGCCACCGGTGAGACGGCTCACATAACGGCCGGAGTTCGTGCGGGTTGCGTTCGCCATTGAAGGTATATTTACCACAGCCGGGGCGTTCTCATGGATCAGGAATTTTGCCTACTGCGACCCGCACACGACCCTGGCAAAGAGGCTCCACATCAAACACACGATTGCAGCGGCAATGGAAAGGATCGCAGCGGGACGCCACCATGATCCGCACGGCGTGCTCGGCGTGCATCGGCGGGAAGGCCGTTCGGTTGTAAGGGCCTACCTTCCGGCCACGCGCGAGGTGATGCTGGCCGACGGCCGCAGGCTCGCGCGCATGGGCGACAGCGACTTCTTCGAGCTCGCCGCCCCGGACATCGACCCGCACCCCCGGCTGGCCTGGATCGACCACGCCGGCCGTCGCCACGAGCGAGTGGACCCCTACAGCTTCGCCCCCAGCCTCTCGGCCGCGGACCTCGCCCTGTTCAACTCCGGCGGCCACGTGGAGGCCTGGCGCATGCTGGGCGCGCACGCGGCCACCTTCGACGGCATCCAGGGGGTGCGCTTTGCCGTATGGGCGCCCAATGCCGAACGCGTCAGCGTGGTCGGTCCCTTCTGCGACTGGGACGGGCGGCGCCTGCCCATGCGGGTGCTGGGCAGCAGCGGCGTGTGGGAGCTGTTCGTGCCGGGCCTTGCGCTGGGCACGCTGTACAAGTTCGAGCTGCGCAACCGCGAGACCGGCGAGGTACTGCTCAAGACCGACCCCTATGCGTTCGCGATGGAAATGCGCCCCGCCACGGCGGCCATCGTCACCGACCCGCATGCCTATGCCTGGCAGGACGAGGAGTGGATGTCGGCGCGCGCCCGCCGCGACTGGCTGCACGCGCCCATGTCCATCTACGAGGTTCATGCCGGCTCATGGGAGCGGCATCCCGACGGCTCCTTCCTGGGCTGGCGCGAGCTGGCGGGAAGACTCATCCCCTACGTAAAGGAGATGGGCTTCACCCACATCGAGCTGCTGCCCGTCACCGAGCATCCGCTGGATGACTCCTGGGGCTACCAGACCACCGGCTACTTCGCGCCCACCAGCCGCTTCGGCACGCCGGACGACTTCAAGTACTTCATCGACTGCTGCCACCAGCAGGGCATCGGCGTGCTGCTCGACTGGGTGCCGGCGCACTTCCCGCGCGACGCGCACGCGCTGGCCCGCTTCGACGGCTCGCCGCTGTACGAGTACGCCGACCCGCGCAAGGGCGAGCATCCGGAGTGGGGCACGCTGGTGTTCGATTTCGCCCGCCACGAGGTGAAGAGCTTCCTGCTGTCCAGCGCCTGCTACTGGCTGGAGCAGTTCCACCTCGATGGCCTGCGCGTGGACGCGGTGGCCTCGATGCTCTACCTGGATTACGCCCGCGGCGGCCAATGGGTGCCCAACCAGCACGGCGGGCGCGAGAACCTCGAGGCGGTGGAGTTCCTGCGCGCGCTGAACGCGGTCACGCACTCACGCTCGCCGGGCACGGTGATGATGGCCGAGGAATCCACCAGCTGGCCCATGGTCAGCCGGCCGGTGGAGAACGGAGGCCTGGGCTTCTCGATGAAGTGGAACATGGGCTGGATGCACGACACCCTGGACTACTTCGCCCGCGACCCCCTGTTCCGCAAGTACCACCAGAACGACCTGACTTTCGCGATGATGTATGCGTACAGCGAGAACTTCATCCTGCCGCTGTCGCATGACGAGGTGGTGCACCTGAAGCGCTCGCTGCTGGGCCGCATGCCGGGGGACCGCTGGCAGCAGCTGGCCAACCTCCGCCTGCTGTTCACCTACATGTGGACCTTGCCGGGCAAGAAGCTGCTGTTCATGGGCGGGGAGTTCGCGCATCCCTGGGAATGGGACTTCCACGTGGCGCTGCCCTGGTTCCTGCTCGAGCATGCCGAGCATCGCGGCGTGCGCCGGCTGGTGGCGGACCTGAACCGCCTGTACGTCGAACACCCCGCCCTGCACCGGCACGAGTTCGAACCGCAGGGCTTCGCGTGGATCGACTGCAGCGACCGCGAGAATTCCGTGCTGGCCTTCCTGCGCATCGCCGGGGAGGAACAGCTCGTGGTGGCCCTGAACTTCACGCCCACGCCGCGCCCGGCCTACCGCATCGGCGTGCCGCTGCGCGGCACGTACCAGGTGCTGCTGAACTCCGACTCCTCCTTCTATGGCGGCAGCAACACCGGCGGCCCCTCCGCCGTGGCCGAGGAAGTGCCCGCGCACGGGCATCCCTGCTCGCTGCTGCTCGACCTGCCGCCGCTGGGCGGCCTGGTGCTGCTCAGAGCCGCTTCATGAGGCCCATCTCGAGCGGATGGGTGAGCAGCGGGTGCCAGGGATATACCCGCACCTCGAGCTGGTACTGGCCCATGCCCGGCGGCGTCGCGGCGACGCCGTACTCCACCGTGCCGTCCTCGGCCACCGGGCCGGCGACGGTGAAGCGCGCCAGCCAGTGGCCGGGAGGCGTGCCGTGCCCGAAGGAGCACAACGGCGCCTGCTCGAAACCGGCATCCGGCAGCATGCGGCGTGCCTTGAACTCCACGCACAGGTCGGCCGGGTCCAGGCCGGCGAGCTGCACCTTCGCGCGCATCACCAGCGGCGAGGTCGAGCCTGCGCCACGGGGCGTCTCGTGGACCTCGAGGATCTCCACGCCGTGCCAGCGCTCGCGCACGCGCCGCTTCCAGGCAGCCAGCTCGGCCGCCGGGTGGCCGTGGTCCGCCAGCAGCCGGCGCCCCATCTCCGCAGCGGGACGGTACAGCCCTTCCGCGTAGTCACCGACCACGCGGCGCATGTTGAAGCGCGGGATCACGCTGGCCATGGCATGGCGGCAGCGGCGCACCCAGCCGGGCGAGAAGCCGTCGGCGTTGCGGCCGTAGTACAGCGGCACCACTTCTTCCTCGAGCGCGTCGAACACGGCCGCGGCATCGAGGTCGTCGCGGCGCGCTTCGTCGGCCGCGTCGGCGCCGGGAAGGCCCCAGCCGTTCTGGCCGTCCCACGCCTCCGCCCACCAGCCATCGAGGATGGAGAGGTTCAGCCGCCCGTTGATGGCTGCCTTGATGCCGGAGGTACCGGAGGCTTCGAGCGGCGCGACCGGGTTGTTCAGCCACACATCCACCCCGGTGACCAGCCAGCGCGCGAGCTGGATGTCGTAGTCCTCGAGGAACACGACGTGGCCGGCGAGCTCGGGCGAGAGCATGGCGCGCTTGATCTCGCGCAGCACCTCCTGCCCTGGCCGGTCCGCCGGATGCGCCTTGCCCGCGAACAGGAACAGCACCGGGCGATCCGGATCCGACACCAGCTTCCTGAGCCGCTCGCGGTCGCGCAGCAGCAGCGCGGCGCGCTTGTAGGTGGCGAAGCGGCGCGCGAAGCCGATGGTGAGCACGTCCGGGTTGGATGGATCGAGCAGGCGCGTGATGTGCGCCAGCTGCACGCTGCCCATGCCCTTCTGCTTGTACTCGCGCTCCAGGCGCGCGCGCACGCCGGCCAGCATGCGCGACTTGATGTCCTGCGCGGCGCGCCAGAACGGCAGGTTGTCGAAGCGGTCGAGCGCCTGCCAGTACTCCTCGTCGCACAGCCGCTCGCGCCACTCGGGCAGGTGCTCGTCGAGGTAACGCGCCCACACCGACGACAGGAAGGTGGGCACGTGCACGCCGTTGGTGATGTAGCCGACCGGGTTCTCCAGCGGCTGGATGTCAGGCCAGTGATCGGCCACCAGTCGCGAGGAAACACCGCCGTGGATGCGGCTGACGCCGTTGATGCGCCGCGCGCTGTTGAGCGCCAGGCGCGTCATGTTGAAGCGGTCGTGCACGCCAGGCGCGCGCCCCAGCGAGAGCAGGCGGTCCATGTCGCCGCCCAGCTCGTGCACGTAACTGGCGAAATGCTCGATGACGAGGTGGTCGGGGAAGGTGTCGTGGCCGGCCGCCACCGGCGTGTGCGTAGTGAACACGCTTTGCGCGGCCACCGACTCCAGCGCCGCGTCGAAATCCATGCCTGCGGCCATTCGCTCGCGCAGCAGCTCCAGCGCCAGGAAGGCGGCATGGCCCTCGTTCATGTGCCATACGGCCGGCGCCAGGCCCAGCTCGCGCAGCGCGCGCACACCGCCGATGCCCAGCACCATCTCCTGGCGGATGCGGTGCGCCTCGTCGCCGCCGTACAGGCGGAAGGTGATGTCGCGGTCGGCAGGCGAGTTCGGCTCCACGTTGGTGTCGAGCAGGTACACCGACACATGCCCCACCTCCACGCGCCACAGGCGCGCGGCCACCCGCCGGTCGGCGATGGGAATCCACACGATCAGCCAGTTGCCGTCCCTGCCCCGTACGGGCTCCACCGGCAGGTCGCGCGGATCCACGTCGTGGAAACCCGCGTGCTGCGTGCCGTCGGCATCCACCACCTGGCGGAAATAGCCCTGCCTGTAGGCGAGGCCAACCGCGACGAAGGGCAGCAGCTCGTCGCTGGCCGCCTTGCAGTGGTCGCCGGCCAGCACGCCCAGGCCGCCCGAGTAGATGGGAAAGCTTTCATGGAAGCCGTACTCGGCGCAGAAGTAGGCCACCAGCGCGCCACCCCTGGATACCGGCTGCGCCTGGTAGCGGTCGTAGTTCTCCAGCGCGGCGCGATAGCGCGCCATGTAGTCCGGGTCGGCGGCAGCGGCATCCAGCGCCTGCTGGCTGACGCAGCGGAGCAGCAGCCGCGGGTTGGCATGCGTCTGGCGCCACAGCGTGCGGTCGAGGTCCTCGAACAGCGCCCGGGTGGGGCGGTGCCAGCTGTAGGACAGGTTGCCGGCCAGCTCGGTCAGCCGCGCCAG
Organism: uncultured Steroidobacteraceae bacterium; assembly: GCA_964455685.1. Lineage (GTDB taxonomy): Bacteria > Pseudomonadota > Gammaproteobacteria > Steroidobacterales > Steroidobacteraceae > ZC4RG30. Next base: position 31,814 of record CAYVZE010000019.1, read on the forward strand.
CTCGGGAGGAATGACGGGCGAGATTTCGACGACACGCATGCAGGTAGTTTAGTCATAGACTGTCGCCATGCGTGCCCTGCTTTGCCTTGCCCTGCTCTGCCTCGTTGCCGTTCCCGCCTGCGGCGCCCAGCCGGCCGCCGGCTTCAAGCCGCAGCAGCTTCGCGGCTTCGAGCGCCGCGAGATCAGCATCGAGCGTCGCGATGGACGTGACACCCTGCTGGTGTGGCTGGCGCTGACGCCGGCGCAGCAGCAGCAGGGCTTGATGTGGATACGCGAGCTGCCGCGCGATGCCGGCATGCTGTTCATGCATCGCGTGCCGCGCCCGATGGACATGTGGATGAAGAACACCTACGTGCCGCTGGACATGCTGTTCTTCGATGCAGAGGGACGCATCACGCACATTCATCGCAACGCAACGCCCCACTCCGAGGCGCTGATCTCGTCCCGGGGAGAAGTCGGCGGAGTGCTGGAGATCCTTGCAGGCGAAGCCGACCGCCGCGGCATCCGCATTGGCGATCGTATACTTTTGCCGTCCCTTACGGGTCACTGATTGCGGCAGCATGCAGGAGCCGCGCCAGTTGAGATGACTATGCAACTGCACGTCTGGTGGTAGGCAGCGGCTGCAGCAGGCGCTAGCATTCGCCCCAATCTCCCCTCCCCGGGGAGAACCAAGAGGAACGACCATGAAGAAGACTGTGTTAAGACTGGCCGTGGCAGCAGCGCTCGCGGGCAGTGCCTTGCACGCGCACGCTGGCACCGATGTCGGTCAGACGACACTCGGCGTGGCCGGCATGTGGACCGAAACTGACTCGGACCGCCTCCTCGACGATGACTTCGGTCTGGCCTACTCGATCGGCTACGCGCTGAGCGAGAAGTGGGACATCGGCATCAACGCTTTCTCTGGCAACCACGACGACCTGACGCCGGGTGCGACCTGGGATCGCGAGCTCAAGGGCATCACCCTCGACTTCGCGCGCGTGTTCAACCGTGACCAGCGTGTCAGCCCGTTCATCCTGTTCGGCGCCGGCGTGGTGGACCAGTTCCGCCCCAACGCCACGGACAAGGAAGTCGTGGCCAAGCTGGGCGTCGGCCTGACCGCCGACCTCGTCGAGTACACGCGCAGCAAGCTGCAGCTGAAGGGTGACGTGGCCGCCCGCGGCTCCGTCGGCCGCGGCATCATCGACGGCGTCGCAACGCTGGGCCTGCAGTACGCCTTCGGCGGTCGCGCGCCGGAGCCGCCTCCGCCGCCCCCGCCGCCGCCGCCCCCGCCGCCGCCGGCTGCTGCTCCCCCGCCGCCGCCGCCCCCGCCGCCGCCGCCGCCGGATTCGGATGGTGACGGCGTGGTCGACGCCAACGACCGCTGCCCGAACACGCCGCGCGGTGACACGGTGGACAGCACGGGCTGCAGCCTGACGATGCGCCTGGAGGTGCACTTCGACACCAACTCGGCCACGATCAAGCCCGAGTCGTATGCGGAACTGGATCGCATGATCACGTTCCTGCGCGAGACGGTGCCGTCGGCCACGGGTGTGATCGAAGGCCACACCGACAGCACGGGCTCGGACGAGTACAACCTGCGCCTGTCGCAGCGTCGCGCCGAGGCGGTGATGAAGTACCTGGTCGACGGCGGTGTGCCCGCGAACCGCCTGCGCGCCCAGGGCTACGGCGAGAGCCAGCCGGTTGCTGACAACAGCACGCCGGAAGGCCGCGCCCAGAATCGCCGCGTGGTGCTCAGAAGGGATAACTGATCCGCAAGGATCGCCGGTGGGGCCGCGGCTGACGCGGCTCCATCACCAGATCAGGGCCCGGGAGGCGACTCCCGGGCTTTTTTTGTCTGGAGCGCAGCCGGTTCCGCGCCCGGCATCTCGCGTTGCAGAAATGCCACAAACGTGCCGGATGCCGCGACACTGCAAGGAGCGTCAATATCCTTGAATTTCGCCACAGATATCAGCCGCTTGCCGGCATTTGTAGGCGAATTCCCACCCCGGAAGTGAGCCAACCCCCGCTGTCCGGTGGCCAAAAGTGCCCAAAATCAGGGTTTTGGAAGGCACGAACTGTGTAGCTTGCACGCTCAATCACCCTCCAGTGGGTGCAAAGTGCAATCCACCTTCTGTTAACACAGAGACCTTCAGGGGTTTCCCCATGAGCCACCGCAAGACCACACCCGCTTCACTCGCCGCGATGAGCCTGCTTGCCGCGGCAGCGCCGGCCATCTCCACGGCCGCCGAGGACGTCGCCGAGGAGTCCGGCAGCGACGAACTGTTCGAGATGGAAGAAATCATCGTCACCGGCTCGCGCCTGGCACGCGCTGCTGACGAGACCCCCAACCCGGTGCTGACCGTGCAGGCGGAAGACCTGCGCCAGTCGGGCCACACCAACCTCTCCGAGGCGCTGGCGAACATTCCCGCACTGGTGGCCTCGCGGACGCGCTACGACAACGGCGGTGATCGCGCCGACATCGGCGCCGCGGGCCTGAACCTGCTCGACCTGCGCAACCTGGGCACCAACCGCACGCTGGTGCTGGTCAACGGCCGCCGCCATGTCGGCAGCGTCCCGGGCTCGGCCTCCGTCGACCTCAACAGCATCCCGATGGACCTGATCGAGCGCGTCGATGTGCTCACCGGCGGCGTGTCGGCCATCTACGGCGCCGACGGCGTGTCGGGCGTGGTCAACTTCGTCACCCGCCGCGACTTCGAAGGCCTGGTCCTTCGCGGCCAGACCGGGCTTTCGGAAGAAGGTGACGGCGGCAACCGCTTCTTCTCGCTGACCACCGGCGAGAACTTCGCCGAGGGGCGCGGCAACGTCACCCTCAACTACGAATACAACGCCGACTCCCGCGTGCGTGCCACCAGCCGCTCGCGCATCGGCGACCCGCTGAAGTTCTGGGCGCTGGTCCGCAACCCGGACGATATCCCGGATGACCCGAACGTCTACGACCGCATCCCGCTGAACGACCTGCGCTATGCCGACACCGCCCCGGGCGGTGTCTTCGACGCGGACTGGGATGGCCTGCCCGACTTCGTGGGCGCCGGGGAGCCCTTCGACCCGGGCAGGGATCTGCCCGGCACCGGCCTGACCCAGGGCGGCTCGAACACCCCGCTCGCGGGCTACTCGGGCGACCTGCAGCCCAAGACCCGCCGTCATTCGGCCAACCTGTTCTCCAGCTACCAGCTCAATGACTCGGTGCGGCTGTTCGCCGAAGGCAAGTACGTCCATTCCCGCACCTGGAACGAAAGTCAGCCGTCCTTCGACTTCTACGCATTCGTTTCCGGCGAGAACCCGTTCATGCCGGAGGCGATCCGCGACGCCATCGATGCGGACGCGGCGGCGGAATACGGCATGCCGGCCGGCGTGCTGATGAGCCGCGACAACTTCGACCTGGGACGGCGCAGCGATGACATCACCCGCCAGACACTGCGCAGCGTGGTGGGCATCGACGGCACCCTGGGCGCCGGCGGCCCGCGCTACGAGCTGTCCTACACCTTCGGCCAGACGCGCGTCCGGCACAAGGACGTGGCGCCCCGCGTCCAGGAGCGCTTCTACGCGGCGCTGGACGCCGTGGACGAAGGCGAGTTCCTGACCGGCACGCCGAACGGCAACATCGTCTGCCGCATCGACCTGCAGCCGGCGGGCACGCCGGTCAACCAGCCGAACATGGACATGTACGAGATCTTCGAGGGAGAGTACGGCTACAAGCCCGGCGGTGACGGCAGCGGCATCCCCGTGACCTTCACCCCGGGCCCCAACAGCGGCTGCGTGCCGTTCAATCCCTTCGGCGACGGCGTTGCCGATGCGGCGGCCATCAACTTCATCGGCGTCGACGCGTTCACGAAGACCCGCATGTCCCAGCATGTGGTGAGCGCCACGCTCAGCGGCGACTTCAACAGCCTGTTCACGATGCCGGCCGGCGACGTGCTGTGGGCGGCGGGCCTGGAATACCGCAAGGAAAAAAGCCGCAGCATCCCCGACCAGATGATCCAGCAGGAGCTGTTGTGGGGTTACCCGCGCATCCTGCCGGAGGGCGGCCACTTCGACGTCAAGGAAGCCTTCATCGAGCTGGGCATCCCGCTGCTGCGCAACGCGCCGCTGGCGCACTCCCTGGACATCGGCGGCGCGGTACGCGTGTCCGACTACTCCACCGTGGGCTCGACCACGACCTGGAAGGTGGATGCCCGCTGGGCGCCGGTGCGGGACCTGGCCTTCCGCGGCACCTACTCGGAGGCCGTGCGCGCACCGAACATCGCCGAGCTGTTCTCGCCGACCTCGGGCACCTTCGAGTTCATCGATGACCCCTGCGATCCGGATTTCATCGCCGAGGGCTCCCAGTACCGTGCGGCCAACTGCACGGCGCTGCTGACCAGCCTGGGCATCGACCCGGACACGTTCAGACCGAGCTCCGACCCGGCCGCCAACACCAGCCTGCCGGGCAGCATGACCGGCAACCGGAACCTGGGCGAGGAAACGGCCAAGAGCTGGACCGCCGGCTTCGTGCTGCGCCCGGCTGCCGTGCCTGAGCTGATGCTGACATTCGACTGGTACAACGTGAAGCTGAAGAACGCCGTCGCCACGGCGGATGCGCAGGAGCTGGTGGAGCTGTGCGTGGACCAGCCGACGCTGGACAACATCTTCTGCGACGGCATCGAGCGCAATCCTGCCACCGGCTACGTGCAGGGCTTCTTGATGATGCCGCGCAACGTGGCGCACTTCACCACCGCGGGCGCCGACCTGACGGTGCGCTACTCATTCGCGCCGCTGCCGGACCTCGGCCGCTTCGAGTGGAAGCTGGCCGGCGGCTACCTGGATGAGCTGACCTTCATCGCCGCCCCCGGCGCCGAAGTCACCGACGAGCGCATGGACGCCTGGGCGCCGAAGTACACCGTGAGCACCGACCTCACCTGGCACCGCGGCGGCTGGGCGGTGAACTACGGCATCAACTACTTCAGCAAGACGCGCCGCTACAGCGAGAAGGAGAAGGCTGCGAATCCGGACATCGCGGATCCGAAGTACTTCTACTACGGCGCCAAGTGGGTGCACGACCTGCACGCGGGCTACACCATGTACGACAAGGGCGTGGAGCTGTACGCGGGCGTGAACAACCTGTACGACCGCAAGCCGAGCTTCCCGGGCACCAACTACCCGGTGGGCTTCATGGGCCGCTACTTCTACGGCGGCGTGCGGTTCGCGCTGGACCGCTGAAACGCCCTGCGCAACTGACGGTTGCGCAAGATAAGGCGTCCCCGCCGCGAGGCGGGGACGCTTTCTTTTTGCCCGGTGCAATCGGCCGGTTGCGGTTCCCCGGAGCCGGCGCGACGGATCAGAGCATCAAGGCGACCTGGTCCACCTCGTCGGCGCTGCCCAGGATCACGCAGGTGCGCTGGTGGATCTCGGCGGGCTGCACCTCGAGGATGCGCTGTCCCGGCGCGGCCAGCGCCTTGCCGCCGGCCTGCTCCACCAGGAAGGCCATGGGATTGGCCTCGTACATCAGCCGGAGCTTGCCCTTCGGCGCCTTCTTCGTCGGCGGGTACATGAACACGCCGCCCTGGATCATGATCCGGTGCACGTCGGCCACCATGGCGCCCACGTAGCGGCTGGAGTAGCCGTTCTCCTGCGCCCAGTGCAGGTACTTCTGGTAGCCCTCGGGCAGGGTCAGGCGGTTGCCCTCGTTGAGCGAGTAGCACTTGTTCTTCGGCGGGATCCTCAGCCCCTCGGCCACGCGCACGAAGGCGCCGATGGCGGGGTCGAGCACGAACATGTCCACGCCATTGCCCAGGGTCAGCACCATCACCGTGGAGGAGCCGTAGAGCACGTAGCCCGCGACCACCTGGCGCACGCCCGGCTGCAGCAGCGAGTCCTCGATCTTCGGCGAGCGGCGGTCCTTGCGCAGGATGCTGAAGATGGTGCCGACGCCGCCGGCGATGTCGAGGTTGGAGGAGCCGTCCAGCGGATCGAAC
>CAYVZE010000020.1:0-19523 GCA_964455685.1 uncultured Steroidobacteraceae bacterium
TCGGCCGGCGCCGGTTCCCCGGTCGCGGCCGTGTCCGCGGCAGGCGCCTGAGGTTCCTGCCCGGGCACGGCCTGCGCCACCTCATCGGCGAACACCTGCGAGAAATCGAACTTCGCCACCAGCGTCTCCGAGGTGGCGGCCGGGTCCGTCGCCGGCTGCGCGGCCGCGGCAATGCGTGCGTCCAGCTCCGCCTCGCTGGCCTCGATGCGCTCGCGCAGGCTGGAGTGCATGGAGAAGAAACCGGTGTCGGCGCTGAGGTGGGTGCTGACGGCCTCCATCGCCGCCATGCAATCCTCGATCAGGTCGAGGTCGGCGGTGGTGAGGCCGACTGCACTGTCGAAGGACTTCCTCAGCCAGCGGTTCAGCGGCTCGGCCAGGCGGATGCCATGGCGCGCGCCGGCGGTCTTGGAGCTGCCTGCCAGCGTGTGGCAGGCGCGATAGGCGGGCTCGGTGAGCGTATGCGGCTCAGGCAGCCCACGCTGCCTGGCGATCCAGTCGCGGATGGCGGCCACGTGGCTCGCGGTCTCGCGCGCGTAGATGTCGCCCAGCGTGGATTCGACTTCGCCCGGAGCCCGGCGCATGGCCGTTTCTGCCGCGGCATCAGGCGCCGGCGCAGGAGCGGGCGCCTCCACCACCGGCGCAGGCGCCGGCTCGGGCTCCGGCGGCGGCACCGGCGCAGGCGGCGGGACCACGGTGCGCCCGGCCGCCAGCGCATGGGCGCGGGTGGAGATGGACTCCACGTCGACGGTGGGTGCGGGCCCGCCCTCGAGCTGGCCGATCAGCTGCGGCAGCGCCGTCATCGCCTCGCGCAGCACGTTGAGGATGGCGGGCGAGCGCGTCTGGGTCTTGTCGAGCAGCCGGTTCAGCAGGTTCTCGATCGACCAGGCGAACTCGGCCAGCGCGGTGGCGCCCACCACGCGGCCGCTGCCCTTGAGCGTATGGAAAGCGCGGCGCGTGGCGACCAGCGCTTCATGCTGCGTGGGATCCTGGTCCCACAGCGGCAGGTTCTGCGCGATGCGCGCCTCTTCCTCTCGCGCCTCCTCGAGGAACACCGCCACCATCTCCGGGTCGCCGGCATCGGCCACGGCCGGCGTGGCCAGCACGGGGCGCACGGGCTGGGCCACCGGCGGCGCGGCCGCAGGCTGCGGCGGCGCGCCCGGCGGGCTGATGACCATGGTGCCGGTGTACTGCTTCTCGCCGGCCGGCTCCACCACCGGGATGTCGCGCACGGGCTGCGCATCCACGGCGGCGAGCGCCGCCTCGGCGTTGTCCAGCATGTACCAGGGATCGGAGCGACCGGCCTGCAGCGTCTCCATGTAGTACTCGACGCTGACGATGGCATCGGCCAGGCGGTCCATGGCATGCGGCGTCAGGCGCGATCCGCCCGGCGTCATCACGCCCCTGAGGTGCGCGATCACGCGGCCCACGCACTGCTCGGCGCGGGTCTTGCCCAGCATGCGCAGCGCGGCCTGGATGCCGCGCATCAGTTCCTGCCAGTTGTCGAAACCGGCGGCGTCGAGCGTGCCGCCTACGCTCTGCGCCACGTATTCCTTCACGCGTGCGAGATTGACCACGCACTCGCGCAGCACCGCGGACTGCACGGCCGCGAAGTCCACGTCCAGGTCGGCCGTCGCGTCGCCGGCGCCGTCGGCGCGCGGCAGCACCATGCGCACCAGCTCGTCGTCGAGGTGGTCCTCCACTTGGATCAGGGCCGCGGCGATGTCGATCAGTGCGGACTCGGACGGGCGCTCCTGCGAGGCCACCAGTGCCTCGATCTTCTGGATCTGCGCCTGCACGCGCGCGCGCTGCTCGCCCAGGCCAAGCACGCCCAGCGTGTCGCCGATCTTGCGCAGCAGCTCCACCTGCGCGCCGATCTCCTCGGGCGCGGCGCCACCTCGGCGCACGTAGATGTCCAGCACGTCCTTGACCTTGGCCAGGTCCTCGCGGATGGCCGCGGCCACGGTGTGCATCAGCTTGATCGAGGGCGCGGAGAGGTTCTCGCGCTCCTTCTCGACGTTCTCGTCCACCGGCAGCAGCTCACCGAGGCGGAAGGAGCTGCGCACCGCAGCCACGCGCGGTCCGTTGCTGGTCGCGCGCGCCACGTAGTAGAGCAGGTTGTTCAGCAGCTCGACCGGCGGATGGCTGGCGTAGCGGTTCTCGCCCTCTTCATACAGGCGGCGGATCTCGCGGTCGGCCAGGCCCAGCAGGCGCTTGACCGACACGCTGCCTTCCAGCCCGCCCTCGCGCAGCGCCTCGATCACGGCGCCCACCACCCACCACAGCTGGAACAGCGCCTGCGAGGTGGCCACCTTCTCGAAACGGCTGGCCACGCCGGCCAGCGACTCCAGGTGCACCTCGTTGCGGTCGCCGCGGATCCAGCCCACCAGCGCGGCCTGGAACTGCACGCGCAGCTTGCGCGCCCACTGCTGCACCGTGAGGGTTTCCTCGCCCGGCGCAGGCGGCACGGGCTCGGGCTGGCGGTCGGACTTCAGGTTCAGCGACAGCAGCGTGCCTTCCGACAGCAGCGGGCTGCCGCGCACGGCGCGCAGGTCGTTCAGCAACGGCAGCAGCACCAGCGCCATGTCGCGGCCGCCGGCCTGCACGCGGTCGAGGTAGCCGGGCAGCTGCACGACGGCGCGCATCAGCGCGTCCAGCGCCTCGGCCTGGTTGCGGGAGGCATTGGGCGAGGTCTCCAGGTAGACGCACACCTGGTGCATCTCCTCGGCCAGCAGCGCCGCGCCGTGGATCTCCATCACGCGCAGCACGCCCTGCACCTGCGCGAGCTCGCCGCTGCAGCGGGTCAGCAGCTGCCGGTTGTCGGCCTGCTCGACGAAGGCCTCCAGCGCCAGCCGGGCCTCGTTCAGCGAGGCCAGGATCTCACGCAGGACCGCGTCCAGCGTCTGGCTGGCGATGCCCTCGGTTGCCAACGCCGCCTCAGCCATTCGCGTTGCCCACGGCGATGCGGCGGATCCTCAGCGTGCCCGAGGGATCGAACTGCTCTTCCTCGGCATCGGGCTTGAGCGCGGGCACGCGCTGGGTGGAACCGGGGGAAGGCGTCGTGTCGGGCAGGCGGAAGCCGGCCACCGACTTGCGCAGCGAGGCCGACAGCAGCGCCAGCTTGGCCACGGCCTCGGAGGTGTTGCTGGTGGCGTCGGCGGTCTGGGTACTGATCTCGCGCAGCACCTGCATGTTGCGCGCCACGCTCTGCGCGGTCTGGGCCTGGTTGCGCGCGGACGCGGAAATGTTCTGCACCAGGCTCGCGATCTGGTTGGACACCTGCTCGATTTCCTCCAGCGCCTGGCCGGCGTTCTCCGCCAGCTGCGCGCCACTGACCACGTCGGCGGTGGAGCGCTCCATCGACACCACGGCGCCGTTGGTGTCGGCCTGGATCGTGCGCACGATGGCGTCGATCTGCTTGGTGGCGGCAGCAGCACGCTCGGCCAGGCGCTGGACCTCGTCGGCCACCACCGCGAATCCGCGCCCGGCGTCACCGGCCATCGAGGCCTGGATGGAGGCATTGAGCGCGAGGATGTTGGTCTGCTCGGCGATGTCGTTGATCAGCTCCACGATGCCGCCGATCTCCTGCGAGCTCTCGCCCAGGCGCTTGATGCGCTTGGAAGTCTCCTGGATGGCCTCGCGGATGCCGTTCATGCCCTCGATGGTGCGGCGCACGGCCTTGCCGCCCTTGTGGGCCACGTCCACCGAGTGGCGCGCCACGTCGGAGGCGCGTTCGGCGTTGCCGGACACCTCTTCGATGGAGACCGCCATCGCGGCGATCGATTCGGTGGCGGCGGCGATCTGCTTGGACTGGGAGCCGGAGGTCTTGGCCAGGTGCTGCGCCAGCGCCTGCGTCTGGCGCGCGGCGCTGTCCATCTGCACCGAGGACTGGTTGATGGCGATCACCAGGCCGCGCAGGGACTCCACCGCGATGTTCACCGAGTCGGCGATGGCGCCGGTGATGTCCTCGGTCACCGTGGCGGTGGCGGTGAGGTCGCCCTGGCCGAGGCCGGCGATTTCGTCGAGCAGGCGCAGGATGGCGGCCTGGTTGCGCTCGCTCTCCACGCGCTGCGCGGCCACCGCCTGGCGGGCCACCTCGGCCTCCTGCATCACCACGCGGATGGACTTGTACAGCATGGCCAGCGGCGCCAGCGCCACCAGGCACAGCAGCGCGGCGATCAGCCCGGGCGTGGTGCCAGAGAACACGCCGACGGCGGCACCGGCCAGTGCGAGCGCGCCTGCGGCGACCACCAGCACCAGGCCGCGCGAGGACGATGACGTGGAAGCTTCATGCTGCGGCATCGAGGAACCCCGGGTTTTCGACCAGCTGGCGCAGGCTGATGACCGGCCAGGCTTCGTCGCCACGACGGAAGGCGCCCGCCACGAATCGTTCGCAGCGGACGATGGTCGGCGGCGCTTCGCCGCTGAATTCACCATCGGTGAAGCGCCGGAAGCCCAGCACTTCATCCACCATCAGGCCCGCCGGGATGTCGCGGTGGTTGACCACCAGCAGGCGGGTGTTGCGGGTCAGCGGCGTGACGCCGCTGCCCAGGAACTGTCTCAGGTCGATCACCGGCAGCAGCGAGCCGCGCAGGTTGGCCAGCCCCTTCACCCAGGGCCTGGCGCCGGGCACGCGGGTGAGCTGCGCCGGGTACGGCAGCACCTCGCGGGTCTCCTCGCGGGCCACCAGGTAGCCCTCGCCGGCCATGCGCCAGGCCACGCCCACCCACTCGCGGGCGCCGTCCGGGCTCTCGGTCTTGATGCCGCTGGCGGCCTGCCCGCGGCGGTCGAGGGCCACCAGCAGGTCGTACGGCTTGTCGCGCAGGCTGCGGATGGAAGGGAGCTGTTGCACTGGCGACGCCTTCAGGCAGCCAGCGTTGCCTGGGCTTTCTTTACCAGGAGCTCCGGTGTGACCGGCTTGACCATGTAGTCGACGGCGCCCTGGCGCAGGCCCCAGACGCGGTCGGTCTCGAGGCCCTTCGAGGTGACCATGACGATGGGAATGGCACGGGTGTCCGGGTCGGACGCCAGCGTGCGGGTGGCCTGGTAGCCGTTCATGCCCGGCATCACGATGTCCATGAAGATGAGGTCGGGCTTGAGGTCCTTGGCCAGGCGCACGCCCTCGCGGCCGTCTCCGGCGATCGCTGTCTTGAAGCCGCCCTGCTCGAGCGCCTTCTTCATCACGTGCACCTCGGTGGGCGAATCGTCCACGATGAGGATCAGGGCCACGCTCTACCTCCCGCCGATATGCGCGTCGATGGCACCCAGCAGTTCTTCCTTGGTGAACGGCTTGGTCAGGTAATGCTCGGAGCCGACGATGCGCCCGCGGGCGCGGTCGAACAGGCCGTCCTTGGAAGAAAGCATGATGACCGGGATGTCCTTGAAGACCTTGTTGTGCTTGATCAGCGAACAGGTCTGGTAGCCATCCAGGCGCGGCATCATGATGTCGACGAAGACGATGTCCGGCTGGTGGTCGGCGATCTTGGCCAGCGCGTCGAAGCCGTCGATGGCGGTGAAGACCTCGCAACCCTCCTTGGCCAGCAGGGTCTCTGCGGTGCGACGGATGGTCTTGCTGTCATCAATGACCAGCACCTTCAGGCCCTTGAGGGTTCCGTTCTCCTCGCTCACCGGCATGGCACTCCCGACTGCATTCATAGCGGCTTGCACATCCCCGAAACTTTTAACATATCGTGATAACGGCGACTACATGGGAACGCCGCGAGGCAGGTACGTCGGGATTTAACCCGGTGGGCTACCATCCACACGTTGAACTGGTACTCGTTTTCGCCCAACTGGACTTATTGCATGTCGCAGCGCACCCGCCTGGCAGTGGTGATGGACCCCATCGAGGGAATCAAGTACGCCAAGGACACCACCCTCGCGATGCTGCTGGCCGCCCAGGCCCGCGGCCATGAGCTCTGGTACCTGCGCCAGGGCGACCTGTACCTGCGCGACGGCGTGGCTCGCGGCCATGCCCGCCCGCTGTCCGTGAAGGCCGACCCGCAGGACTGGTTCTCGCTGGGCGAGGCCGCCGACACCGCGCTGGGCGACTTCGACGCCATCCTGATGCGCAAGGACCCGCCCTTCGACATGGAGTTCGTGCACACCACCTACATCCTGGAGCGGGCCGAATCCGCCGGGGCGCTGGTGGTGAACCGCCCGCAGGGCCTGCGCGACATGAACGAGAAGGTGTTCACCGCCTGGTTCCCCGAGTACTGCGCGCCGACGCTGGTCACCCGCGACATGGCGGCCATGGCCGAGTTCGCCCGCGAGTTCGGCCGGGTGGTGGTCAAGCCGCTGGATGGCATGGGCGGGCGCTCCATCTTCGTCGTCGACCGCTCCGACAAGAACTTCGGCGTGGTATGCGAGACCCTGACCGCCTGTGGCACGCGCTTCGCGATGATGCAGAAGTACCTGCCCGAGATCGTCACCGGGGGTGACACCCGCGTGCTGCTGATCGACGGCAAGCCCGCGCCCTATGCCCTCTCGCGCATGCCCTCGGCGCACGACAACCGCGGCAACCTGGCTGCCGGCGCCACCGGCGTGGCGCGGCCGCTGACCGAGCGGGAGAAGGAGCTGGCGGCCGGCATCGGCCCGAAGCTGGCCGCCCGCGGCATGCTGTTCGTGGGCCTGGACGTGATCGGCGGCTTCGTCACCGAGATCAACGTCACCAGCCCCACCGGCGTGCGCGAGATCGACAAGGCCTTCGGCACCGACCTCGCCGCCACCTTCATCGAGGCGGTGGAAAGGCGCCTGGCCGCCGGTGACCGCGCCGGAGCGCGGCAGGCCGCGGTGTGAGCACGGCCGGCGACCCGGTCGCGGCGCCGCCGGCCCCCATGCGGCGCCGGCGCATGGACGGCTTCGACGGCCGCACCACGCGCGACCGCATCTACACCATGCTGGTGCTGGCCACGCTGCTGCACGGCATGCTGCTGCTGGGCATCACCTTCACCATGCCCGGCGGCAAGGGTGAACCGCGCCGCGGGCTGGAGGTGCTGCTGGTCTCCGAGGAGCTGCCCGAGGCCGGCGAGAACCCCGATGCGGCCTACCTGGCGCAGCGCACCCAGGAGGGCTCGGGCAATACCGACCGCAACGAGGCGGCGGAGCTGCCCGGCGCCGAGCCGCGGCCGGTGCCGCAGGAGATGCCGCGCCCCAGCCAGTGGCTGGAGGAGCAGCTGCTGGCCACCTCGGCCCCGGCCCTGTCCACCATCCAGATCGAGCCCACCCCGGAACCGGAGCTGCTGCTCACCCAGGAGGAACTGGAGCGGCTGCTGGCCGGCGACGACACCATCCGGCTGCGCGGCGACATCAAGGAGCAGCTCTACCTCTCGCCGGACACCCGCGCCTCGCGGCTGGCGCCCTACCTGGATTCCTGGCGGCGCCGCATCGAACAGGTGGGCACGCTCAACTTTCCAGCCCTCGCCCGGCAGCAAGGACTGGCCGGCAGCCTGGTGCTGGAGGTGGTGATCAACGATGACGGCCGGTTGCGCAGCGCCCGCATCGAGCGCAGCAGCGGCCACCCGGAGCTGGACGACGCGGCGCGCGAGATCCTGCGCCTGGCGAGCCCCTTCGACCCCTTCCCGCCCGACCTGGCGCGCGACTACCGCAGCCTGCGCTTCGCCTACGAATGGCGCTTCGAGGGCGGCCGCGCCACCGGCTCCTCGCTCCGTACGCGCTAGCACGATGGGCCGGATGGCGCCTTGAGCGCACCGCCAGCCGCCCCCATACTGGGGTCATGTCCAAAGAAGGCTCCCTGACCAACCAGCTGCTGGTTGCGATGCCCGGGCTGGATGATCCCCACTTCGCCCGCACGGTCACGCTGATCTGCGAGCACAGCAGCCGCGGCGCGCTCGGGATCGTGCTGAACAAGCCGCTGTCCATGCGCCTGTCCGAGGTGCTGGCGCAGATGCAGCTTCCGCCCGAGGTGCCCGAGGTCGGCGAGCAGATCGTGCTGCGCGGCGGGCCCGTGCACCAGGACCGGGGCTTCGTGCTGCACCGGCCGGGCGGCAGCTGGGAGTCCACCCACCGCATCTCCGACCAGATCCAGGTGACCACCAGCCGCGACGTGCTGGCGGCCATGGCCAAGGGCAATGGCCCCGAGGATGCCTTCATCGCGCTGGGCTACGCCCAGTGGGAGGGCGGCCAGCTGGAACGCGAACTGCGCGAGAACTCCTGGCTGACCCTGCCGGTCAACGATGCGGTGCTGTTCGACCTGCCCTACGAGGACCGCTGGGACGCCGCCTGGCGCTCGCTGGGCGTGGACGTGACCAGGGTGAGCCCGCGCGCCGGCCACGCGTGAAGGCGCGCATCGTCCTGGCCTTCGACTTCGGCCTGAGGCGCATCGGCCTGGCCAGCGGCGACACCGTGACCCGCACCGCCGCGCCGCGCACCACCGTGGCCCACCACGACGCCGGCCCGGACTGGGCCGCCATCGACCGCGAGGTGCGCGCCCTGGGTCCTGACGTGCTGGTGGTCGGTGCCCCTTATAATGAGGATGGTTCCCCCGGCAGCCTCGCGGACCGCGCCGACGCCTTCGCGCGCGCGCTGGCCGAGCGCTACGGGCTCACCGTCGACCGCATCGACGAGCGTTACTCCTCCACCGCCGCGGCAGGGCTGCTGCGCGAGCAGCGCGCGTCGGGCCAGCGGCGCCGGCAGGTGGGCAAGGGCGATATCGACAGCGCCGCCGCGGCCGTGATGCTCGCGAGCTGGCTGGAGCAGCACAGTTGACCAAGGTTCCGCACCGATGAGCGCGCAGCGCAACGCCGCAGGCCACCTGCGCCACCTTCTCACCCTCGAAGACCTGACCCGCAGCGAGCTGGAGATGCTGCTGGAGCGGGCGCAGCACTATGCGCGCCAGCCTGGGGATGTCGCGCCGCGCTCCAACGTGCTGGCCGGCGTGACCGTGGCGAACCTGTTCACCGAGCCTTCCACGCGCACGCGCGTGTCCTTCGAGCTGGCCGCCAAGCGCCTCGGCGCCGACGTGGTGAACCTCGAGGTGCAGCTGTCCTCGCGCGTGAAGGGCGAGAGCATGCTCGACACCATCTACACGCTGGAGGCGCTGCACGTGGACGTGTTCGTGCTGCGCGACTCCGAGGTGGGCGTGCCGGCCATGGTGGCGCAGCACGTGAAGCCGCACGTGAGCGTGCTGTCGGCCGGCGAGGCGCATGTCTCGCATCCCACCCAGGGATTGCTCGACGCGCTCACCGTGCTGCAGAAGAAGGGCCGCTGCGACGGGCTGTCGATCGCCATCGTCGGCGACATCCGCCACTCGCGCGTGGCGCGCTCGGCCTGGCAGGCCTTCCGCATCCTCGGCGCCACCGACATCCGCATCGTCGCCCCGCCGGCGCTGATGCCCGAGCAGAACGAGTTCGCCGGCTGCACGCGCAGCACCGACATCGTCGAGGGCATCAGCGGCTGCGACGTGGTGATGATGCTGCGCATCCAGAAGGAGCGCTTCGCCGACCGCAGCATTCCCGCCGGCGACGAATACTTCCGCGAGTACGGGCTGACCACGGCGCGGCTGGCGCACGCCAGGCCCGATGCCATCGTCATGCACCCGCAGCCCATGAACCGCGGCGTGGAGATCGAATCGGCGGTGGCCGACGGGCCGCAGTCGGTGATCCGCCAGCAGGTTTCCAATGGCGTGGCCGTGCGCATGGCCGCACTGGAGGTGCTGGGCGCACCGCTGGCCGCCAGGAGCAGACGCTGATGGCCGCGCCCTCCGCATCGCGCGCGCACCGCGGCACCATCTTCGTCGAGAACGCCACCGTGCTCACGCACGAGGCCTTCCCCGGCCAGCAGTATGTGCTGCGCCTGTCCTCGCCCGAGACCGCCGCGCGCGCAGTCGCCGGCAGCTTCGTGCACGTGACGGTGGACCCGGCGGTACCGATGCGCCGGCCGCTGTCCATCATGCGCGTGGACCGCGGGGCCGGCTGGATCGAGCTGCTGTACAAGGTGCACGGCGAGGGCCTGAAGCACCTGGCTTCGCGCCGCGCCGGCGACACCGTGAACCTGATGGGCCCCATCGGCAAGGGCTTCACGCCGCACCGCGAGCGGCCCCGGCCGCTGCTGCTGGGCGGCGGCGTGGGCATCCCGCCGATGGTGTTCCTGGCCGACGAGCTGCGCGGCCGTGCCGATGAAGGCTTCCGGCCGCTGGCCATCCTCGGATCGGAGCTGCCCTTCCCCTTCCGCAGCCGGCCCTCGACCATCCTGGTGCCCGGCATGCCCGACGGCGTGATCGCCTGCATGCCGCTGCTGGATGAGTGGGGCGTGCCCAGCCGCCTGACCAGCGGATCGGGCTTCCCGGGGTGCTTCGATGGCTATGTCACCGACCTCGCGCGCACCTGGCTGTCGCAGCTGGATGCCTCCGTGCGTGCCGAGGTCGAGGTGTTCTCCTGCGGGCCCACGCCGATGCTGCGCGCGGTGGCGGCGCTGGCGCGCGAGTTCGACCTGCCCTGCCAGGTCTCGCTGGAGGAATACATGGCCTGCGCCGTGGGCGGTTGCGCCGGCTGCGCGGTGGAAGTACGCACGCCATCCGGGCCGGCGATGAAGCGCGTGTGCGTGGACGGCCCGGTGTTCGACGCGCACTCGGTTTTCGCCGGTTGAGCGCCCCTGGTGCCGGCGGACGCGCCCGCCGGACCGGGGCAGGTACACGGCCCGCAACGCGCGTATGCTTGCGGCTTCCGGCCCGCGGGCCGAAGGTTTCAAGAACTTCCGAAGACGGGGGGATACGATGAACAGGATTTCGTGGCGGCAGCTGGCCGCTTCCATGGCAGTGGCCGCGATGCTGGCCACCGGGCAGGCCCGGGCCGGACAGGCTCCCGAGGCCGCGCCGCCCAGGCCCTACGTGATGCCGGCCGGCATTCCCGACTACATCAGGAAGGCGGTGCAGTCGCCGGAACGCACCCCGGCGATGACGGCGCGCGACGCCGACCGCAAGCCGGCCGAACTGCTGGCGCTGTCGGGCGTGAAACCCGGGGACAAGGTGGTGGAGTTCGCCGCCTTCGGCCAGTACTTCACCACGCTGCTGGCCGACATCGTCGGCGAGCGCGGCATGGTGTACATGTTCGACCTGCCCTACACCGAGGCCCGCTCGGGCGCGGCCAGCCGCGAGTTCGTGTCGAAGCACCCGAACACGCGCTACGAGGTGGTGGACTACAACGCGATGACGCTGCCGAAGGACGTGGACATCGTGTTCAACGTGCTCTACTACCACGACCTGCCGCTCAACGACATCGACACGGCGAAGCTCAACGCGAAGATCTTCGACGCCCTGAAGCCCGGCGGAATCTTCTTCATCGTCGACCACAATGCCGCGCCCGGTTCGGGCACGCAGTTCACCAAGGACCTGCACCGCATCGATCCGGAAGTGATCAAGCGCGAGGTGCAGGCTGCGGGCTTCGAGCTGGTCGAGGACAGCAAGCTGCTGGCCAACCCCGAGGACGACCACAGCTGGATGGTGTTCGCGCCGGGCAAGCGCGGCACCACCGACCAGTCGGTGCTGAAGTTCCGGAAGCCGGCGCGCTGAAGCGCCGTGGCGCCCCGGCGCTGCCGGGGCGTCAGCCGTCCGCGGTGCGTCCTGCGCCGCGCGGCCAGTCCAGCCGGCGCCAGCGCCCGGCCGCGATCCAGCGCAGCGCCACGGCCAGCGCAAGCTGCGCCGCCAGAACACCCCATTGCGGGCCCTCCGCCACGGCCAGCGGCCTGGCCAGGCCGTAGTACCAGCCCGCCGCGACCAGCACGCCCAGCGCCGCGTTCACCATGCCGCTGCGGCGGATGAGCGCCAGCCCGTACCAGATCGCATTCACGCCCGGCGCCAGGATGGCCAGGGCCAGGTAGGCGGGCGGCAGCGACGGCCGGGCGGGCAGCACCCACCACAGCGCCGCGCCCAGCAGCAGGAAGGGCAGCAGGATGGCCAGCGCCGTGCGCAGCACCAGCTGCTCGCAGTCGCGGAACAATCCGTAGCGGTCGCGGCCCGCCGCCGCGCGGGATCCCAGTCCATCACCGTGGCCGTGGCCATCCGCCCCTCGATTCGACAGGCGAGCTGGCCGGGCAGGCCCAGGGGCGGGCGCAGGTCGCGCTCTGCCTGCAGGTGCAGCCGCACCACGCCCTCCTTCAGCGCATCCAGTTCGCCTCGCCACACGATGCGTCCCTCGCGCAGGATCCACACATGCGTGGCCACGCGCTCGATGTCACCCACGATGTGCGAGGAATACAGGATCGTGCGCCCCTCGCCGGCAATCCCGACCACCGCCTGCATGAAGTGCCGCCGCGCCACAGGGTCGAGGCTGGAAGCGGGCTCGTCCAGCACCAGCAGTTCCGGATGATGGCCAAGCGCCGCCAGCGTCGACAGCTTCTGCCGCTCTCCACCCGACATCGAGCCGATGCGCCGGTTGAGCGGCACCTCCCAGTCGGCAGCAAGGCGCGCCACCAGCCCACGGTCCCAGCGCGCATGGAACGAGCCGAGCAGCGACAGCAGCTGCGCGCCCGTCATCAGGCCGATCAGCTCGTCCACCTGCGGCACGAAGCCGATGCGCGCCTTGGCGGCGGCCGACAGCCGCGCGCTGGGCTCGCCGAACACCTCGCACCCCCCGTCGCTGGGCAGCGCAAAGCCCAGCAGCAGATCCAGCAACGTGGACTTGCCGGCGCCGTTCTTGCCCAGCAGCCCCACCACCTGGCCGCGGCGCACTTCGCAGTCCACCTGCCGCAGGATCGGGCGGGATCCCGCGTGCTTCGACAGTGCGCGCGCGGCCACCACGATGTCATTGCCCATCGCCGGTCTCCCAGTAGCGTTCGATCAGCCTTCCCACGTCATCCGGGTCGAGTTCGAGCTGGCGCGCCGCCAGTACCAGCGCCTTCACCTGCGGCGCCAGCTGCGCCAGCCGCTGCTCGCGTGGCAACGCGCCCGGGGCGCAGCCGGCCACCGTCATCGGCTTGCCGCGATTGCGCACCAGCAGCCCCTCTGCCTCGAGCAGCGCGTAGGCCTTGGAGATGGTCATGGGATTGACCGCGTGCTGGTGCGCCAGCTCGCGCACCGAAGGCAGTTCGGCACCCGGCCGAAGCTGGCCACCGGCAACCAGCCGCCGCACCTGCTCGACCAGCTGGCGGTAGATGGGCACCCCGGATTGAGGCTGCAGCTTGAACATGTGTATTACGACACTAATACACAAGAGGCAGGAAGGTCAATGGCGGACGTGCCGGCCCCCTTGGGATCAGACGATGGACACCCCCAGCTCGCGCGCCCGGTGCGCCAGCCCCGGGTAGGAATTGCGGATCAGCAGCGAGGGATCGCCCCACTCCGCCTCGAACTCGGCCGCGGGTCTTGCCTCGATCATCTCGGTGGCGGACAGGCCCTGCGCCAGCAGCTGCGCCAATCGCTTGCGCAGCGTGTCGAGCATTTTCGCCTCCGCCACCACATGAGCCTTCGGCTGCGGTGCGCCGGCGCCGGGGATGATGCGGGTGCCCTCTCCGGCCAGTTCGGTCAGCTTCGCCGCCGCGGTCGCCAGGCCGCCGATCCAGCCGTTGCTGGCCGGATCTGGAACGGGAAAGCGGCCCACGGCCACCACATCACCAGCCACCAGCACATCGGCCTTGCGGAAGTACACGTAGAGGTCGCCGTCGGTATGCGCCTGGCCCAGGTGGCCGTACTCGATGCGCTCGCCGCCGAACTCCAGCGCCCCGGTGGTGTAGAAGGTCTGGCTGGGCTGCGCATGCTTCGGCAGCGGCTGGTAGGTGCGGCCTTCCCAGCGGCTCTCCACATCGGTGGTCAGCCACAGGCGCGTGTACTCGTGCGCGATGATGCGCGTGCCCGACCGGCCCAATGCATCGTTCGAACCCGTCTGGTCATGGTGCCAGTGGGTGTTGAACAACGTGTGCACGCCCTGGCGGCCGGTGAGCGCCTGCACCTCGTGCAGCAGCCGCGCGGAATGCCGCGGTGAGCCACCGTCGACCAGCAGCACACCCTCCGGCGCATCGAACACCGTGACATTGCCGCCGAGGCCGGCGATGAGCCACAGCCTCCCGGCCAGCGGCGTGATGACCGGCACGGCTTCGGCCTCGCCCGCACTGCTGATCGCGGGCGAGGCACCGGCAGCGCGCGCCGTGGCCAGCGGCAGCGCGGCGGCGAGCGCGGCAGCGGGCATGGCGCCCAGGAAGTGGCGGCGATCCATCGTTCAGCGCGCCGCGGCGGCGCGGGTGGCGCCCGCATCCGCGGCGCCCGCATCGGCGGTGGTGGCCTCGGCCATCAGCCGGCGCAGCAGCGCCTCGGTCTGTGGCCGCGGCACGGCCGCCCCGGAGCGACCCGAAGTGGCGCTGGAATCCCCCAGCGTCAGGTCCAGCGCAGTGCGGCCGCGCGCGTCCGTGGCGAACAGGTCGGCCTTGCGCGCCGCCAGCTCCTCGACCACAGAGTTCCAGCCCCAGCTGGCAGCGCCATGCAACGCAGTGGTGCCGCCGCTGTCACGCGCGCCGATGTCGGCGCCGGCATCCAGCAGCAGGCGCACGGCCTCGCGCACCTGCGCCTCGGTGCGGTAGCGGCCGCGGGTGTCGATGGCGGTGGACCCCACGCCGGCGGCCGCCAGCAGCGGCGTCAGCCCGCGCGCGGTGGGCAGGTCCACGCGCGCGCCATGTGCCAGCAGCAGGCGGATGGCCTCCACGTCGGCGGCCTTGGCCGCGCGCAGCAGCGGCGTAGTGCCCACGCCGAGGATGTTGTCGGCGCCGCGGTCATCGCGCAGCGAACGGTACGGCGGGAACAGCTTGAGCTGCATGTCCGGGTTGGCGCCGCGCTCCAGCAGCATGCGGATCAGCTCCAGGCTGGTGGTGGCATCGGCCGAGGGACGGTCGGCGCGCCCGCCGGTGGGCAGCGTGTTCATGTCCACCGCGGCGTACAGCGGCGTGCGGCCCCAGGTATCCCACTTGTTCACGTCGGCGCCGCGCTCCAGCAGCAGCGCGGCCGTGTCGAAGTTGAGGTTCAACGTGGCCAGCAGCAGCGGCGTGACGCGGTCCGGATCGGTGAGGTTGACGTCGGCGCCGGCGTCGAGCAGAGCGCGGGCGCATTCCACGCAGCCGCGGCGCGCGGCATACAGCAGCGGCGTGAAGCCGCCGGAAGGACGGGCCTGCATGCGCGGCTCGGCCGTCACCTGCCGCTCCCAGTCGTTGACGCGCGAGCGCGCATCCACCTCGGCGCCGTGGCTGGCCAGCAGCTTCACCATCCCGGCCTGGCCCTCGGCCGCGGCCCACATCAGCGGCGTCTGCTGCCGCCACTGCTCGCGCCGGTTCACGTCGGCGCCATGCTTGATGAGCAGCTTCGCCGCCTCGACGTTGCTGGTGCGGGCGATGATCATCAGTGGCGTCTGGCCGTCGGCATTGGCGCCATCGACCTCCGCGCCGGCCTCCAGCAGCCAGCGGATCACCTTCACGTTGCCGCTGACGGCGGCCTCCGACAGCGGCGTCGCGCCATAGTCGTTGCGGGCGTTGACGTCGGCACCGGCCTTGATCAGCTGCCGCACGGCGGCCTCGTCATTGCGGTACACCGCCCAGTGCAGCGGCGTGGTGCCATCCACCTCGATGGCTCCGGCATCCGCGGCCGGCCCGGCGCCTGCCTTCGGCGCCGCCTGCGCCACACCCGCACCCGCCAGCCACGCCAGCACCAGCGCCCCGCCCACGTTACGCAGCAAGTTCTTCCTGCACATGCTCACAGGTCCACCACCGTGCCGTTGCTGTCGCCCACCTTCTCGATCTCGATGCCGCTCCGCTGCAGCATGGTCAGCAGCAGGTTGGCCAGCGGCGTGCGCTCGGGGAAGTCGATGTGCTGCCCGCCGCGGATCGCGCCGCCGCCCCGCCCCAGGATGGTGGTCGGCAGCGGATACTGGTTGTGCGCATTGCTGTTGCTCATGTTGCTGCCGAACAGCAGCATGGAGTTCTCCAGCATGTTGCCCTCGCCGTCCGGGATGGCCTTCATCTTCGCCAGGAAGTCGGCGAACACCTGCACGTGGTAGCGCTGGATCTTCGCCAGCCGCTCCTTCTTGGCCGGGTCGTTGGCGTGGTGGGAGATGGCGTGGAAGGCATCAGGCACGCCGATGTGGTTGTAGGTCATCTCGCTGACCTCGGGCGCCAGCATGAAGCTCTGCACGCGCGTCAGGTTGCCCTGGTAGGCCAGCAGGATCAGGTCGAACATCAGCCGCAGGTGCTCGTCGAAGTTCTCGGAGGTGGCGCCGGGCACCTCGGGCAGGTCGAGCTTCGCCAGGTCGCCCTGCGACAGGTTCTGCAACCGCCGCTCCACCTCGCGCACGCTGGCGAAGTAGTCATCCAGCGTGCTGCGGTCGCGCGGGCCCAGGCGGCGCGACAGCGAGGCCATCTCGTCCTGGATCATGTCGAGGATGCTGCCGGTCTGCTCGGCGAGGAAGCGGCGCTCGGCCTCGGTGTCCCCCTGCCCGAACAGGCGCAGGAACAGCTGGCGAGGATTGCTCTCCACCGGCAGCGGCGTGGTCTCGTTGGCGAACGACAGCGTGCTGGTGTAGGTGCAACCGTAGCCGCGCTCGCAGGCGCTGCCCGTGCCCTGGCCCTGCGCGGTGGCGGTCTCGATGGAAGGCCACGGCGTATCCTGGCCGATGTGGCGCGCCGCGATCTGGTCCACCGTGGGGGCCATGTAGGGCTCCAGCGTCTCGCGCGGGTGCACGCAGGACAGCCACGTGGCCGGCACCAGCGCATGCACGGCACGGCTCTCGGCCGGCTTGTTGCCCAGGTTCGAGACCACGGTGAGCAGGTCCTTGAAGGGCTCCAGCGGCGCGGTGATCTCGTTCAGGGTGAAATCGCGCCCCGTGCCCTGCGGCGTCCACTTCTCCATCACCGCGCCATGCGGGAAGTAGAAGAACCCCAGCCGCGGCTTCGCCGCCGCGGCGGTGCTCGCAAGCGCCACGCCGGCCGGCACCATCGCGTCCAGCAGCGGCAGCGCGACCGACACCCCCATGCCACGCAGCACGGTGCGGCGGGACAGATGCTTCTTCGTGATGAACATGCTCACCTCCCGGTCCCGGTGCTGGCCACGTGCGCCGCCGGCGCCTCTTCCCCGGAGGGAAGGCCGCGCATGCGGAACGCGTCGCTGGCCACGATGCCCAGGACCAGTGCTTCAAGACGATACTGCTGCCGGCCGGCCTCGCGCACGATGCGGCGCACCGACGGCATGTCGGCCGCGCGCAGCGGGCGGCCGAGCGCATACACCATCAGCCGTTCGGTGAAGGCCTGCGCAAACTGCTCCGGACGCGACAGGATGGCGCGCGAGAGCCCGGCCGGGCCGTTCACGGCCATGCCGCCGGCCAGCTCGCCCCGCGCATCGATGACCTCGCGGGCATCCAGGTCCACGTCGCGCCAGGCGCCGACCACGTCGTAGTTCTCCAGCGCGAAGCCCAGCGGGTCGATCACGCCGTGGCAGGAATTGCAGGACTTCTGCTGGCGATGCTGCTCCAGCCGCGCGCGCACCGTGCCCAGCACCTTGCCCGGCTCGTTCTCGGGGAACTGCTCCACGCCGGGCGGCGGCGCGGCCGGCGGCGTGCCGATCAGCGTGTCCATCACCCATGCACCGCGCAGCACCGGCGAGGTCCGGTTGCCGTAGGAGGTGGCCAGCATCAGCGCACCCTTGCCCAGCAGGCCGTGGCGGTTCGGATCCTCCAGGCGCACCGGGCGGAAGCGGTCGCCGATGATGTTCTTCACGCCGTAATGGCGCGCCAGCCTTTCATTGAGGAAGGTGGTGTCCGAGGACAGCAGTTCCAGCACACTGCGCTGCGGCCGCAGCGTATCGAGCAGGAACAGGCGGATCTCCTCGCGCAGCGCCTCGCGCAGGTTCCAGTCGTAATCCGGGTACAGCGTCGGGTCGACCTGGAAGTTGTCCATACGCGCGACGTTGAGCCACTGGAAGGCGAAGTGGTCCACCAGCGCCGAGGAGCGCGGGTCGGCCAGCATGCGGCTCACCTCCGCGGCCAGTACCTTCGGGTCGCGCAGCTGCTCCGAGGCGCCGAGCTCGATCAGGCGCTCGTCCGGGCCCTCGCTCCACAGGAAGAAGGACAGCCTCGAGGCCAGCTCCAGTCCGCTCAGCGGCGCAACGCCCGCGGCATCGGCAGCCGGGGTCGAGCGCAGCAGGAAGCGCGTGCTGGAAAGGATGGCGGTCAGGCCGCTCTCGATGGCGCCCTCGAAGTCAGTGGTGGCGCGTGCGCGGGTGAAGAACGACATCGGCGCGGCCACGTCCTCATCGGTGACCGGACGACGGAAGGCCGCGCGCGCCAGCCGCGCGAAGATCTCGCGCGCGCAGGCCGGCTCCTCCTGCCCGGTGGCCGGACGGCAGGAGAAGATGCGCTTGCGGCTGGGCGTGTCGCTGACGCCGGTGGGATTGAACGGCCCCGCGACGGTGAAGCCCGGGATGTAGGGCACGCGCTCCATCTCCGGCAGCATGGCAATGGGCTGCAGCGGCGAATCCGACTGCGCGAAGGAACGCTGGATGAAGGTCACGCCGATGCGATGCACGCCGGCGGTGACATGCACGCGGATCTGGTTGAAGCGGTTCTGGATCTCGTCCGCGGCGATGGCCTGGCGCTGGTCCACCTGTTTCAGGTCCAGCTCGCCGCCGTAGCTCTGCTGGAACACGCGCTTGCCGTCGATGACGAGGATCACCTGGTGGGGATCGTCCACCTTGGTGACGTAGCCTGCGCCCATGGCGAAGAACTCGCGGATGGAGAACACGTACTCGCCGTCGGCCGGGAAGTAGTGGTCCACCCAGAAGCCCCCGCGCGTGCCCAGCGGCAGGCCGTCCACGTGCCTGGACTGGTCCAGCGAGGACGGTGCGCGGTACTCGCGGCTGGAAGACTTGGCATCGGTGCGGCCGATGGCCTGGCGCGCCACGGTGCGCGCGGCGGTGATGTACTGGTCGAGGAAGGACGCCGACATGCGCAGCGTCGCCGCCTGGTTGTCGAAACCCTCGCTGTGCACGTCGCGCGGCAGCAGCTCGGAGACGTCCACGTCCAGGTCGAGGATGCGCTTGATCTCGCGGCCGTATTCGTTGCGGTTGAGGCGATGCAGGCCCACGTAGCCCGGGTCCGGCGGCGCGGCGGCGGCCTCGGCATCCAGCCGGGCCTCCAGCCAGCGCACGACGGCATCCACTTCCTGCTGGGTGGGCTGCGGCTCGCCCGGCGGCGGCATCAGCCGGCCGCGCAGCTTGCGGATGGTTTCCTCCCAGATGTCCGCGTCGGCACGCAGGCTGTCGAAGGTCAGGGTATCGAAGGCCACCCCGCCGGCCCAGTCGGTGCTGTTGTGGCAGGCCGTGCAGTTCTCCTCCAGCAGGTGGGCCGGCCCGGGCGCCGCCCCCGCCACGGCCGCGCCGGCGCCCGCCAGCGCCCACGCCCCCAGCGCTGCCCCGAAGCAGAAACGACGCATGCCAACCAAATCGAACCCCCGACCGCCCGTGGCGGCCCAACGCTAGATGAATGTTCCGCCGGCAGTTTCGGGCAAACGACTGCAGGGGTAAACCGCGGGATGCAGATCGGGGA
>CAYVZE010000020.1:19623-37239 GCA_964455685.1 uncultured Steroidobacteraceae bacterium
CCGGCAGTTTCGGGCAAACGACTGCAGGGGTAAACCGCGGGATGCAGATCGGGGACGGAGGCGCGCAAGGCTTCGGTATGCGGGACTCCATACCGGGCTTTGGAGGACCGGGCTTTGGAGGAGCTTATGGCCCGATATCGATCCAATAAGTCGAACAGTGGCACCTTTTGTTTCTTTTTTGGAGACTTAAAGCGGCACGAACGCGGCCTTCCAGCCTGATGCGGCCTGCGCGGCCGCACCGCTAAGATGACCGCCTTCGAACAAGGAAGAAGGGGGAGTCCCATGCCCATCCCGAAGTTCCGCGCCTGGTGCGCCTTGGCCGCGACCACCCTGCTCGGCCTGCTCGCCGCCACCGCCAGCGCCGCGCAGCCCGCCGGCACCTTGGAGAAGGTGCGCGTGCACGGCCCGTCGCTGGCCGGCAACCTGCAGGGCAACGACGCCACCCGCGACGTGCACGTGTACCTGCCGCCCGGATACGCCGCCAGCGACAAGCGCTACCCGGTGGTGTACTTCCTGCACGGCTACGCGGTCACCGCCGACGTCTACGTCAACGAGGTGCTGCGCATCCCCGCCTCCGTGGATGCCGCCATGGCCGCCGGCGCGCCCGAAGCCATCGTGGTGATGCCGGACGCCTTCACCCTGTTCGGCGGCAGCTTCTACTCGAACTCGCCGGTCACCGGCGACTGGGAATCCTTCATTGCGAAGGACCTGGTGGCCTACATCGACAGCCACTACCGCACCCTGGCGAAGCGCGAGAGCCGTGGCCTCACCGGCCACTCCATGGGCGGCTACGGCACGCTGCGCATCGGCATGAAGCATCCCGAGGTGTTCGGCGCGCTGTACGCCATGAGCTCGGCCGTGGACCTGCGCACACCGCCCGACGAGGCCACCTCGAAGGCCCAGCACGAGCGGCTGAAGGCCGGGATCAAGCCCGAGGCCCGCAGCATGGCCAATGGCGTGCTGGCGCAGGCCGCCGCATGGGCACCGAACCCGCAGAAGCCGCCGTACTACATCGACCTGCCCTTCGACGCCGATGGCAAGCCGGTGCCCCTGGTGGCCGAGCGCTGGGCCGCCAACTCACCGCTGGTGTTCGTGGACCAGTACGTACCCGGGCTGAAGCGCTACCGCGGCATCATGCTGGACGTAGGGGACCAGGACGGACTGCTGGCCGGCAACACCCGCTTCTCCGAGGCGCTCAAGCGCCTGGGCATTGCGCACGAGTACGAGGTCTACGAGGGCAACCACGGCAACAAGGTGGGCGCGCGCTTCATCGAAAAGGTACTGCCCTTCTTCGGGAAGCACCTGGACGCGCAATAGGCTCCCGAACTGCGGCGCACGCCGGCTGCGTGCGCCGCGCGCTCAGGCGCGCCGCAGCCTGAAGTCGTAGTTCACCGTGTAATACGGCACGTCGATGCGCGTGCCGTCGGGGGCCGTCCCGGGCGGATGGCGCCTGAAGCCGGTGACCAGTGATTCCTTCACCCCGAACACCGCATCGGAATCCAGGTACTCGCTGCCGGCCGCGAACAGGTGGGTGGTCACGGCATGGCAGCCCGGCGCCGACACGATCATGTGGATGTGCCCGGGACGCATGGGATGGCGTCCCATCTTGCGCAGCATGCGCCCCACCGGCCCGTCGGTGGGCACCGGGTAACACTCCGGCTTGATGGAACGGAAGGCATAGCGTCCCTCTGCATCGGTGCGGATGCGGCCGCGGGCCTTCATGTCCGCCTCGCCCTCCATCTGCATGTCGTACGTGCCTTCGCCATCGCCGGACCACACATCCAGCAGCGCACCTGCGATGGGCGTGCCATCGCTGCCCAGCACCCTGCCCGAATAGAACGCCGGCTCGCCCTTCACGCCCTGGGCGAGGTTGGCGCCATGCGGCATCTCCGGCGCGCCCTCCCGGTAGTACGGCCCCAGCACCGTGGAATCGGTGGTGCCGTCGACGGCCGGGTGGTTGAGCGTGATCACCAGGATGGAGACGCCCAGCGTGTCCGACAGCAGGATGAACTCCTGCCGCTTGTCGGTGCAGGCCTTGCCGGTGTCGGTGAGGAACTGGATGGCGGACATCCACTCCTCCTCGGTCAGCCGCACCTCGCGCACGAAATCGTGCAGGTGACTGACCAGCGACCTCATGACCTCGCGGAAGCGCGCGTCCGCGCACTGCTCCATGCGCGCCAGCACTGCGGCAGTGATCTGCTTCTCGTCGAAATCACGCATTGCAGCCCCCTTCCTTCCTCGACGCACGGAACCTGCTCATCGCGCGCGGCAACCGCGCGCTGCACGTGGGGCCGGGCTCAGGGCAGCGTGACGTATCCGATGCGGTTGCCGCTGAAAGTGCCCACCCAGATCTCCTTGTCCACGTCCACGGCCGCGGTCACGCCCTGCATGCCGGTGACCTTCTGGCCGCCGGCCACCTTGCGCACCGCGAGGCTCTGCGGATCGATCTCGACCACGGCCCAGCCGGCCGTGCCCGGCGGCGCCCCGGGCGCATGCACGCCGCCGGCCGCGAGCACCTTGCCGGCGGCATTCCAGCGCAGGTTGTCCGGCGTGATGTCCAGCTTGATCACGTCCTTCACCGGCTCGCCAGAACCCTCGCGGCGGAAGCGCACCACCTCGTGCGTACCATAGGCCGCGACGAACAGCGTGCGCCCATCGGCAGAGACGAGGATGCCGTTCGGCCCGGACATCGCGGTGCCGGCGACGGGCTGCACCTTGCCGCCCGGATGCCACTCGTACACCTTGCCGTTCACCTGCCCCGCCATGATCTGCCCGAAGGCCTGCTGCTGCGGCAGGCGGCGGTCGATGAACTGGGTGGTGACGAAGCCCCAGTCGGGCAGGATGGCCACGCTGTTGGCGGACACCTCTTCGGGCAGCACCACGCACCCGGCCCAGGCGATGGCCGGCTCGGCGCCGGTGGCATCGATGTCGAACACCTCGATGGCCTCGCGCGCGCCATGGCCGGTGACGTACAGGCGATAGCGTCCGGCGGAGCGCTCGCGCAGCGCCAGGCCGTGCGCCGAGAACGCAGCCGGATCCACCGGCCCCGGGCACTCATGGAACAGGCTGTGGTCGGGCTGCGCGGGACGTGCCTTCGCCGGGAACCAGTCGGTGAAGGTCTTCGCCCGGGTATCGACCAGGTAGATGTGGCCGCGCGCCGGCCCACCGCCCCCCAGCGGGCCGTCCATTCCGGAAGTGATCACCCAGTGCGTGTTGCCGAGGCGGATCACGTCCTCGGCATTCACCGGCCCGCACACATAGTGCAGCTCACCGTCGGGATCGCAGGATGCAGGTGCCGGGCCCGCAGGCTGCGCCGCGTGGGCCGCGACCACCAGCCATCCCGCCGAAATGCCTGCCATTGCCGCATGAACCAGCCAGCGGTTGCGCATGTCGTTCTCCCCTGTTTCCGATGGTGCCTGCCGTCCCGGATGCCGCGATGGTAACGCCGGCGGCGCCAGGCCCGCGGTGCCTCAGCTTGCAGGCAGCTGGCGACGATCCTCGTAGCAATATCCCACGCCGTACACCGAATGGATGAACTCCTCCCCTGGCGCGACCTCGGCGATCTTGCGACGCAACTTCTTCACATGGCTGTCGACGGTGCGGTCGGCCACCACCCGCTCGTCGCGGTACATGTGGTCCATCAGCTGGTCGCGGGTGAAGATGCGGCCGGGCTGGCTCGCCAGCACAGAAAGCAGCTTGAACTCCACCGCGGTGAGGTCCAGCGGATGCCCGTCGAGCGTGGCGCGCCAGCCGGATTCGTCCAGCACCAGCCCTGCATTGCGCGCCGCGCCGCCCTGCGTGCTGCCCTGCTGCGTGCGCCGCGTGCGCCGCAGCACCGTGGCCACGCGCGCCACTACCTCGCGCGGGCTGAAGGGCTTGCAGATGTAGTCGTCGGCGCCGAGTCCCAGGCCGAGCAGCCGGTCGATCTCGTCCACCCGGGCCGTGACCATGATGATGGCGGCGTCGGAGAAGGTGCGCAGGCGACGGCACACCTCCATGCCGTCCAGGCCCGGCAGCATCACGTCCAGCAGCACCAGGTCCACCGGGCTCCCGCGAACCCATGCCTCGACCTCATCACCGCGCGCGATGCGATGCGTCTGGTAGCCGTGCTGGCGCAGGTAGTCGCGCAGCACGTCGGCGATCTTGTCCTCGTCCTCGACGATCAGGATGCGGGCGTCCTGCGGCCCCGGGGCGATGTTCATGCACGCGAGTTTGCCGCCAGCGGCAGGTGGATGCACCAGCGAAGCCCGCCCAGCGGCGAATGCTCCGCCTGCATGCGCCCGCCATGGCCGGTGACGATGGCCTGCACGATGGCCAGGCCCAGCCCGCTGCCACCGCTCTGGCTGGAGCGCGAGGCGTCGACGCGGTACAGCCGCTCGGTCAGGTGCGGCAGGTCGGCATCGCTGACGCCGGGCGCGGAATCCTCCCAGTCGATGCGCGCTTCCTCGCCTTCTGCCGCAACACGTACGGACAGCCTCGCCGGCGCATCGCTGTAGCGCAGCGTGTTCTGCAGCAGGTTCGAGAACACCTGCGCGAGGCGGTCCTCGTCGGCTTCCACCACCACCGCTGGATCAAGCTGCAGCTGCACCGCGAGTCCGGCCTCCTCGATGGCGCTGCGCGAGGTGAACAGTGCATCCTCGATGCATTCGGCCAGGTTCACCGGCGCCTTGCGGTAGGTCAGCGCACCGAGGTCCGACAGCGACAGCGTCCGCAGGTCTTCCACCAGCCGTGTCAGGCGCTGCACTTCCTGCGCGATCGAATCGATGCTGGCCTGCGCCAGCGGGCGCACGCCATCCTGCACCGCCTCGATCTCGGCGCGCAGCGTGGTCAGCGGCGTGCGCAGCTCGTGGGCGATGTCGGCGATCCACTGCTGGCGCCCGCGCTGGGCCGCCTCCAGCGCCTCGGCGAGATGGTTGAAATCCCCGGCCAGCCGCGCCAGCTCGTCATGGCCGCGCACCGGAATGCGGGTCGTGTAGTCCCCCCGCGCCAGTGCCGTGGCGCCCTGTCCCAGCGCGCGCAGGCGGCGCGACAGCCAGTTGGCGATCAGCGCCGCGTTCAGCAGCACCGCGGCCAGCATGCCGATGCCGATCACGCCGAAGCGCCGCGACTGCTGCCGTGCGGTAATCGATTCCAGCGACTGCACCAGCCGCAGCCGCGGCACGTAGCCCAGGTAACCCACCACCTGGTTGTCCACGCGGATGG
Organism: uncultured Steroidobacteraceae bacterium; assembly: GCA_964455685.1. GTDB lineage: Bacteria > Pseudomonadota > Gammaproteobacteria > Steroidobacterales > Steroidobacteraceae > ZC4RG30. The sequence goes on from CAYVZE010000020.1 coordinate 24,826, forward strand.
GCAGCTTCACCGCCAGCTCGGTTTCCTGCAGCTCGCCCGGAGGCTGGATCAGCATGTTCCCCCGGGCATCGAACAGCATCACGCGCCAGTCGATGGTGATGGGCGGCAGCGGGCCGTCGTCCACGGGGAACGGCAGCGGCGGCACGCGATCCTCCTGCACTGCCGGGCGGGCGCCGCCCTCGCGCAGCTGCAGCAGGTCGCGCCGCCCCACCCGCCAGCCCAGCACCTCGCGCAGCAGGTTGAACCAGCGCTCGCGGTCCTCGGTCACCCAGGCCCAGTCGCCGTTCTGCCGGAAACCATCGGAAAGCTGGGAGATGATCGGCCCCAGGCGGGCCTGTTCGGACTGGTTGACGTAGTCAACGAGTCCCTTGTCGAAGCTCCAGCTGTAGATGAGGTAGACCGCCGCTACCAGCACCAGGTGGGCCCCGGCGATGGCAAGGAACAATTTGACCCGCAGGGTGTCCAAGCTGCGCCAAAGTCGGCCGGCGGAGCCAGTCGGTCCCGGGGGCACGGTCCTGCTCTGTGCGGCGTCCATGCCCGCAAGGGTACGGGGTGATCAAGCAAACTTTGTGTAAGGCGGCCTCCAAATTTCTTCCTTGTTCACAGCCCATCCTGACTCCTGCCCGGTGAGGCGGCGCGGCCACCTGCCGGACCAACCAAACTGACGGATCCAGAAATGAACGAGTCTTCAACTGCCTCCCGCCGCCGGCGCCCCAGCCGCGGCAAGATCGCCATCGCCGCGGCAGCCGTGGTGCTGGCCGGCTTCGGCGCCTGGAAGTTCTTCTCCGGGGGCGAGGAGGGCCCCGAGTACATCTTCGGCACCGTGACCACCGGTGACATCGAGGACCTCGTCACCGCCACCGGCACGCTCGAGCCGCGCGACAAGGTGGACGTGGGCGCGCAGGTGTCCGGCCAGATCGAGAAGATCTTCGTGGAGGTGGGCGACACGGTGAAGGCCGGCGACCTGCTCGCCAAGATCGACGCCACCACCGCCGTCGCGCGCGTGGAGGCCAACCGCGCCTCGCTGCGCGCGCAGGAGTCGAACCTTCGGGACCGCTACAACTCGCTGGAGAAGGCCGAGCGCGACTACCAGCGCATGAAGAACCTGTACGAGGCCGACGCGGCGACCAGGGAGCAGTTCCTCAACGCGGAAACCACGCTGGAATCCGCGCGCCACGCCATCAAGACCCTCGAGGCGCAGATCGAGCAGCAGAAGGCCTCGATGCGCGTCGAGGAGGCGAACCTGCAGTACACCGAGATCAAGGCGCCCATCGACGGCACCGTGGTGTCGATCGCCGCCAAGCAGGGCCAGACCATCAACGCCACGCAGCAGGCGCCGACCATCCTCACCATCGCCAACCTCGACACGATGACGGTCCGCGCCGAGGTGTCGGAAGCCGACGTGGCGAAGCTGTACAACGGCATGAGCGCCTACTTCACCACGCTGGGCAGCCAGAACCGCCGCTGGTACGGCTCGCTCAAGCGCATCGAGCCGACCCCGAAGGTGCAGAACTCGGTGGTGCTCTACTACGCGCTGTTCGACGTCGACAACCAGAACAAGCAGCTGATGCCCTCGATGACGGCGCAGGTATTCTTCGTCGCCGCCGAAGCCCGCAACGTGCTGAAGGTATCGATGTCAGCCCTGCAACAGGGCCAGCAGATCGCGCGCGAGCGCGCCCAGCGCCAGGGCGGCCAGGCTGCGCAGCAGCAGCGCCAGCCCGCCACCGATGCCGCCTCGCCCGCCGCAGGCGGCAGCGCCCCGGCGGGCGCTGCACAGGCCGAAGGCCAGGCCGCGGCCGCGGGCGCCGCGCCCGGCGGCGAGGGCGGCCCCGGTGCCGGCCGCCGCCAGGGGGGCGGCTTCCCCGGCGGGGAGATCACGCCGGAAATGCGTGAGCAGTTCCGCCAGCGCATGGCGCAGGGCGGCTTCCCGCCCGGCGGGCCCGGCGGCTTCGGCCCTCCCCCGGGCGGCTTCGGTCCTCCGGGCGCGGCCGGCCCGGGCCGGCAGACCCAGCGCCGCGGCATCGTCATGGTCAGGAAGGCCGACGGTTCGCTCGAGGAGCGCCAGGTGGTGATCGGCGTGAACGACCGCGTCTACGGCGAGGTGCTCGAAGGCCTGTCCGAGGGCGAGGAAGTGGTCATCGGCCGCAGCGACGCGGGCACTGCCGCTGCCGCGGGCGCCAGCCAGAACAACATGAACTTCCGTCCGCCGGCCGGCGGTCCTCCCGGCGGCTTCCGTCCCTTCTGATGAACGGGCAAGCCACCAATCCCGCGGTTCCCGTGATCGAACTGCGGGGCGTCACCAAGACGTACTTCAACGGCGACCTGGCCACCCAGGTGCTCCACGGCATCGACCTGAAGATCTACCCGGGCGAGTTCGTGGCAATCATCGGCGCGTCGGGCTCGGGCAAGTCGACGCTGATGAACATCCTGGGCTGCCTCGACCGGCCCACCAGCGGCCAGTACCTGTTCAAGGGGCGCGACGTCTCGGACTTCGACCGCGACGAGCTGTCGGACCTGCGCCGCGAGTCCTTCGGCTTCGTGTTCCAGAGCTACAACCTGATCCCGCAGAACACAGCCGCCGAGAACGTCGAGGTGCCCGCCATGTACGCGGGCGTTGAGCTGCAGGACCGCCACGAGCGCTCGCGCCAGCTGCTGGCCCGCCTGGGCCTCGGCGAGCGCGTCAACTTCCGGCCCAAGCAGCTCTCCGGCGGACAGCAGCAGCGCGTGTCGATCGCGCGCGCGCTGATGAACGGCGGCGAGATCATCCTGGCCGACGAGCCCACCGGCGCGCTCGACAGCAGGAGCGGCGTCGAGGTGATGAAGCTGCTCGACGAGCTCTCCTCGCAGGGCCACACGGTGATCCTGATCACTCACGCCAAGGAGGTCGCCGACCACGCCGACCGCGTGATCGAGATCCGCGACGGCCGCATCGTGGCCGACCCGGGCCCGCAGCCCAGGGAAAACCCGCCGCAGGTGCTGAGCTGGACCGATCGCAAGGGCGGCGGCATGAACGCGCTGTCGGAGGCCTACGAGGCCGCCAAGAGCGCCCTGCTCGCGCTGCGCACCAACATGCTGCGCTCCTTCCTCACGCTGCTGGGCATCGTGATCGGCGTGGGCTCGGTGATCACCATGCTGGCCATCGGCGACGGCGCCAAGCAGCAGGTGGTCGACGCCATCAGTTCCTTCGGCGCCAACCTGCTGAACGTGAATCCCGGAGCGCCGGGCAACCAGCGCGGCGGCGACCGGGGCACCGGCAGCCTCACGCTGGAGGACATCCAGGCCATCAACGACGAGGTACCGAACGTCATCGCGGCCATCCCCAACCAGGAGAGCACGCGCACCTTCCGCTACCTCGACCGTGACATCCGCGCACAGGCCATCGGCACCTCCACCGCCTTCCAGCTGGTGCGCAACTGGAACGTCGCCGAGGGTGTGTTCTTCGACGAGCAGGACGAGCGCGAGTACGCCCCGGTGGCGGTACTCGGCCGCACCGTGGCCGACACGCTGTTCCCCAACGGCGAGAACCCTCTGGGCGAATACATCCTGATGGACAACCTGAACTTCAAGGTCATCGGGGTGCTGGAGCGCAAGGGCGCCGCGCCCAATGGCCAGGACCAGGATGAGGTCGTGGTCATCCCCTACATGACCAACCAGCTGCGCGTCACCGGCCAGCGCTACGTCAGCCGCGCGCAGGTCGCCGTGCACGACGTGAAGAAGATCCTGCAGACCCAGGCGGACATCGAGAACCTGCTGGCCGAGCGCCACGGGCAGGTCGACTTCCGCATCTTCAACATGGGCGCGCTGCTGGACAGCCGCGTGGAGCAGGAGCAGACCATGACCGTGCTGCTGGGCTCGATCGCCGCCATCTCGCTGCTGGTGGGCGGCATCGGCGTGATGAACATCATGCTGGTGAACGTCACCGAGCGCACCCGCGAGATCGGCATCCGCATGGCCACCGGCGCGCGCACGCGCAACATCATGCAGCAGTTCCTGATCGAGGCGCTGGTGGTGTCGCTGATCGGCGGCCTGCTGGGCGTGGTGTTCGGCATCGGCACCGCGGCGCTGGTGAAGGTGTTTGCCGGCATGCCCATCGCGTACTCGCTGTTCCCCGTCGTCCTCGCCTTCGGATCCGCCTTCGCCATCGGACTGATCTTCGGCTGGCTGCCGGCCCGCAAGGCCGCCATGCTCGACCCGGTGGTCGCCCTGCAATCGGAGTGATCGCTTGACTGCCTCGAACTTCATCGCCCGCAAGCGGGCCCTGACCGGACCCCTGGCCACGGGCGCGGCCGTGGCCCTGCTGGCCGGCTGCTCCTACAGCATCCGCCACGCCGACAACCCGGTCGCCATGCCGGTGGCCTGGGATGCCGCGCCCACGCCTGCCGCCGTCAACGGCGTGCAGGCCGAATGGTGGAAGGCCTTCAACTCGCCGGTGCTCGACGAGCTGATCGAACAGGCGCTGCGCGACAGCCCCACGCTGCTGATCGCCGAGGCGCGGCTGCGCAATGCCGAGCGCGCGCTCAGCGGCGCGCGCGACGCCCTGCTGCCCGACCTCTCGCTCAACGCCAGCACCAGCCGCACCGAGCGCGGCGGCAACCAGGTGCCGGAGACCACCACCGACGCCACCTCGGTGAGCATCGGCACCAGCTACAGCTTCGACCTCTTCGGCGCGCAGTCGGCCCGCTACCGGGCGCAGATCGCCAGCTTCATCGGCACCAAGTACGACACCGACCTCGCCCGCACCACGCTGGTGGCGAACGTGGCGCGCGCCTACTTCAACCTGCTGTCGCTGCGCTCACGCGTGGAGATCGCACGGCGCAACCTGTCGATCGCCGAGGACATCCTGCGCATCGCGCAGGTGCGCTACGACAACGGCGTGCTGCGCGAATACGACCTCGCGCAGCAGTCCACTGCCGTGCTGCAGCAGCGCACCAACCTGATCCCGCTGGAGAACCAGCTGCGCCAGGCGGAGACCGCGCTGGCCATCCTGCTGGGCGTGACCCCGCAGGACTTCCGCATCGCCGGCGAGCCCATCGAGGCCATCACGGTGCCCGAGGTTGCGCCCTGGGCGCCCTCGGACCTGCTGCTGCGCCGGCCCGACATCGCCGCCGCGGAGCTGGACCTGATCGCTGCCCGCGCCAACCTGGCCGCCGCCCGCGGCAGCCTGATCCCGGTGTCGCTGACGCTGGACGCCAGCGGCAACACGGTGTCGACCGAGCTGTTTTCGCTGACCGACGCGCGCACCTTCTCCGTGCAGGGCGCGCTGCGCATTGCCGAGAGCATCTTCAATTTCCGCGCCCGGCGTAACAACGTGCTCACGGCCGAATCCAACGAGTACATTGCGCTGCTGAACTACGCCCAGGCCATCCGCCAGGCGTTGAAGGAAATCGACGACACGCTGGCCACGGCCTATGCCAACCTCGAGACCGAGGAGAGCCAGCGCCGCACCCTGGCGCAGGCCGAGCGCGCCATGGAGCTGGCCCGCATCCAGCAGCGCGAGGGTTCGGCCAGCCAGCAGGACCTGCTGGAGACCCAGCGCACGCTCTTCCAGGCGCAGGACTCGCTGGCCCAGACCCGCCTGCAGCGCCTGAACACGGCAGTGAACCTGTACGTCGCCCTGGGTGGCGGCTGGGTGGCCCCGGAGAGCCTCGAGCCCTGAGGGTCGTGCGGTGGCGCGGCGGGGACACCGCCGCGCCACCGTCTCCGCGCCCCCCGCGCGGGGCGTTAACGGTTCCGGTAACCGTTCCTTCCTTGGCGCAGCGCAGCCTGCGCCCCAGCATCGCCGGCCTCCCGTCATTCGAGGTCAGATTCCCATGCCCCACGCCCGCCGCATCACCGGCATCGCCCTGTCCCTGTCCGTCTCCGCCACGGCTGCCCTGGCAGCTGCCGCCCCCGACGAGGACCTGCGCGAGATCATCGTCTCGGCGCGCAGCCTGGAGGTGACCACCCCGCTGGAGCTGTCCGGCTATGGCTATGACGTGGAGTTCGTCACCGCGGAGGAGATCCGCAACGGCGGCTACGTCGACCTGCCACAGGCGCTGGAGATGCTGGTACCCGGCGCCTTCGTGGCGCCCCAGTCCGGGGCCTTCAGCTACATCGACCTGTCGCTGCAGGGCTCGCGCGGCGGCGACGTGCTGTGGACCGTGGACGGCGTGCGCCTGAACAACCGCCTCTACCACACCACCGCCCCCACCGACACGCTGCCGGCCAGCATGGTCGAGCGGCTGGAGGTGCTCAAGGGCAGCCATGGCCTGATGTACGGCACCGCGGCCGTGGCCGGCGTCGTCAATGTGGTGACGCGCGCCTTCTCCGATGAACCCGGCGGCGCGGTGACCCTGGGCGGACACACCCGCGGCGGCCTGCATGCGGACGCCTGGGGCCGTGGCGCGCTGGGCCGGCACCGCTTCGTCGGCTGGGTGTCGAAGGACGAGTCCGACGGCTTCAGTCCCTACACCGCCTACCAGCCCAATGCCACCACCCGCGACCGGCGCTACGACATCACCAGCATCGGCCTGAAGTACGGCATCGACCTCGCCGATGACCTGCGCCTGTCGCTGCAGGGCGTGCACACCGAGGGCAAGGTGGACTTCGCCACCCACACCCGCACCGACGTCAACGAGCGCGACGAGGACATCCTCAGCGCCCGCCTCGACTACACCCCCGGCGGGCGCGTGGCGCTGTACCTGAAGGGCTACCTGCACGACTGGGACACGGACTACTACCCGGTGGGCAGTTCCTCGGCGCCGGACTACTGGGGCTTCAGGGACCAGGGCGCCAGCGCCGCGGTGAAGCTCAACCTCATCCCGGCCGTGGAGTACCACCTGGGCTATGAGTACCAGCGCTACACCGGCCGCGACGACTACCTCAGCATCGCGCCGGGCGGCGAGAAGGTGCACGCGGCGTTCGCGCAGGTGCGCACCACGGAGGATTTCTCCTCGCGCGCCCGCCTCGCGGCCGGCCTGCGCTACAACGACACGGGCGACAGCGACGCCACCATCTGGTCGCTGTCCGGGCACTTCGACCTCACCGGTGCGCTGTACGTGGAGGGCTCGCTGGGCACCTCCTTCCGCCTGCCCGACGCGGAGCAGATGCTGGCGGTCGAGCCGGACTACATCCTCGGCAACCAGGCGCTGAAGCCCGAGGAGAGCTTCAACATCAACCTCGCCATCGGCGGCAGCCTGCCTTCGGCCCGCCCCCTGGCCTGGCAGCTCACCGGTTGGCGGCGGAAGATCGAGAACCTGATCCAGGCCGACGAGAGCAATCCGCCGGAGGGCTTCACCGGCATCTGGATCAACACCGAAGGCACGGTGAAGGCCTCGGGCATGGAGGCGCTGCTGCGCGGCCAGCTCACCGGGCCGCTGCTGTTCGAGGCCAGCTACATGTTCAGCCGTGAACGCAACCCGTCCACCGGCGAGCAGCTGCCCAACCGCCCGCGTCACAGCGGCAAGCTGGCATTGAGCCTGGCCTCCGATGCCCGCCCCTGGGGCGCGGACCTGGCGCTGAAGTACGTGGGCTCCACGTACTCGGCCACCGGCGCCGGCCGGGTGGCCTGGGGCGACGACGTGGTCGCCAACCTGGGCGCACACTGGTTCCCCGACACCGACCGCCGCCACCGCCTCGGCCTGCGGGTGGAGAACCTGTTCGGCCGGGAGTACGTCACGCGCTACCGTTCGACGTCGCTGAGCGGCGGCGCGCCGGGCGAACAGCTGGTCTACGGCAACCGCGGCACGCCGCGCACGCTGCACGCCAGCTGGACGTACTCGTTCTGACGGCCGCTGCGCTACGCTGGCCGGCGTGACACTGCACATCCTGCTCATCACCCACCGCTACCTCGCCGTGGCGGCGGGCCTGATGATGGCACTGTGGTGCCTGTCGGGCTTCGTGATGATGTACCAGCCCTGGCCGGAGCTGACGCCGCAGGAAAGGCTGGCGGGTCTGGCGCCGCTGAAGTTCGCGGGCTGCTGCCGCACGGACTTCCTCGACGCAGACGCTGCTGCGGGCGGCTTGCGCATCGAGATGCTGGGCGAGGACCGGCTGGTATTGCGCCGGCCGGGCGAGCCGCCGGTGGACCTTGCCACCGGCGAGCCGGTGCAGGACTTCGGCGCGGAGGAACTGCAGCGCATCGCAACGGTGCACGCCGCGATGCGCGGCCTTTCCGGCACGCCGCGCTGGCTGGGCCGGATCGACGTGGACCAGTGGACCCTGCAGAACGCCCGCGCCAATGCGCCGGTGCACCACTTCGCCCTCGACGATGCCGCGGGCACGGAGCTCTACCTCAACGGCCGCACCGGCGAAGTGTTCCACGACACCAGCCGGCGCGAGCGCATCCTGTCGTGGTTTGGCGCCATCCCCCACTGGCTGTATCCCAGGGTCCTGCGCAGCAACGGCGCGCTGTGGTCGCAGCTGGTGATCTGGGGCTCGGTGATCGGCACCTTCCTCGCCGCCACCGGCCTGTACGTGGGCGTCGCGCGCCTGAGGCGCAACCGGCAGGGCCGGCTTTCCACGCCGTTCCGTGGCTGGTGGTACTGGCACCACATCGCCGGCCTGGTATTCGGCGTCCTGGTGCTGACGTGGGTATTCAGCGGCCTGCTCACCATGAATCCATGGGGATGGCTGGAAGGCGGGAGGGCATCCGCCAGCCTGCGCCGCGAGCTCACCGGCGTTGCCCGTGCGGACGGATTGAGGGATTTCCTTCGCATTGCTCCCTCGGTGCTCCAGGACGGGGAGTTCCGCCAGCTGCGCGCCGCGCCGTGGGGAGAGAAGTTGCGCATCGTGGCCGAACGCGCCGACGGCTCGAGGGTGCTGCTGGATGCTTCCGGCCACCCCGGCACACTGGACGAAGCGGAGGTGCGCGCTGCACTGGCGCGACTGGATGTACCGGTCGCGTCACTGCAGCTGATCGAATCCGGGGATGCCTATTACTACGGCCACAAGCAGCCCGTTGCGCTGCCGGTGTGGCGCGCGGTGCTCGACGACGCCGACCGGACCCGCATCTACATCAATCCCGCGGATGCCTCGGTTCGCGTGGTGGATGCGACGGCCCGCAGGGCACGCTGGTGGCGGAACGGCCTGCACCGGCTCGACTTCACCGGCCTGCGCTGGCGACCGGTGTGGGACATCGTGACGCTGCTGCTGCTCGCCGGCGTCACCGTCGTGTGCATCACCGGCAGCTGGATGGCGATCCAGCGCGTGCGCCGCGACCTGTCGCGGCGCTGAAGGGCGTCGCCGGAAGAGCCCCCGCTCCCGCCGGGGACCAGGCTCAGCCGAAGTTGATCCGCGCCTCGAGGTTGGTGCGCGAATCGGCGTTGGCCAGCGCGTCCTCCAGGGTGATGCGGCCGGCCTTGAACAGCTCCAGCAGCGAGTGATCGAAACTCTGGATGCCTTTCTCGCCGCTGGCCTGGATGGCCTCCTTGATCGTGGACACGTCGCCCTTCCGGATCAGGTCGCTGATGTGCGGGGTGTTCAGCATGATCTCCACCGCCGCGGCGCGCCGGCCGTCGGCGCCCGGCACCAGCCGCTGCGCGATGATGGCGCGCAGGTACTGCGACAGGTCGAGCAGGACCTGCGCATGCTGCTCGTGCGGGAACATGTTGATGATGCGGTCCAGCGTCTCGGCGCAGTTGTTGGCGTGCAGCGTGGCCAGCACCAGGTGGCCGGTGCCCGACAGGCTGATGGCCGCCTCCATGGTCTCGCGGTCGCGGATCTCGCCGATCAGGATCACGTCCGGCGCGGCGCGCATGGCGCTCTTGAGCGCGCGCAGGTAGGTCTTGGTGTCCAGCCCCACCTCGCGCTGGTTGATGATCGAGCGCTTGTTGGTGTGCAGGAACTCGATCGGATCCTCGATCGTGATGATATGGTCGGAGAAGTGCTCGTTGCGGTAGTTGATCATCGCCGCGAGCGTGGTCGACTTGCCCGAGCCGGTAGCACCCACCATCAGGATCAGGCCGCGCTTGAGCCTGGCCAGGTCGGTCAGCGTGTCAGGCAGGCCGAGGTTCTCGATGCGCGGCATGTCGGCGGTGATGTAGCGCATGACCATGGCCGGGTAGCCGCGCTGGTAGAACACCGCGCAGCGGAAGCGGCCCAGGCCGGGCTCGGAGATGGCGAAGTCGATCTCCAGCTCGCGCTTGAAGTACTCAATCTGCTCCGGCGTCATCAGGCTGAACGCCGCCGCACGCACCGCCTCGGGGGTCAGGACCTGCTTGTTGATGGCGTGGATCTGCCCCTCGATCTTGATCTTGATCGGCGCATTGGAGGTGAAGAACAGGTCCGAGGCACGCTTCTCGACCATCAGTTTGAACAGCGGCCTGGTGTTGAAGCCGCCGCCGCCGGAGGTCGCACCGACGCGGTATTCCTCGATCTCGGCCGCGCGGCCGGTGTCGTTCAGCTTGCCCGCTTCACTCACAGCGAGTGCCCCTCGTTCTCGTCCTCCATCAGCGACAGGCCGCCATCATCGGTCTGGCGCATCTCGCGCTTGCTCTCCAGCTTCACGCGCAGCCGCAGCTCGTTCTTCGAGTCGGCGTTGCGGATCGCCTCGTCGTACGAGATATAACCCGCCTCGTACAGCTCGAACAGGCACTGGTCGAAGGTCTTCATGCCGATGCGGTTCGAGCGCGCCATCACTTCCTTGATCTTGTGTACCTCGCCCTTGAAGATCAGGTCCTGGATCAGCGGCGAGTGCAGCAGGATCTCGGTGGCGGCGATGCGGCCGCCGCCCTCGCGCGGGATCAATCGCTGCGAGATCATCGCGCGGATGTTCAGGGACAGGTCCATCAGGAGCTGTTCGCGCTTCTCCTCGGGGAAGAAGTTGATGATGCGGTCCAGCGCCTGGTTGGCGCTGTTGGCGTGCAGCGTGGCCAGCACCAGGTGGCCGGTCTCGGCGAACTGGATGCCGTACTCCATGGTCTCGCGGTCGCGGATCTCGCCGATCAGGATCACGTCGGGCGCCTGGCGCAGCGTGTTCTTCAGCGCCGTGTGCCAGCTGTCGGTGTCGACGCCCACCTCGCGGTGCGTGATCACGCAGCCCTTGTGCGGGTGGATGTACTCCACCGGATCCTCGATGGTGATGATGTGGCCGCGGCTGTTGGCATTGCGGAATCCCACCATCGCCGCCAGCGTGGTGGACTTGCCCGAGCCCGTGCCGCCGACCAGCAGCACCAGGCCGCGCTTGGACATCACCACGTCCTTGAGGATGGGCGGGAGGTCCAGCTCCTCGAAGGTGGGGATGGTGGCGTTGATGGTGCGGATCACGCAGCCCACCTGCCCCTGCTGGACGAAGGCGCTGACGCGGAAGCGGCCGATACCCGGCGGCGCGATGGCGAAGTTGCACTCGCGCGTGGCGTCGAACTCCTTGGTCTGGCGGTCGTTCATGATCGCGCGCACCAGGGTCGCCGCCTGCTCTGCGGTCAGCGCGCGCTCGGTCTGCGGGCGGATCTCGCCGTCGATCTTCACCGCGGGCGGGAACCCCGCGGTGATGAAGAGGTCCGAACCCTTGCGCTCGACCAGCCTGCGCAGCAGGTCCTGGATCAGCTTGATGGCTTGTTCGCGTTCCATGGTCGCCTACCGTTTGCGAAGGAGCTCCGCGGCCATGCGCCGCGGGCTACAGCGCGTCCTTGTTCTGCGCCTTGTAGCGCGCCTCTTCCTTGCTGACGATGCCCTTGGCCACCAGTTCCTGCAGGCACTGGTCGAGGGTCTGCATGCCCTGCGCCTGCCCGGTCTGGATGGCGGAATACATCTGGGCGATCTTGCCCTCGCGGATCAGGTTCCTGATGGCCGGCGTGCCGATCATGATCTCGTGCGCCGCCACGCGGCCGCCGCCGATCTTCTTCAGCAGCGTCTGCGAGATCACCGCGCGCAGCGACTCCGACAGCATCGAGCGTACCATTTCCTTCTCCGCCGCCGGGAACACGTCGACCACGCGGTCGATGGTCTTGGCAGCCGAGCTGGTGTGCAGGGTGCCGAAGACCAGATGGCCGGTCTCGGCGGCAGTCAGCGCCAGGCGGATGGTCTCCAGGTCGCGCATCTCGCCCACCAGGATGACGTCCGGGTCCTCGCGCAGCGCCGAGCGCAGCGCCTCGGCAAAGCCCAGCGTGTCGCGGTGCACCTCGCGCTGGTTCACCAGGCAGCGCTTGGACTCGTGCACGAATTCGATCGGGTCCTCGATGGTGAGGATGTGGTCGGGCCGGTTGTCGTTGATGTAGTCGATCATGCCGGCCAGGGTGGTGGACTTGCCCGAACCGGTCGGCCCGGTGACCAGCACGATGCCACGCGGCAGCATGCACAGGTCACGGAAGATCTTCGGCGCGCCCAGGTCGTCGAGGTTGACGATGGTGGACGGGATCATGCGGAATACCGCGCCGGCGCCACGGTTCTGGTTGAAGGCGTTGACGCGGAAGCGCGCAAGCTTGGGAATCTCGAACG
>CAYVZE010000021.1:0-9681 GCA_964455685.1 uncultured Steroidobacteraceae bacterium
CTTCCGATCTATTGAGGGGCTGGTGAGGTCATGGGCGTATACACACAATCACAGGGCAACTGGCTGAGCCGCCGCGGTGGTTTCCTGGTTCTCCTGATCGGTTTTCACCTGGCGTTCTTCTGGGCGCTGAAGAGCGGCTTCGCGGTCAAGCTGGTGCAGCAGATCACGCAGCCCATCAAGGCCGAGATCATCAACGAGGTGAAGCCGGAGGAACCGCCTCCGCCGCCGCCTGAAGTCCAGATGGAGTTGCCGCCGGTGCAGGTGCCGCCCGTGCTGGTCGACATCCAGCTGCCGGCTCCGCCGCCGACCGCCATCCCGGTGCCCGTCACCACCGAGGTGGTGCCGCCGGCTCCGCCGCCGCCGCCTGCGCCGCCCGCGCGTCCGGTGCAGCGCACGCGCTTCCAGCTGACGTACGTTCCCGACCCGCAGGACTACTATCCGTCTGCCTCGCGCAGCCTGCAGGAGGAGGGCATCGTCAGGGTGCAGATTTGCTGGGGCACCAACGGCCGCATCGACACGAGCCAGCTGAAGGTGGCCGAGAGCTCGGGGTTCTCCCGTCTCGACGATGCCGCCCTGCGACTGGCCCGGGGCATCCGCATGAAGCCCGGCACCGTTGATGGAAAGCCGGAAGCCGACTGCGCGACGCTGCCGGTGCGCTTCACGCTCAAGGGTGAAAGCGATCGATAAATTGGGGATTTCCGCGCCCGAAGCGGTGGCCGCCCGCCACTTTTTCGGGCGCGGTTATGTTGTGGGTATCGAGTTTTACGCAGACGCTTAAGCAGCAATCGAGGAAACAATGAACGAAGATGTCGCGGCCGCAGTCGATCCGGCCAGCAACCCGTATGGTTTCGGCGCACTGATCGAGCACGGAAACTCGATCTCCTACACCATTCTCGTCGTGCTCCTGATCATGTCGCTTGGGACCTGGTGGATCTTCTTCACCAAGTTCTGGGACCAGTACCGCCTGAACAAGTCGGTCCGGAACGTCGAGAAGAACTTCTGGGCCGCCGGTTCTGCCAAGGAAGGTGTCGAGCGTCTGCCCAAGGACGATGACTTCCGCATCATCGCCGAGAGCGCCATCCGTGCCGCCGGCCACTACGAGGGCCGCCTGCATGACCGCATCTCGATGCGCGAGTGGCTGGGCATGGCCCTGGGCCGCGCCGTCGACACCATGAACAGCAAGCTCTCCGGCGGCCTGTCGTTCCTCGCGACCGTGGGTTCGACCGCTCCGTTCGTGGGCCTGATCGGTACCGTGTACGGCATCCTGAACGCGCTGATCAAGATCGGCCTGTCGGGTCAGCCGTCGATCGACCAGGTGGCCGGTCCGGTGGGTGAGGCGCTGATCATGACCGCGCTGGGTCTGGTCGTCGCGGTGCCCGCGGTGATCTGCTACAACGTGCTGCTGAAGCGCAACAAGACCCTGATGGAAGCCGTGCGCGACTTCACCGGCGACCTCGAGGCGAACCTCATCGGCGGCGTGAAGCCCGACGTGGTCCGCCCGGTTGCGGCTCCCGCTGCTCCTGCCGCGGCCGCCCGCAAGTAATCGCAAGCGCACAAGCAATTACAGGGGACCGCCATGGCATTCAGTGTCAAGGAAAGCCAGGAGGAGATGTCGGAGATCAACACGGTCCCGCTCATCGACGTGATGCTGGTGATGCTCATCATCTTCCTCATCACGGTTCCGGTGATCGTGCCTTCCGTGAAGGTCGACCTGCCCGAGCCGCGCAACATCGCGCAGCAGACGAAGCCGGAGGACATCCCGGTTTCCGTCGACGTGGATGGCAACATCTACGTCGGCGGCGGCGCCGTGGACCGGCAGGGGCTTTTCGATGCGCTGTCGCAGCGCAGCCTGGCGGCATCCGCCGCCGGGCAGCTGCCGCCCAAGGTGCACATGAAGGCGGATCGCAACGCGCGCTACGAGCACGTGGCGCGCGCCCTGTACACCATCCAGACGGCCGGCATCATCGAAGTGTCCTTCCTCACCGAGCCCAAGGGCGCCAACGGCGGCTGAGCAGGAGTTGATCTAAATGGCATTCAAAGTTGGAGAATCCGGCGTCGACGACCCGATGTGCGAGGTCAACACGGTCCCGCTCATCGACGTGATGCTGGTGCTGCTGGTGATGCTGATCATCACGCTGCCGACCCAGACCCACGGCATCAAGCTCGAGATGCCGCCGCCGCTGCCGCCGGATGACACGGTGCGCATCGAGCCCGAGCGCATCCACATCGAGATCGACCCCGATGGCACGGTTGTGGTCAACGGCAGCGTGGTCCCGAGCATCCCCGAGCTCGAGCGCTACTTCGAGCAGGAGTCCGTGAAGGATCCGCAGCCCGAGATCCACCTGCGTCCCTCGGGCCTGGCGCTGTACGACGTGGTGGCCAACGTGATGGCCGCCGCCCAGCGCGCCAACATGGTGCGCATGGGCTTCACGAACGTCGCCGAATTCGCGGAGTGAAGCCCCGGGGGGCGGAGAGCCCCCCGCCGACGTTCAGGTCCGATTCAGCCGCTATGCGGCAGAACGGGTCCATGGCCCGTCCGCTGACTTTTGCCGGCGCGGGATTGTGGTACAAGAAAAGGCAGGGCCGTGACAGGGCCCGCCAGTTGGAGAAGGCAGAGATGACGAAGACCATGGTTCGTTCGGTTCTCGTGGCCGCCGTGCTGGCGACCGGCAGCTTCGCTGCCGGGGCGCAGAACGCCCCGACGACCAGCCCGGCGCTGGGTGACGTGTTCACTGCTGCCCAGGCTGCGATGCAGGCGAAGAAGTGGGACGAGGTCGAGGCCAAGGCCCAGGAAGCGCTGTCGAAGCAGAAGAAGCCGGATGACATCTACGCCGCGCACTACTTCCTGCTCGAGGTCGACAAGGCAAAGCGCAACAACGCCGGCATCATCGAGCACCTGGAGGGCATGCTGAATTCGGGCTTCTCGCCCGGCCCGGACGCCCAGGCCCAGTTCCGCAAGGCGCTGGTCTCGGCGTACTACCAGCAGAAGAACTACCCGCAGGCGATCAAGCACGGCACCGACCTGATCAAGAGCGGCAAGGCCGATGGCGACATCTACACGGTGGTCGGCCAGGCCTACTACCAGCAGAAGAACTACGACGAGGCGATCAAGATCTTCAACGACCGCGTCACCGCGGCGGAGAAGGCCGGTCGCCGGCCGGAGCGCAACGAGCTGGTGCTGCTGCAGTCCTCCTACGACAAGTCCGGCAACGCGGCGCAGGCCCAGGCCACGCTCGAGAAGCTGGTGCGCCACTACCCGAGCTCGGACACCTGGCTGGCGCTGCTGTACGAGGTGAAGAAGGAGCGCCTGGACCCGCGCCAGCGCGTGCAGCTCTATCGCCTGATGGACTCCACGGGCAACCTGAAGCACCCGTCCGACTTCATCGCCTATTCCGAGGCGGCCACGTCGCTGGGCCTGCCGAACGAGGCGGCGAACGTGCTGGAAAGCGGCCTGAACAAGGCCAAGGCCTTCCCGGACGGCCAGGAGAAGGAGCGCGCCGAGCGCTACCTGAAGTCCAACCGCGAACGCGCCGAGTCCGGCAAGGGCGAGCTGGCCCAGCTGGAGAAGGAAGCGCAGGCCGCTGCCACCGGCGACGCCTACGTGGCGCTGGGCATGGCGCAGCTGAGCTTCGGCCAGTATGACGCCGCGGTGCAGTCGCTGAAGGCTGGCATCGCCAAGGGCGGCCTGAAGAACGCCGCCGATGCGCAGGTGACGCTGGGTGTGGCGCAGCTGAAGGCCGGCCAGAAGGCCGAGGCTGCCAAGACCTTCCGTGCGGTGGAGAGCGATGACGAACTGACCACCCGCATCGCCAAGCTGTGGGCCCTGCACGCGAGCTGATCGCAGCCCAGGGTGCCTGAAACGCGAAGGGCGGCCAGTCGGCCGCCCTTTGCTTTTTCCGCCAGGGACTTCCCGGCGCCGGCGGCCATGGAAGCCGCGGCGCCGGAGGGCCAGGCTCAGCCGGCCTGGCGCTTGCGGATGCCCTCGATGAGCTTCGGCACAGCCTCGAACAGGTCGGCCACCAGGCCGAAGTCCGCTGCCTCGAAGATGGGCGCGTCCGGGTCCTTGTTGATCGCTACGATGGTGCGGGCGTCCTTGATGCCGGTCATATGCTGGATGGCGCCGGAGATGCCCAGGGCGATGTACAGGTCCGGCGCGATGATCTTGCCGGTCTGGCCCACCTGCAGGTCGTTCGGGGCGTAGCCGGCGTCCACGGCGGCGCGGGAGGCCCCCACGGCCGCACCCAGCGCATCGGCCAGCTCGTACACCAGCTGGAACTTCTCGGCGCTGCCCAGCGCCCGGCCGCCAGAGACCACCTTGCGGGCGCTCTGCAGGTCTGGGCGGTCGCCTCCCTGGGCCTGCAGGGCCACGAAGCGGGTATGGGTGACGGCGGGCATTGGCACGCCGGCCGGCTCCACCGGGGCGGCGGCGTCCTGGGTGCCGGCAGCCGTGTAGGAGGCCGTACGCACGGTGGCGGCGATGGGCGCCAGCTCGCCAGCCTCCACCGTCAGGAGGGCGTTGCCGGCATAGATGGGCCGGCGGAAGCGGGTGGGGGATTCCACCGCCATCACGTCGCTGATGGCCGGCACGCCCAGCAGGGCGGCCACCCGCGGCAGCACGTCCTTGCCGAAGGTGGTGGAGGGCGCCAGCACGTGCGAGTAGCCGTTGCGGGCCAGGGCCGCGAACTGCGGCGCCAGCACGGCGGCCAGCGGGTGCTGGTTGGCGGCATCGTCCAGCGTCAGCACCTTGGCCACGCCGGCCACCCTGGCGGCCGCCGCGGCCACTTCGGCCACGTCCTTGCCGGCCACGGCCACGTGGATTTCGCCGCCGATGTCCTGCGCGCAGCGCACTGCGCGCAGGGTGGCGGGGGAGAGGTTCGTGCCGTGCTCGGCAATGACCAGGATGCGCGCCATCAGATCAGCTCCTTCGCGGCCAGCTGCGCCAGCAGTTCATCGACATCGTTCACCATCACGCCCTTGCTGCGCACCGGCGGCGGCGCGTAGTGCACGGCCGCCAGGCGCGGCTTCGGCTCCACGCCCAGCGCGGCCAGCTCGAGCGTTTCGAGCGGCTTTTTCTTGGCCTTGATGATGTCGGGCAGCTTCACGAAGCGCGGCTCGTTCAGCCGCAGGTCGGCGGTGATGACCGCCGGCAGGTCGACCTCGATGGTCTCCAGTCCCGCATCCACCTCGCGGGTGACGCGCGCGGTGTCACCGTCGAGTTCCACCTTCGAGGCGAAGGTGGCCTGCGGCCGGTCCCACAGCGCGGCCAGCATCTGGCCGGTCTGGTTGTTGTCGTCGTCGATGGCCTGCTTGCCCAGCAGCACCAGGAAGGGCGATTCGCGCTCCACCAGCTTCAGCAGCACGCGGGCGGCATCCAGCGGCTCCACCGGGGTCGTGGCATTGACCAGCAGGGCACGGTCGGCGCCCATGGCCAGCGCGGTGCGCAGCTGGTTCTGCACGTCGGCGGGCCCGATGGAGGCCACCACGACCTCCTCGGCGAGGCCCTTCTCCTTCAGGCGCAGTGCCTCCTCGAGGGCGATCTCGTCGAAGGGGTTCAGGCTCTGCTTGACACCTTCCGTGATGACGCCCGTGTTATCAGGTTTTACGCGGATGCGAATGTTGAAGTCGACCACGCGTTTTACGGCCACAAGGATGCGTTTCATCGGCGATTTCTGCGGATTTCTGCGGGTTCTGGGAGGCGGATCAGGGCGCGCAGTATACGGCCCCCATGGCCGGCCCGCAGGCCCGGACGCTACAATTGCGGGATGAAAGCCGATTTCAGCATCAAGCCCAGCCAGACCCTCAAGCACGTCCGCTACGAGATCCGCGGGGCGCTGGCACGGCGCGCCATGGAGCTGGAGCGCCAGGGCTACGAGATCATCTCGCTGAACATCGGCAACCCGGGTGCCTATGGCTTCCGCACCCCGGAGATCCTGCGCCTGGCGCTGGTGCAGAACCTGCCGCAGGCAGAAGGCTACGCCTACCAGAAGGGCATCTACTCGGCGCGCGAGGCCATCCTGCTGCAGCAGCAGAACCGGGGTGTGCACGGCGGCTCCACCGAGACCATCTTCATCGGCAACGGCACGTCCGAGCTGATCGACCAGACGCTGCGCGCGCTGCTGTCCGACGGCGACGAGGTGCTGGTGCCGGCCCCGGACTACCCGCTGTGGACCGCGGCCGTGACGCTCAACGGCGGCCGCGCGGTGCATTACCTGTGCCGTCCGGAGAACCGCTTCATCCCCGACCCGGAGGAGATGGAGTCGCTGATCACGCCGCGCACGCGCGCGCTGGTGCTGATCAACCCGAACAATCCCACCGGCGCGGTGTACCCGCGCGAGGTGCTCGAGCGCATCGCGCGCCTGGCCGAGAAGCACCAGCTGGTGATCTTCAGCGACGAGATCTACGACGGCATCACCTACGACGGGGTGCAGTTCGTGCCCATCGCCTCGATGGTGCGCGACACGCTGTGCGCCACCTTCTCGGGCCTGTCGAAGGTGTACCGCGCCGCCGGCTACCGCGTGGGCTGGGTGAGCTTCTCGGGCGCCGTGCAGCGCGCCGGCGAATACCTGGCCGCGATGGAGCTGCTGTCCTCGATGCGCATGTGCGCCGGCGTGCCGGCGCAGCACGCGGTGCATGCGGCGCTCGGCGGCTACCAGAGCATCCTCGACCTGACCTCGCCCGGCGGCCGGCTGTATGAGTCACGCCGCGCGGTGATCGACTCGGTGTCCAGAAGCAAGTTCCTGCGGCTCACGCCGCCCAGCGGCTCGCTGTACGCCTTCGTCGAGGTGCGCCAGGACGTGCTGCCCGACTTCAACGACCAGCAGTTCGCGCTGGAGCTGCTGGAAGAAAAGCACGTGCTGATCACCCCGGGCGCCACGTTCAACGTGCCGTACCACAACCACTTCCGCACCACCATCCTGCCGGATCCCTCGACGCTGACGCTGGTGTTCCAGCGCATCGAGGCGCAGCTGGAGGCCTGGTCGGCAAAGCACGGCGCCAAGGGCGCCGCCACCCCGAAGGTGGTCAACGCCACCGGCCGCTTCAAGTAGGAAGGCAGGGCTACGCGCAAGGCAGCGCTGGATGAAGCACTGGTCGCGGCCATCGCATCCGGCCGCGACCTCATCGTTCCCGACCGCCACCGCGCCGCGGCGCTGCGCCTTGCCTGGGCGCGGCGCATGCTCGAGGAGGGACGCTGCGTCTGGAGCACACCGCAGGTCCACACCTGGGATGCCTGGCTGACGCGCCAGTGGCGCGAGGCCGCCATGCGCGGTGCCGTGCCGGCGGCGCAACTGCTCGACAGCAGCCAGGAGCGCGCGCTGTGGGAGACGGTGCTGGCCCGGCTGGCCGAAGCGGGCGAGGACGAGACATCGCTGGCGCAGCACGCCGGCGCGCTGATGCAGGCCGCCGCGCGCGCCACCCAGTCCAGCATCGAGCCTGGCCGGCTGGCATCCAGCCGCGAGGAAAGGCTGCTGGCCGATGCGCTGCAGGAAGTGCGGCGCGAATGCCAGGCACGCGACCTGGTTTCACTGCGCCTGGCGCGCGCCGCCGACCTCGCGTTCCTGTCGCAGGTGCCCGCGCCATGGATCGTCGGCGTGCCGCGCCTCACGCCATTGCAGGAAGAACTGGCTGCGCGCTGCTGGCCGGGGGAAGCACTGCTGCTGGTGCTGCCGGATGCCGCCGTCGAGCCGCCCACGCAGCGGCTGCGCGCCGCCGACCTTTCCGCCGAACTGGCGGCCTGCGCGCGCTGGTGCCGCGAGCACATCGAGCGCGATCCGCAGGCCAGGCTGCTGGTGCTGTCGGCCTGCGCCGAGCCCTCGCTGTCGATCCAGGGCGCGCTGCTCTGGAATGCGCTGTCCAGCGGCACGGATGCTGACGACGCAGCCCGCGCGCGCTGGCTGGCGGTGGAGGGCGGTGAGCCGCTGCTGCACCAGGCGCTGGCGGCCGATGCGCTGGCGGCGCTGGAGCTGGCGCTGTCGGATACGCCCGGGACGGCCGCGCTGCAGGCACTGCTGCGCAGTCCCTACTTCGGCCTGCTGCCCGATGCAGCGCGGTTGCGGCTGGCCGCCTGGCTGGGCGAGCAGGGACTGGCCCGCTGGCCCAGGTCCGGGCTGCTGCAGGCGCTGCGCGCGCACGCCGAACGCGAGGAGGCGGCCGGCAAGCTGGCCGCCTGGCTGGCCGAGGCCCGCGCCACGCTCGATGTCCGCGCCCGCCGCGGCAGCACTGAATGGGCGCGGCTGTACACGGCCGTGCTGGAGGCCGCCGGCTTCGCCCGCGCCGCGCCGCTGGATTCCCGCGAGGAACAGCGCCTGGCGCGCTGGCACGAGCTGCTGGACGAGTTCGCCGGCCTGGACACGGTGCTGCCACCCCTGTCCGCCGGGGCCGCGCTGGGGCGCCTGTCGCACCTGGCGGCTCAGGCGCGCCACCAGGCCGCCAGCGGCGATGCCGCCATCACCCTCTCGGCCAGCTTGGCCGATCCGGTGGTCCGCTACGACGGCATCTGGGTGCTCGGGCTGGCGCAGACCCGCTGGCCGGCGGCGCCGCGGCCGGATGCCTGGGTTCCCCTGGCCGAACAGCGCCGGGCCCGCTGGCCCGAGGCAGGCGCGGCCGAGCGCCGTGAGCAGGCGGCCTGGGCGCTGTCGCGCTGGCGCGCCTGTTGCGCGGAGCTGGTGCTGAGCTATCCGGCGCGCGAGGGCGACGTGGAACACCGGCCTTCGGCGCTGGCCGGCGCCATCGACGCATGGACGGACTGTGCTGCGCCCGTGGCCGCCCCGCCGGCAACGCGTGCCCGTGCGGCCAGCGACCAGCAGCTCGAGCCGCTCACCCTCCCGGCAACGGACACGACGCTCAAGGGCGGCGCCACGCTGCTGGCCACGCAGCAGGCCTGTCCGTTCCGCGCCCAGGCCCAGTACCGGCTGGGCGCCACGCCGCCGGCTGGCCTTTCCGAGGGCGTGCCGGCGTTCGTGCGCGGCCGCCTGCTGCACCTGCTGCTGCAGCACCTGTGGGACAGGCTGGGCGGCCAGGCGGCGCTGCTGGCGCTGGATGAAGGGGCCGAGGCGGAGCTGGTCGAGCAATGCTGGCAGCTTGCCGTCGCGGCCACGCCCTCGGCGCGCTACCTGCCCGCCACCGTGCTGGAACGCGAGCGCGAGCGCGCCCGGCGCACTGTCGCGCAGGTGCTCAAGCTCGAGCGCAGCAGGCCGCCGTTCACGGTGGAGAAGCGCGAGGAGCAGATCTGGTGGCGCGGCGGGCAGGCGCGCGTGTCGCTGCGCATCGACCGCATCGACCGCGTCGGCGGGCACGCTCTGCTGATCGACTACAAGAGCGGCGCGCCGGCGCGCATCGAGCTGCACGAGCAGGCGTTGCAGCCGCTGCAGCTGGCCGTGTACGCCGCGGCGCTGGCGCAGCAAGGGCGGCCGGTTTCGGCCGCCGCATTGCTGAGCCTGCATCCCTGGGATGCGGCCTTCGCCGGCGTCACCGCGCACGATGGCCTCCTCCATGAAGGCCTCAAGTCCGTCGAGGACTGGGAAGGCACCCAGCAGGTATGGCAGCAGCAGCTGCTGGTGCTGCTCCAGCAGCATCTCTCCGGCGAAGCCACGCTGACCGTGGACCGGCGCATGTGCGAGCGCTGCCACCTGCCGGCCCTGTGCCGCCGCGCTGGTGCCGATGCCGAGGAGGAAGCAGCGGATG
>CAYVZE010000021.1:9781-36540 GCA_964455685.1 uncultured Steroidobacteraceae bacterium
GGAGGAAGCAGCGGATGAGTGAGCTCCGCCATCCTCCAGCCGGCATGACCCTGGTGCGGCCCGGCGATGCAGAGGCACGCCAGCTGGCGCGCGACATCCGCCGCAGCATCCAGCTGCAGGCGCCCGCCGGCTCGGGCAAGACCACGGTGCTGGCGCAGCGCTTCCTGGCCGCGCTGGCCGCCAGCGACGAACCCGAGGAAGTGCTGGCCATCACCTTCACGCGCAAGGCCGCTGCCGAAATGCGCGAGCGGGTGCTGGCGGCGCTGGAGGACCGGCTGCCCGGGCAGGCCGAGCCGGAGCTGTGGCGTTCGCTGCGCGAGGCCGTGCATGCGCAGGCGGCGCGGCGCGGCTGGCATTTCGAGGAACTGCCGCAGCGGCTGCGCATCCAGACCATCGACTCGCTGGCGGCCGAGCTGGCGCGCGCCATGCCCCTGCTGGGCCGCATGCAGGCCAACCTGCGCGTGGTCGACGACACCACGGCGCTGTACATGGAGGCGGCAAGGCGCACGCTGCGGCTGGGTGACGAGGACCCCCAGTGGCATGCGGACATCGACCGGCTGCTGAGCCGGCTCGACAACAACACCGACCGCGCGGTGCAGCTGCTGGCGCAGCTGCTGCCCGGGCGCAACCGCTGGCAGAAGCTGCTGCTGGAGCATGCGGCCGAGGAACTGGCCGTGCGCGTGCAGGCCAGCCTCGAGCGCATCGTGACGGAGAGCCTTGCAGAGCTGCGCCGGGCCATGTCGGTGGCCTGGCTCACCGAGGCGGCCGACATCGCCGCTGCCGCCGCCCACAACCGAATCGACGCAGGGCAATCGCCCGACGGGCGCTGGAGCGTGTGGCTCCAGGAGGATGCCGCGCTGGGCGAGAGCGCCGGACAGCTGCCGTGCTGGCAGGCGCTGGCCGAGCTGCTGCTGGTGGGCAGCGAGGATCGCCTGCGCGAGAAGATCGATGTGCGCATGGGCTTCCCGGCGAAGAGCCCGCTGAAGGCGCGCTGGACGCAATTGCGCGAGGAGCTGGCTGCACGCCCGGACCTGGTGCGCCGGCTGTGCGAGCTGCGTGCGCTGCCCCCACCGGTGCTGGCGCCGGCCGAGCAGGAGACCATCGCCGCGCTGGCGCGCGTGATGCTGCTGGCGGCGGCCGAACTGAAGCTGGTGTTCCGCGAGCATGGCCTGGTGGACCACGCCGAGATCGCGGCGGTGGCGCAGCAGGCGCTGAAGGAGCTGGACGAGGAGAGCGGCTACTCGCTGCGCCAGACGCTGCGCGTGTCGCACCTGCTGGTGGATGAATGCCAGGACACCTCGCCGGACCAGATCGAGCTGGTGCGCGCGCTGACCGCCGGCTGGCAGCGTGGCGATGCGCGCTCGCTGTTCCTGGTCGGCGATCCCATGCAGTCCATCTACCTGTTCCGCGGTTCGGAGGTGGGACTGTTCCTGCAGGTGCGCAACCGCGGCGTGGGCGCGATCGGCCTGGAGCCGCTGCACCTGACGCGCAACTTCCGCTCGCAGCGCACGCTGGTGGAATGGGTCAATGCCGCCTTCTCGCGCATCTTCCCGCCGGCAGAGGACCTGCGCAGCTCGGCGGTGACCTTCCTGCCCGCCGAACATGCGCGGGCCGAGGATCCGCGCCTGCCGGCGGCGGTGACGCTGTGGCCGCAGCCTGCGGATGACGCGGCGGAGGAAGCCGCTGCCATTGCGCGCGAGATCGCCTCGCTGCGTGCGCTGCGGCCGGAGCTGTCGATCGCGGTGCTGGTGCAGACGCGCGCGCTGGCCGCGCCCATCCTGCGCGCGCTGCATGCGGCACGGATTCCCACGCTGGGCGTGGACCTCGCGGCACTGTCGGATCGTCCCGTGGTGCGCGACCTGGTGTCGCTGGGCCGCGCGCTGCTGGATGGCGGCGATCGCACGGCCTGGCTGGCAGTGCTGCGCTCGCCGCCCTGCGGCTTGCTGCTGGAGGACCTGCGCCGCCTGGCCGAGGCCGCGGGCGAGGGTCCGCTGGTGGACACCCTGCTCGATGAGCAGGTGCGCGCGCGGCTCAGCCAGGACGGCGCCGCGCGCCTTGCGCGCGTGGGGCCCATCCTCCATGCCGCCTGGCGCGCGCGCGGCAGCCTCGACGTGGCATCGGCCATCGAGCAGTGCTGGCAGGCGCTGGGCGGCGAGGCCGCCTGCCTGGAGGAGACCGAGCTGGCGGCGGCGCGGCAGTACCTGCTGGCGCTGCGCGGCCTGCAGGAGCAGCGCGGACGGCCGGCGCCCGATGAACTGGGCGAGCTGGCCGCGAGGCTGAAGGACCGCAGCGAGTCCAGCGCCGGCAACCCAGTGGAGATCCTCACCATCCACCATTCCAAGGGCCTGGAGTGGGACGTGGTGTTCGTGCCCGGCATGGGTCGCCTGCCGCGGCAGGACGATTCGCCGCTGCTGCGCTGGCTGGAGCTGCCCAATGGCGAGGAGGGCACCGACCTGCTGCTGGCCGTGCGCAGCATCGGTGCGCCCAATTCCACCGATCCGCTGGCCGCCTACATCCGCCGCCTGCAGAACGGGCGGGCGCGCAACGAGCGGCTGCGGCTGCTGTACGTGGCGGCCACGCGCGCACGCGTGCGGCTGTACCTCTCGGGCCATGCGCCGCTGTCGAAGAAGCAGGAGCGGCCGAAGCCGCGTTCGGGTTCGCTGCTCGATCTGCTGTGGCCGGCCGTGGGCGGGGACTACGAAGCCCAGGTCTCCGGCCTGCCGCCGCCCACCGAGGAGGAACCGCAGCTGCAGCCATTGCGCATGCTCTGGCATCGCGTCGACGCGGACTTCCGTCCCGCACCCGCCGCCACCCTGCCGCTGCCGCATTCACTGGCGCGCACCCAGGCGGAGTCCGGCTTCAACGTGGAGTACAGCTGGGTGGGACCGCTGGCGCGTGCCGCCGGCACGGTGATCCACGCCGAGCTCGACCGCCTGGCGCGGCTGGGGCCGGGACTCATCGAAGGACTGCCCGGTCGCGCCGCGGCCTGCCAGGCGCGGCTGAAGGAGCTGGGCATCGATGCAGGCGAGGCGCGGGCGGCCGCCGCGCGCATCGTCGGCCGGCTGGCGGCGCTGGTGCGTGAACCGCGGGCGCACTGGCTGCTGTTCGGTCCGCATCGCGAGGCCGCCAGCGAGGTGCCGCTGTCGGGCCTCGTCGACGGCACGCTGCGCAACGTCGTCATCGACCGCATGTTCGTCGACGGCGAAGGCACGCGCTGGATCATCGACTACAAGACCGGCGAGCACGCCGGCACCGGGCTGGAGGAGTTCCTGGCGCGCGAGCTCGAACGCTACACGCCGCAGCTGAAGCTGTACCGGCGCATGGCCGCGAGGCTCGGACCGGAGCCGGTGCGCGCCGCGCTGTACTTCCCGTGGCTGGACGCCTTCGTCGAATTGCCGCCGGAGCAGGCCTGAGGATCGCCGGCGCTCCTCGCGCGGTGCGCTAGAAGCGGCCGGCGGCCGACAGGCGTCGCCAGCCGTCGGCCTCGGCAAAGCTGAGCATGTCCAGCGCGCGGTCCAGCGAGGCATCCTGCGAATCGCGCGTGCGCATGCGGCCGTCGAGCGTCCAGTTCCGGTCCGCCGTGAGCTCGAGCCTGGCCTGGACCTCCAGCGGACCGCCGCTGTCGTTGAGCGTGCCGGAGAAGGGCGGGGTGCCGCCGGCGGGGAACACCAGCCGGTAGCTGCCCAGCGAGGTGCCGCGCGCATCCAGGAGATCGGTCACCAGCATCTCGCCGCCCAGGCGGCCGATGCTGCCGGCATGCCAGTCGAGGTCGAAGCCGCGGATCTCGAGCTGGCCGCGCCAGCCGGCGGGCATGGCGCCGAAGAAGCGGCGGTCGAGCACGGTGCGGCCGGACATGTTGCGTACCTGGATCTGGCCGGAGGGTGCGACCGCCACCTGCCCGGTGGTTTCGCCCTCGGGCCAGGTGCTGTGGAAACGCGCGGAAAGCTTCAGTCGCAGCAGCGACAGCGGCTTGAGCTCCCAGCGCAGCGTGGCCAGCTGCATCACCGGCTTCTCGCCATCGCTGAGCAGCAGGTCCTGGCACTGGCCGCGCCAGACCGATCCGCTCCAGGCGCCGCACTTCACGGCATCGGGCATGAAGGCATTGACCCAGCCGGCCGGGAACACCACCAGCAATGCCAGCAGGAAGGCTGCCAGCCCCAGCAGCAGGACCGTGCGCAACCTCATGCCGGCGGGCGCAGCTGGATGGTGGCGTTGACCTTGCCGGGTGCGCCGGCGCCGGTGACATTGGCGCCTTCCACCTGCACGCCGTAGCGCGTGGAGAGCTGGTGCACCCAGGTGAGCATCAGGTTGAAGTCGGCGTTCTCGAAGGTGATGCGGTAGGCGCCATTGCCCGCGGGCGGGCTGCCGGTGAGTGACTCGGCCAGGCCATGCTCGCGCGCGGTGCGGTCGACGAACACCACGAAGGATTCGCCGATGGGCTGCAGTTCGCCGCCGGGGCCGGCGGCCGACAGCATGGGGCCGACCTGGCGCATGTAGGCAAGCAGTTCCTTCTGGCTCTCGACGGTGGCATTGGCGCGTGACAGCGCGCGCTGTGGCAGCAGCACGAGCAGCACCAGCAGCACGGCCGCCACCACGGCGGTGCCGATCAGCAGCACGCGCTGGTCGCGCTCGCTCTGGCGCGAATACCAGTCCGCCACCGAATCCTTCAGCGTTGCAACGCTCATGAACCCGCCGACATGTCGATCTGGCCCTCGAAGCCGCCGTCATGCTGGCGGCCGCTGGTCACCTGTGCGGAATAGCCACCGGCGCGCAGCGACTGGCTGAACTGCTCCAGCGTGGCCGCATCCGGCGCCGACAGCTTCAGCTGCAGCGAACCGGGCTTGAAGGTCAGCGACTCGAGGTTGGCAGCCGGGACGTTCTGGCGCGCAGCCGCGAGCGCCGCCAGCAGCGGCATGATGCCGCCCTGCGGGCTGCCGCCGCTGGCCACGGCGCGCATCCGCGCCTCCAGTGTCCGCCGCGGCGTGGCGCCGGGCTTCTGGCCGGGGAAGATGGAGGAATAGACGCGCTCGATCTCGGCATCCAGGCGCGCGCTTTCGGCACGCTGGCGATGTGCCTGGAACAGCGAGCCGCCCACGTGCACCACCAGCAGCGCCAGCAGCGCCGCGGCGGCGGGGCGCCATGCGCGCCAGTCGAACTCGTGCCCGCCGCGCGGCCGGTACTCCCCCTGCAGCAGGTTGACCGGCGCGCTGGCGCCGATGCCCTGCGCGTACAGCGACAGCAGGCCGCCGGCGAGCAGCTGCACGCGCAGCGATCCCAGGCGCGGCCGCAGCGCCTCGAAGGCGGCCTCGTGCCGCAGCCAATCGGCCGGCTCGGCATGCACCACCACGTGCGTGGCGGAAAGGTCGGCCCCGGCGCCCAGCAAGGTGGTCAGCGCCAGCTCTGGATCATCGGCCGGGAAGGGCACGGGACGGCCCTCGCCATGGCGCAGCAACAGCTGCTCGCGCGTGATCACCACCGTGATATGCCCGGGCAGGGACGGGATCAGGTCGCTCTCGGCGAACAGTGCCCGCGGTTCCAGCCCCAGTGCCGAGGCCGCCGCCTGCCACTGGACCAGGCTTTCGCGCGCAACCACGGCCACCGGCACCTGGCCGCTGGCGGCATTGCGTGCGCCCACGGCGAAGTGCAGCTTCTCCAGGTCCTCGGAGACCTGTTCCTCGAGCGCGAAGGGCGCAAGCTGCTGCAGCCGCGCTTCGTTGGCCGGCGGCAGGGCCACGCTGAACAGGGAGACATCACCGGCCGGCACCACCAGCGCCACGCGGCGTCCGGCAGCGGCCTGCTCCAGGGAATCGGGGCGCTCGCCCAGCAGGGCGCCGGTGGTGTCGGCCACCACCCATTCAGGCGCCTGCCCCGCCACGGGGGACAGCCGCAGCACCAGCCAGTCACCGCCTGCCATCATTCACTTCCCATGCCGCGCATGACGGCCTGCACCCGACCTCCATCCCGCTGCATCAGACTGTACAAGGCGAACCGGGCACTGCCAATGGTCACCCAGGTCTCGAGCCTGAACCAGTTGCTGCGTTCCGCCGTCATCTCCTGCATGGCGTCCTGGCCAACGGCAAGGTCGGCGCGCCGCGGATAGCAGTCGCCTTGGCGCCGTTCGGCAAGTTCCTCGGCGGTGAGGTTGCTGTACTCCACGTGCCTGGAGTCCGATTCATGCAGCGCGAACAGCGCATCCAGCACGATGCCGTCGGCAGTGCACACGTTGATGGTGCGCGCGGAGGCGGGCAGGGCCGCTACGTGCGGCTGCAGCTTCAGGAACATCTCGCGGGTGAAGCCTGGCATCTGCTGCAGCTCGGTGATGCTGGTGAGGTGCATGTTGGGCGAGCGGTGTGGCACCGGCTGCGACAGGTACAGTCCGTCTTCGCCGCCATCGGGCAACGGCAGGGTGTCGCGGTCGATCAGGTCGGCGACCATGTCGGCCCAGCGCTCGTCGAGCTCGAGCAGTTCGAGCAGCCGGCGGAACACCTTCATGGCGTTCTCGTCCGGTTCGCCGTCGGCATTGACGAGGCTGTTGATGTTGAAGCGGGCCGTGAGGTCGGACAGGCGGGCCTCGATCACCACGCTGTCCTCGACGATCTCCACCGGGTCCACCGCCTGCGCCCAGGTGTCCTGCGGCGTATCGGTCTGGTTGCGGTCCTCGCGCAGCACCTCGGCCGCCAGCGCCTCGGCGCCCTGCGCAACCTGCAGTGCCTGCTCCAGGCTGAAGTTGGCCTGCGCGCGGCGTGCGGCCAGGCCGGTGTCGAAGAACAGCGCTGCCGCGACCACTGCCGCCAGGGCGGTGATCAGCAGCGCTGAGACCAGGATCACGCCGCGCTGCCTCATCCGGTCACCTCGATGATGCGGGTGATCTTGCCCCAGTCGGCCAGCTGCAGCGTCACTTCCACCGCGCGCGGACGCCAGCGCATGTAGCGCAGGTCCGAGATGCCGGCGCCGGAGGGCTGCTGCGGCGGCCAGGTCTCCTGCCACTGCAGGCCGTCGTTCATGTAGCGCACGGTGAAGGACTCGACCTGGTCGATCAGCGCGCGCTGCACCGGCTGCGGCTCGGCCTGTGCATCCAGGACCAGCCAGTAGTCGCGGTAGAGCACGCCGTCGCGCAGTTCGTAGCGCACGCGCTGCAGGCCGCTGCGCTGCAGGCCGGCGGGATTGCTCCAGCCGGCGCGCGTCAGCACCACCAGCGAGTTGTCGCGCCGCTGTCCCAGCACCGCCGGTTCGTATCCCTCGCCCACGGGCACACGCACGGGGCGGGGCGCGGCCTGGCTGAAGTCCTGCACCAGGCTCCTGATGGCGAACTGCAGGTCCACCAGCCGCTGCTGCGAGGCGCGCACGCGCTCGCGGTTGTTCATGGCCTGGCTCATGGCGGCGAAGGCCATTGCGGCGAGGATGGCGGCGATGGCCGTGGCCACCAGGATCTCCACCAGCGTGAAGCCGCGCGCGAAGCGCCTCATGGTTCTTCGCCCCCGGGCGGGCCGGCGTCATCGGGATCCTCCTCGGCATCCCCGTCGCGCTCGCGCGCACCGTCCTGGCCACGGCGGGCGGGGAATCCCCAGTCCGGCGAAAGGCCGCTGGCGCGCACCCGCCTGGGCAGGAGGAATCCCACCGCGGTGGCCTGCCAGGAGTACTCCCCGTCACGGCTGGCCTGGCCAGCCTCATCGGGCGCGCGGCCCACGCGCACGTCCACGCGCAGCAGCTCGCCGATGCCGGCTTCCTGGATGTCCTGCTCCACGTACCAGCTGGCGCCGGCGTACTCGACCATGTCGCGGCTGACGCCGGTCTCCGGTCGCAGTGGCTGGCCCGGCCGGCCCGTGCGCAGTTCGGTGATGCGGTTGAGCGCGATCCACTGCGCGAAGGTCTTCTCGCGCATGTAGCCGGTGTTGTCGGCCGCGCTGGCAAGCACCGTCAGCAGCCCGCCCACGCCCAGTGCGATCACGGTGAGCGCCACGATCACTTCGACCAGCGTGAAGCCGCGCGATCTCATGTGCGCCCGGGCTCCAGCGGGGTCACTTCGACGGCCTCGGAACGGTCGGCCGGGCGTATCTGCACGCCGCCGCCGCCGGAGCGGCGCAGTTCCAGCTCGAACAGGTTCAGCTCGCCGCTGGAGTACAGCAGTACCTGCGGCACGCGCTGGTCCGGGTCGACGTCGGCCTCCGGCAGCGCGATGCGCCGTCCCTCGATCCACAGCCTGAAGGAGAGGCCGCGCGGCAGCTGGCGCGGGCGCAGCAGGTCGTCACCCTGGTCCAGCCACAGGCCGGCGCGCGGCTCGTAGTAGAGGAACTGGTAACCGCGTTCGTGCACGCGGATGCCGTACTCGCGCACCTGCAGCGAGGCCTGGTCGCGGAAGTGGTCAATCAGCGCGAGCAGGCGGTCGCGCTCATTCTCCAGCTCGCGGTCGCCGCCGGCGATGCCCACCGACAGGGTCACGCCGATGATCATCAC
Organism: uncultured Steroidobacteraceae bacterium; assembly: GCA_964455685.1. GTDB lineage: Bacteria > Pseudomonadota > Gammaproteobacteria > Steroidobacterales > Steroidobacteraceae > ZC4RG30. The sequence continues at coordinate 18,236 of CAYVZE010000021.1, forward strand.
GCCGATGATCACCATCACGACCAGGATTTCGATCAGGGTGAAGCCACGCTGCCGCATGGCTCATGGACCTATTGGTCGAGGTCCCAGACGCTGATGTCGGCGTCGACGCCTTCGCCACCCTCGCGCTTGTCGGCTCCCAGCGAGAACAGGTCGTAGGGACGGCCGTCGGCGCCGGGGCTGACGTAGACGTATTCGTTCTTCCACGGGTCGAGGCTGGGACGGGAGAGGTAGCCCTCGGCCTTCCAGTTGTGGGGGATGGGTTCGATGGTGGGCTTGACCAGCAGCGCCTGCAGCCCCTGCTCGGTGGTCGGGTAGCGCGAGTTGTCCATGCGGTACATCTGCAGCGCGAACTCGATCTGCTTGAGGTCCTGCTTGGCCTTGGTGACGCGCGCATCGTCGATGCGGCCGACCACCTGCGTGGTCACCACGGCCGTGAGCAGGCCGATGATCACCACCACCACCATGATCTCGATCAGCGTGAAGCCCCGCTGTCGTGCGTGCCGGACGCGAGTCATACTGCCTTCCCGTGGACGTGGAACCTAACCCCCGGATCATAACAAAGGAGCCCGCCGTCCCCGTGACATCCGCGTCATTCCCGAAGGCGCTGCTCAGGTCCGTGAATTGTGATGGCAGCCACGGCCTGGCGCTGCTCGCCGCCCTGGCCGTGCTGCTGCTGCCGCTGGCCGGCGGCGAGGGCCTGGCCAGCCTGCTGCGCTACACGCGGCCGGGGCTGGCCGAGGGGCAGTGGTGGCGGCTGGCCACTGCGCACATCGTGCACCTTGACGCCCGCCACGCGCTGCTCAATGCCGCGGGCCTTGCGCTGCTGTGGGCGCTGTTCGCGCGCAGCTTCCGGCCGTGGCAGTGGGTCATCGCCCTGCTGCTGGTGCTGGTCGCGGTCGACGCCGGGCTGTGGTTCTTCTCGCCGCGCGTGCACTGGTACGTGGGTGCCTCGGCCATGCTGCATGGCGTGTTCGCATGCGGCACCGTGGCAATGATCCGCACCGGCGAGCGGATCGGCTGGGCGGCGCTGGTGATGTTCGCCGCCAAGATCGGATGGGAGCAGTGGCAGGGACCACTGCCGCTGTCAGAAGGCCCCGTGGTCACCGACTCGCACCTGTTTGGCGCCGCCGGCGGCCTGCTCGCAGGGCTGCTGCTTCGGCCGCGACACGACCGGATATACTGATCGCTTTACGCGCAGCTTCGCGAGGATCTTTGATGCAGTCGGTGTTCGTATTCCCGGGGCAGGGTTCCCAGTCGGTCGGCATGATGGCAGGGCTGGCCGAACGCGACCGCGTCGTCACCGACACCTTTGCCGAAGCCTCCGAGGTGCTGGGCTACGACCTCTGGAAACTGGTGCAGGAAGGCCCGGCCGAGAAGCTGGCCGAGACCGTGCATACCCAGCCGGCCATGCTGGCGGCCGACGTGGCCACCTTCCGTTACTGGCGCAATGCCGGCGGTGCGATGCCCGATGCCGTGGCCGGCCACAGCCTCGGTGAGTACGCCGCGCTGGTGGCTGCCGGCTCGCTCGATTTCCCCGCCGCGATGCGCATCGTGCGCGAGCGCGCCCGGCGCATGCAGGATGCGGTGCCGGCCGGGCAGGGCGGCATCGCCGCCATCCTCGGCCTCGAGGACCACGAAGCCGCCGAGGCCTGCGAGGCTGCCGCGCAGGGCGAGGTGGTCGAGCCGGTCAATTTCAACTCCCCGGGCCAGGTCGTGATCGCCGGCCATGCCAGCGCCGTGCAGCGCGCCATCGAGGCCTGCAAGGCCGCCGGCGCCAAGCGTGCCGTGCTGCTGCCGATGAGCGTGCCGGCACACAGCTCGCTGATGAAATCGGCGGCGGAAGGCCTGGCCGATACGCTGCGCGACGCGCCCTTCGCGGATCCCGCGGCGCAGTTCTGGAGCCCGGTGGATGCCTCGCGCCATGCCACCGCCGAGGAGATCCGCAGCCTGATGATCAGCCAGCTCGCCAGCCCGGTGCGCTGGGCGCAGCTGGTGCGCGAGCTGATCGCCGCGGGTTACCAGGCCTTCATCGAATGCGGCCCGGGCGAAGTGCTCACGGGATTGAACAAGCGCGTCGGCCGCCGCGTGGAAAGCCTGCAGCACATCGCGCTGCAGGATGCCGCTTCGGTCGAGGCGGTGCTGGCCGCACTTTCAAACTGATCTTCCCCAAGGACGAAACATGAGCCAACTTCCGCTCCAGGGTGCCATCGCGCTGGTCACCGGCGCCTCCCGCGGCATCGGCCGCGCCATTGCACTGAAGCTCGCCGCCGACGGCGCCAAGGTCATCGGCACCGCCACCTCCGCCGAGGGCGCGGCGAAGATCACCGAGGCGCTGGCCGGGCAGGGCGGGCGCGGCGAGGTGCTCGACGTCAGCTCCCCCGCCTCGGTGGAGGCGCTGCTCGCCTCGCTCGACGCCGCCGGCGACATGCCCACCGTCCTGGTGAACAACGCCGCCGTCACGCGCGACAACCTGCTGTTGCGCATGAAGGAGGAGGACTGGCAGGCGGTGATCGACACCAACCTGACCGCCAACTTCCGCCTCTCCAAGCTGTGCGTGAAGCGCATGATGAAGGAGCGCAACGGACGCATCATCAACATCACCTCGGTGGTGGGCCTGATGGGCAATGCCGGGCAGGTCAACTACGCCGCCGCCAAGGCCGGCGTGATCGGCCTGACCAAGTCGCTGGCCCGTGAGTTGGCTTCACGCAACATCACCGTCAACGCCGTGGCCCCGGGGTTCATCGACACCGACATGACCCGGGTCCTGCCCGAGGCGCAGCGCGAGGCGCTGGTGGCGCAGATCCCGGCAGGTCGCCTGGGGACGCCCGAGGACATCGCTGCGGCCGTGGCCTTCCTGGCCTCCCCGGCGGCGGGCTACATCACCGGCCAGACGCTGAGCGTCAACGGCGGCATGCTGATGCCCTGATCGAGGGCCCCTCCGGGCCCGATCCGGTCATTTAGTGTTGCAAAACAACAGCTTGCGATTCCACAGAATGTGGTTTTTCTATGGCGCGGGGGCATTGCATCCCCTACAATACGCGCCCCATGCGACCGGGGCGTTTCCCGGAAGTGCAGCGGACAAATCTCTAATGAGGATTGAATACAGATGAGCAGCGTCGAAAGCCAAGTCAAAGCCATCGTTGCCGAGCAGCTGGGCGTCAAGGCCGAGCAGGTGACGAGCGACGCGTCATTCGTCGATGATCTCGGCGCTGACTCGCTGGACACGGTTGAGCTGGTGATGGCCCTCGAGGAGGAGTTCGAAATCGAGATTCCCGATGAGGAGGCCGAGAAGATCACCACCGTCCAGCAGGCGATCAACTACATCAACGAGCGGCGCGCGAAGGCCTGAGCGCCCGCCCGGAATACCGGCCTGCGCGGCGACCACGAGCCGCGCGGCCGCCGGCCCCGCCGGCCCCGGTTCCCTCTCCATTCCTTTCATGATCCCCACGGAGCTGCCTTGAGCAAGCGTCGCGTAGTCGTAACGGGTCTTGGCATCGTGTCGCCTGTCGGCAGCACGGTGGCTACCGCCTGGGACAACGTCGTCAATGGCGTGAGCGGCATTGCGCCGATCACGCGCTTTGACGTCAGCGATTTCCCGTGCCGGTTCGGCGGCGCGGTGAAGGACTTCAGCCTGGAGAAGTACCTCACGCCCAAGGAAGCGCGGCGCATGGACGAGTTCATGCACTACGGCATCGCCGCGGGCGTGGACGCCATGGCCGACTCGGGCATCGACCTGTCGAAGGTCGACCTCGACCGCTTCGGCGTGATCACCGGCTCGGGCATCGGCGGCCTGTCGACCATCGAGGAAGTGCACAAGGCCTACCTCGAGGAAAACAACCCGCGCAAGATCACCCCGTTCTTCGTGCCCTCGACCATCATCAACATGATCTCGGGGCACCTGTCGATCCGCTTCGGGCTTCGCGGGCCCAACCTGGGCGTGGTGACGGCGTGTACCACGTCCACGCATGCCGTGGGCATTGCCATGCGCACCATCCAGTACGGCGATGCCGACATCGTGCTGGCTGGCGGTTCGGAAATGGCCACCTGCGCGCTGGGCCTCGGCGGCTTCGGCCAGGCCAAGGCGCTGTCGACGCGCAATGACTCGCCCACCGAGGCCAGCCGTCCCTGGGACAAGGACCGCGACGGCTTCGTGCTTGCCGATGGCGGCGGCGCGATGATCCTCGAGGAGCTGGAGCACGCGAAGCGCCGTGGCGCGCGCATCTACGCCGAGGTCGCGGGCTTCGGCATGAGCGGCGACGCACACCACATCACCGCGCCGCCGGAAGACGGCAACGGCGCGCGCCGCGCCATGCAGACGGCGCTGCGCGACGCAGGCCTGAACACCGGCGACGTGCAGTACATCAACGCCCACGCCACCTCCACCGAGCTGGGGGACGTGGCCGAGACGCTGGCCATCAAGGGTGCCTTCGGCGCCGATGCGGCCAAGCTTGCGGTCAGCTCCACCAAGTCGGTCACCGGCCACCTGCTGGGCGCGGCCGGCGTGGTCGAGGCCATCTTCACGGTGCTGGCGATCCGCGACCAGGTCGCGCCGCCCACCATCAACCTGCATTCGCCGGGCGAGGGGTGTGACCTGGATTACGTGCCCAACACCGCACGCCAGATGCGCATCGACGCGGCGCTGTCGAATTCCTTCGGCTTCGGCGGCACCAACGGCACGCTGGCGCTGCGCCGCTTCACCGGCTGAGTGACGCAGGCTCGGCGAGCCATCATGGGCGCGCCCCGGCTTCACATCGAATCCGTGGACATCGCGCCGGGCGCGCTGCTGGCGCTGTCCGCGCGCGATCCGGATCGCTATCCCGTGCTGCTCGACAGCGCCGCGCAGGGCGCGCTGTCGCAGGTGTCGCTGCTGGCCGCGCTGCCGCGCGGCATGCTGTGGCTGGACGCGCGCGGCGGCCTGCACCGCCAGGGTGACCTGCCGGAGCTGCCGGCCACGGGTTTCCTGGCCGCGCTGGAGGCCCACTGGCAGGCCGCGCGCGCCGGCGCTGCCGGGCGTCCTCCCGAAGTGCCGTTCAGCGGCGGCTGGTTCGTCTACCTGGGCTATGAGCTCGCGCTGGAGACCGAACCGGCGCTGCGTCCCTGGTGGCCCGGGGCCAGCTTCGCCGACGCGCGCCCGGTGGCGGCGGCGCTGCGCATCCCGGTGGTGATCGCCGTGGATGCCGAGGGCCGCGGCCAGCTTATCGCCGAACCCGGCGTGGGCGAGGACGAGCTCTCGCGCATCCGCGCCGACCTGGCTGAGGCGGGCGAGGGCGCGCCGGCCGTGACGGCCCCGCCGCCCGTGGTCACGCTGCAGGAAGAGGCGCCGGAGGCGTACCTGGAGCGCATCCGCCGCGCCAAGGAGTACATCCGCGCCGGCGACATCTACCAGGCCAACCTGTCGCGCTGGTGGCGCGCCGAGTTGCCAGCGGGTTATGCGGCTGCGGACCTGTACCGTCGCCTGCGCCAGTGCAATCCCGCGCCGTTTGCCGGCTTTGCGCAGCTGGGCGAGTTCCGCGTGCTGTCCTCCTCGCCGGAGCGGCTGCTGCGCATTCAGGGACGGCGGCTGGATACCCGTCCCATCGCCGGCACGCATCCGCGTGGCAAGACCGAGGACGAGGACCGCGAGCTGAAGGCCGCGCTGGTGGCGCACCCCAAGGAGCGCGCCGAGCACGTGATGCTGATCGACCTGGCGCGCAACGACCTGGGGCGCGTGTCGGTGGGCGGCAGCGTGCACGTGGACGAATACATGGCGGTGGAGACGTACGCGCACGTGCACCACATCGTCTCCAACGTCACCGGCCTGCTGGCCGACGGCGTGTCCCCGGCCGCGGCGCTGCGGGCGGTGTTCCCGGGCGGCACCATCACCGGCTGCCCCAAGGTGCGCTGCATGCAGATCATCGCCGAGCTGGAAGGCGCGCCGCGCGGCCCGTACACGGGCAGCATGGGCTACCTGAACCATGACGGTTCCGGCGACTTCAACATCCTGATCCGCACCATGTCGCTGCAGGGCCGCCAGCTGGAGATCCGCGCCGGCGCCGGCATCGTGGCCGACTCGGTGCCCGAACGTGAACTGGCGGAGTCGCGCGCCAAGGCGCGCGGCATGCTGCTCGCCCTGTCGCCATGAACGCGCCGGTCGCGGCGACGCCGCTCGAAGTCCTGGTCGATGGCGCGCCCTGCGGCGAGCACTGGACGATGGACCGCGGGCTGCTCTACGGCGACGGCCTGTTCGAGACCCTGCTGGCCACGCGCGGACGCATCCGCTTCGAGGAGCTGCACGTGGCGCGCCTGGCCGAGGGCTGCCGCAGGCTCTTCATCGACGCCGACATCGGGCGCATCTTCTCGCAGGCGCGTGAAGTGGCGCAGCGCCACGGCGAAGCCACGCTGCGGCTGCAGGTCACGCGCGGCATCGCACTGGCCCGCGGCTACACGCCCAGCGGCCGCGAGCGACCGCGCACCCTGCTGGCCGTGTTCCCGCCGCCTGCGGCGGGCGAAATCCCGCCGCAGGTGAGGGTGGTCACGCTGCGCGCCACGCTGGGGGAAAACCCGCTGCTGGCAGGCCTGAAGCATTGCAACCGCCTGGAGCAGGTGCTGGCCCGCCGGGAACTGGCGGCCTCCGGCACCGGCGCCTTCGAAGGCCTGCTGGCGGGTAGCTCCGGGGCGCTGGTCTCAGGCACCATGAGCAATGTGTTCCTGGACCTGGATGGCGAACTGGTGACCCCATCCCTGGATGCCTGCGGCGTGGCCGGCGTGATGCGCGCGGCCGTGCTGCGCGCCGCCGCCCGCGCCGGCATCGCGGTACGCGAGGCCCGCATTCCCTTCCCTGCGCTGCAGGGCTGCCGTGCGCTGGCGTTGTCGAACGCACGCATGGGACTGGTGCTGGCGCATGAGCTCGACGGCCGCGCGCTGCGCGACAACGCCGCGCTGCGTGCGCTGGCCTCGGAGGTGGCGCAGGCATGACGCGCCGCCACCTGGCCCTGTCCATCTTCGTTGCGCTGCTGCTGGTCGCGGCGGCATCCGCGCTGTGGATGTGGCACAGCATCCGCGTGGCCGCGCTGACGCCCGGCACGGCCAGCATCATGCAGGAGTTCGACGTGCCGCAGGGCGCCAGCCTGCGCGCGGTGCTGAAGGACCTCGAGGAGCGGCAGCTGATCCGCAGCGCGAAGAAGCTGGAGTGGTACCTGCGCTGCTGCTGGCGCGGCGACATGGGCAAGGGCATCAAGGCCGGCCGCTACCGCTTCCTGCCCGGCGAGCACCCGCTGGTGATCCTGCGCAACATGGTGGACGGCAAGGTGGTCACCCAGACCCTGACCATCCTCGAGGGCTGGACCTTCGCGCAGATGCGCCGGGCGCTCTCGCGTGCCAAGGACCTGAAGCTGACGGTGGCCGACTACACCGACGAGCAGATCATGCGCGAGCTGGGCGTGCCGGACCTGCCGCCCGAGGGACGCTTCGCGCCCGACACCTACGTGTACGCCCCCGGCGTCACCACCGACATGCAGATCCTGCGCCTGGCCTACGAGAACCAGCGGCGCAACCTGTACGAGGCCTGGGATGCGCGCCAGCCGGACCTGCCCATCAATACGCCCGACGAGGCGCTGGTGCTGGCTTCGATGATCGAGAAGGAAACCGGCCTGGCCAGCGAGCGGGCGCGCATCGCCGGCGTGTTCATCAATCGCCTGCGCATCGGCATGAGGCTGCAGTCCGATCCCACCGTGATCTACGGCATGCGCGACCGCTACGACGGCAACATCCGTCGCAGCGACCTGACGCGCGACACTCCGTGGAACACCTACACGCGCGCGGGCCTGCCGCCCACGCCCATCGCGCTGCCCGGGCGCGAAGCCATCTTCGCGGCACTGAACCCGGAGGCCACCGACGCGCTGTTCTTCGTCGCCATCGGCGATGGCAGCGGCGGGCATTTCTTCTCCGCCACGCTGGCCGAGCACAACCGGGCGGTGCAGCGCTACCTGGAGCGCCTGCGCATGCGCTCGCTGACCACGGCCTGGGAGGAGATCAACCGGGAAGGCGCCGCCGGCGCCGTGGCCGAGGCCGCGCCCGAGTCCGCCGAGCCATGAGCCAGGGCCGCTTCATCACGCTCGAGGGCATCGAGGGTGCCGGCAAGTCCAGCCTGCAGCGCGCACTGGCCGCTGCGCTGGCGCAGCGCGGCCGCCTGGTCTGCGCCACGCGCGAGCCTGGCGGCACGCCGCTGGCCGAGGAGATCCGCGCCATCGCGCTGGCACGGCGCGAGGAAGCCATGCCGCCGGCCACCGAGCTGCTGCTGATGTTCGCGGCCCGTGCCGCGCACGTGGAAGGCCGCATCCGGCCAGCGCTGGCGCGCGGCGAGTGGGTGCTGTGCGACCGTTTCACCGATGCCAGCCGCGCCTACCAGGGGGCTGGACGCGGCCTCGACGCCGCCCACATCGAGCAGCTTGCCGCCATCGCCCACCCCGGCCTGGTGCCCGACTGCACGCTGCTGCTCGACCTGCCGCCGGAGCTGGGGCTGGCCCGTGCGCGCCAGCGGGGCGAGGGCGGCGACCGCTTCGAGGACGAACGCGTGGCCTTCTTCGCGCGCGTGCGCGCGCGCTACCTGGAACTGGCCGCGGCCGAGCCGGCGCGCTTCCGCGTGATCGATGCCACGGCCACGCCGGAGCAGGTCCTGGCTGCCTCGCTGGCGGCGCTGGAGGGGCTGTGAAGCTCCATCCCTGGCTCGAGCCGGCCGCTGCCCAGCTCCTGGCGGCACGCGAGGCAGGTCGCCTGCCGCCGGCACTGCTGATCCACGAGGCCCCGGGCACCGGCGCGCGCCGCCTCGCGGCGCTGTTCGCGCAGCTGCGCTTCTGCACCGGCGCCAGGCCGCCCTGTGGACAGTGCAGCCACTGCCGGCGCGTGGAGCAGGGCGAGCACCCCGACTTCATTCTGGTCGAGCCCGACGCCAGCAAGTCGAAGCTGGGCCAGATCAGCGTCGAGCAGGCGCGCGAGATCGGCCAGCAGCTGTCGATGTCGAGCTACGAGGGACGCGGCACGGTGCTGGTGATCCAGCCGGCTGACGCCATGAACCGCAATGCCGCCAACGCGCTGCTGAAGACGCTGGAGGAGCCGCGCGCGGACGCCCACCTGCTGCTGCTGACCAGCATGCCCAGCCAGCTGCCGGCCACCATCCGCAGCCGCTGCCAGAAGCTCGCCGTGCCGGCCCCGGACCGTGAGGCGGCGCTGGCCTGGCTCACCGCCGAGCGGCCGCAGCATCGCAACGACTGGCCGAAGGTGCTGGACGTGCTGGGCGTGGCCCCCCTGGCGGCGCTGGAGGCCGACCTGGAGCGCATCCTGGCCATCCGTGCGGACATCGAGCGGGTGCTGGACGGGGCCGCGCAGGGCCGCCTGGACGTGATCCGCGTGGCCCACGCCTGGGCCGGGGAGGACCTGCCGCTGCGTCTGGCCGGCCTTGAGAACTGCCTCACAGATCGTGTCCTGACAATGCGCGGCGAGTCCCGGTTGCCAGCGCCCGGTCGTGACATAAATATCGCCTCTGCGCTGCGCCTGCTGTCCGATGTGTCAGCGCTGCGTCGCCAGCTCGCCGAGGCCGCCCTGAACCGGCCCCTGGCAGTGGAACGCCAGCTCTGGAGGCTGCAGGGCGCGTAGGGACTGGAGGATCGGATTCGGATGGCGCCTAAAGACACTTCCCGCACGGGCACGCACAACAAGCCCGGACTGCTGACCCTGACCATCAAGGACAAGAGCGCCCTGTACATGGCCTACATGCCGTTCGTGAAGAACGGTGGGCTGTTCATCCCCACCAACAGCAGCTACCGCCTCGGCGACGACGTGTTCATGCTGCTGAACCTGATGGGTGAGGACGAGAAGCTGCCGGTGGCCGGACGGGTGATCTGGGTGACCCCGAAGGGGGCGCAGGGCAAGCGCACCGCCGGCATCGGCGTGCAGTTCAGCGAGCAGGACCGCGGGATGACACAGAAGAAGATCGAGGATTACCTCGCCGCCGCGCTGCGCGGCGAGAAGCCCACGCACACCATGTGAGGGCAGGGCGCCGGCTCAGGCCGGCGCCACGCGGCGCAGTCCGCGCTCCATCGAACTGATGCCGCCCTTCAGCACGTAGGCATCGAAGCCCTTTTCCATCAGGATGAACGCCGCCGCGGAGCTCCTGCGGCCGGTGTCGCAATACACCACCACGGGCTTGGACATGTCCAGCGTCGAGAGCTTCAGGCGGATGAAGTACAGCGGTACGTTGACGGCGTCCTCGATGGCGAGGTTCTGGTACTCGGAGGGCAGGCGCACGTCCAGCCACACCGCGCCCTTCTTCGCCACCAGCTGCTCGGCCTGTTCCGGCGTCACCCAGCGCACCAGCGGCTCGTTCAGCAGCTCGCGGAAATCCTTCTTCGACAGGCGCATCAGCACACCGTCGGTGAGCATGGTCACCGTGGCATTGCGCTTGGTCTCGGAGATCAGCGCCTCCTCGCCGAAGGTGTCGCCGATGCCCAGCTCGGCGAGGCGGATGCCTTCCTTGTTCAGCGGCGTCTCGCGCGTGACCACGCAGCGGCCGGTGACGATGGCGTAGAAGTAGTCGCCCTCGTCACCCTGGTGGATCACCACGTCGCCGGCCTTGAAGGGCACGCGCTCCATGCGCAGGAAAATGGCCTGGATGTTGGCCGGCGGGATGCGCTGCATGGCCTTGCTCTGCAGCAGCGTGGTCATCCAGTCGTCGCCGGCCTGGCCCTGCAGCTGGGACTGCAGCTCGGTCACCTCGTAGGTGCCGGTCTGGTCCCAGGTGATCATTACGTCCAGCAGCTCGCTGTCGATGGCGAGGTACTCGACCGTGTCCATGGCGCGCGCGGTGCAGGTGCGCGGCACCTTGGTGGGCAGGGGATTGCGGGCCTCGGGCGTGCCGCCGCGGATGGCGCCGGTGATGCGCCCGTCCTCGGACAGCTCGATGGTGCCCGACACCACCCAGATGGTGCGCTTGTCCGAGTCGCCCTGCTTGAACAGCAGGCGGCCCGGCTCGAGCTCACGAATGAAAACCTTCTTCGCCAGCGCAGCCTGGTTTTCCTTCTTCATGCCGTCGAGCGGCGAGAACTTGCGCAGCTGCGCCACATCGACCGGACGACCCTGGCTCATTGCCGCCGTCCAATCGCCGTTGTTGTCAGCGCTGGTTGTTGCATTGCGCCCGAAATACTAGCACGCGGGCGGCGGGTCACAGCCCGGACCAGCCGGGATCCGGCTCAAAACGTGAGCCATGTTGCAGACGCAGGCGCGACAGCCGCTCCTTCAGGGCGGCCGCCCCCTCGCTGCCGATCCAGGCCATCGGCCCGCCCCGGAACGGCGCGAAGCCGGCGCCGAAGATCATGCCGGCATCGATGAGGTCGGCGTCTGCCACGATGCGCTCGCGCAGGCAGGCCACGCACTCGTTGGCGAAGGTGAGCATGAGGCGGTCGGCCAGGTCGGCCGGGATCTCCTTGTCGTCCACCGCCCGCTTGACGGCCTTCCCCTCGGCCCAGCGGTAGTAGCCCTGGCCGCTCTTGCGGCCGAGCTGGCCGGCAGCGACCAGCTGCTCGATGCGCGTCAGCGTCACCGGTGGCGTGCGGCCGATGGCTGCGCCGATGTTCTCCCCCACGTGCTTGCAGACATCCAGGCCCACCACGTCCGCCAGTTCGACCGGTCCCATGGGCATTCCGAAGGCCGTGGCGGCAGCATCCACCACCTCCGGGTCGATGCCCTGTTCCACCGCAATCATGGCCTCCTGCATGTAGGGGATCAGCACCCGGTTGACCAGGAAGCCCGGCGAGGAACGGCAGGGCAGGGGCAGCTTGTCGATGCGCCGCACGAAGGCCGCCGCCGCGGCGGCCGTGGCGGGCGCGGTGGACGCCGATTCGATGATCTCCACCAGCGGCATCTGTGCCACCGGGTTGAAGAAATGCAGGCCCACGAAGCGGCTGGCATCGGCCATGCCCTCGGCCAGCGTCTCCAGCACCAGGCTCGAGGTATTGGTGGCCAGGATGGCGGAGGGCTTCATGCGCGGCAGCAGGCTGGCGTACAGCGCGCGTTTGGCCTCGAGGTCCTCGTAGATGGCTTCGATCACCAGGTCCGCCTCGGGTACGCGCGCGCCTTCCACGTCGGCCACCAGCCGCGCGCCCACGGCCGCTCGCTCATCCGGTTGCGTGACGCGCTTGTCGAACAGGCCGGCAGCGCGCTCGAGCGCGGGCTTGACGTATTTCATCTCGCGATCCTGCAGGCTCACGGTGAAGCCGCGCAGCGCGCACCATGCCGCGATGTCGCCGCCCATCAGTCCCGCGCCCACCACATGCACATGGCGGATCTGCGGTGCCGCGGCGCCGGCCTTCGCGCCGATGCCCTTGAGCCGGTCCTGCAGCAGGAACACGCGGATCAGGTTGCGCGCAGTGGGATCGCGGAACAGCGCCGAGATGGAGTGCGCCTCGGCCTCGTAGGCCGCGCGCCCGCGGGCGCCGTGGCGCTTCCACAGTTCCACGATGGCGAAGGGCGCCGGGTAGTGCTCGCGCCGCACGCGCCTGGCCACCTGCCGTTCCAGCGCGGGCGCCAGGAAGCCGCGTACCACCGGCCAGGAAAGCACCCGCTCGGAGAACGGCGGGCGATGGCGGGCTGGGCGGTCGATGAGCAGGCGGCGCGCCACGCGCTCGGCCTCGGTGGCCGGCACCAGCGCATCCACCAGCCCCATCCGGAGGGCCTTCTCGCCGCGGATGGTCTTGCCGGTCAGCATCATGTCCATGGCCGGCCGCACGCCCAGCAGCCGCACAGAGCGCACGGTGCCGCCGAATCCGGGATGGATGCCGAGCTGCACTTCGGGCAGCCCCAGCGCCAGCTTGCCGTCATCCACGCCCACGCGGTAGGTGCAGGCCAGCGACAGCTCCATGCCGCCACCCAGTGCGAAGCCCTGGATCACCACCGCCGAGGGGCAGGGCAGGGCTTCGATGCGATCGCACAGGCGCTGGCCGCGCAGCACCGCCGTGCGCGCTTCCTCCTCGGAGGCGAAGCGCGTGAACTCGTTGATGTCGGCGCCGGCGATGAAGCCGCCAGGCTTGCCCGAGCGGATCAGAAGGCCCCTGGGCGGTGCGCGCTCGATGGCGTCGAGCACGCGGCCGAGCTCCTCGAGCACGTCGATCGACAGGGTGTTGGCAGAGCGTCCGGGAACATCCAGCGTCAACACGCCGATGCCGTCGTTGTCCGTCCGGTAGTCCCAGGCGGCTGTCTTGGTGTTCATGCGGCCTTCTCCGGGCGTACATGGAAGTCACAGACCAGGGGCAGGTGGTCCGACAAGCGCACGTCGGGCACGCGGAAGTCAGTCACCTCGATCCGCTCGCTGACCAGCACGAAGTCCAGTTCCACCCGCGGCGAACTGGCCGGGTAGGTGGGAAAGCTCTGCGTGTTGGCGCTGCGCAGCTTCGTGGCGCGCATGAACAGGTACAGCTCGTGCGTGCCCCAGAAGGTGTTGAAGTCGCCGGCCACGATCACCGGCTTGGTGGACTTCTCCACCAGGTCGTGCAGGTGGCGCAGCTGGTACTGGCGGTGGCGGTACTTGATCGACAGGTGCACGAGGAAGATGCATACCTCCTCGAGTTCCAGCTCGATGATCAGCCGCTTGATGCCCGAGTCGAAGTAGTGGAAACGCTCGCCGTGCACGCGCGGCGCGGCCAGGAAGGCATTGGCCTGCTTGCGCACGATGGGCAGGAAGTTGTTGACCGAGTCGGCGCCGTACTTGCACTGGTAGGTGGAGAAATGTCCCAGGCAGCCGGCGATGTGGGCGGCCTGGTTGACCATGCCCGAGCGCACCGAGCCGGTGTCTACCTCGATCAGGCCGATCACGTCGGCGTCCTGTGTCCGCAGGAATTCGGTCAGCCCGTTCAGGACCCTGGTGTTGCTGCGCAGGTAGCCGGCACCCGGGACCGGCAGGTGGAAGGCCGGTCCCGTACCGGTCGCGTAGCGGATGTTGTAGACCACCAGGCGCAAGGCGGATCCCGCGATAAGTCCAGCAAAACGTTAGTGTATCGGGAGTTGCGGTACACTGTGGACGCCATGTCGCAAGAGAATCCCATCCGCGTGTTCGTCACGCACAACTGGCAGGACTCGGACGACTACCAGCGGGTGTTCGAGTACCTCGAAAGCTCGCGCAACTTCTTCTACCGGAACACCAGCACCCCGGACCATCCGCCCGCCAAGGTGGACACCGAGAGCATCCGCGACGACCTGCGCCGGCAGATCAACCAGGCCGAGGTGGTGGTGGTGCTGCCCGGCCTGTACGACGAGGTGCCGGACCTGACCATCTTCCAGATGAACTACGCGCAGTCGCAGAAGAAGCCGGTGCTGCTGATGCAGCACTTCGGCACTTCGCGCCCGCCGGACAAGGTGCTGCTGGACCGCTGCACCGAGGACGTGGGCTGGAACGAGCGCAACATCGTCGACGCCATCCGCCGCCTGGCGCGCGGGGAGAACACCGCGCGTTTCGAGACCGTGGAGTTCAACCCCGACGAGTTCAAGGACTTCAAGCTGTAGTTCAGCCCTCGGCGGCGAACAGCTGCACCACCTGGCCGGACGCGCGCGCCCCGCGCACGGCACCGGCCGCGGCGCGTACCGCATCGAAGCGCGCCATGCCGGCGAACAGCCGCACCACCAGGGCGGCGTACTCGCGTGCTTCCAGCACCGACATCTTGCGCACCGAGGCGCGCACCGCGCTCTCGCGCGCCTGCGGCGCCTCGCGGTGCATGGCGGCGCAGAGCAGGTCGAACTGCCCGCGCAGTTCCTCGGGCAGGTCCTCGGGTTCCACCGCAGCCAGCGCGCCGTCGTAGGCCTCGATGAGGCGGTCCTTGATCGGACCGTCCTGCGATAGGCGAAGCGTCGCGAGCTGCAGGAGTTCGAAGTTGTTGCTCATCTGGCCCAGTCTCCCGAACTGTTCCGGTGGGTCTTCTTGTAATCACATCTTCAAGTGTTACTTGAAGTGTGCGCCATCAAAAACCTCCTGTTATGTCAAGGAGGTATGGGGCGAATATACACCCGCACCACAGGAGGGCAACAAAAGAAATCACATTCCGGAACGAGCCGTGCCGGAATGCGCTGCAGGTCACGTTCCCGGCTGTACCAGCCAGAGCACCAGGGCCATCGCTGCCGACATGGCCAGCAGCGCCGAGGCCACGTACCAGCCGTAGCCGCGCCCGCCGCTGGCGAAGGCCAGCCCCGACTTGACCAGGTTGGCGACCAGCACCAGCAGCACCACGCCCCAGCCGGCCGTCGACAACGACAGGCCCTGCTGCATGGCCAGCTGGGTGAGGCTGGCCGCCGCAGCGCGCTGGTCCACCGCGGCCACTGCCGCCGAGGCCGCGAGCGCCCCGGTGCTGCCGAAGTGGTTGTGGATCAGCGCCGAGACCACCAGCACCAGCGCCATCAGGCCGGCCAGCAGCAGGGCATGGGTCAGGTGGAATACCCGGGCGTTCTCGCTCGAGGGCAGCCGGTCCAGTCCTTCCCGGCGTGCCAGGCCAGCCAGGGCGAACGGCACCAGCACCGCGCCCCCGGCGAACAGCGGCCAGGCCACCCGGTGCAGCAGCACCGGGGCGCCCGCGCCAATCACGCCGGCCAGCAGGCACAGCGAACCGAGGTTCGCAAACAGCGCACCGGCCGCCGCAATGCCCACATGCCCCACCTCGGCGCGCGCGCGTTGCCCGTAGCCGGCCACGGCGGCCGTGGAGGAGGCGAAACCGGAGAAGAAACCGGCCAGCGGCAGGCCCCAGCGTGCCCCGACCAGGCGCAGCGCCACGTGGCCGGCCATGCCCACGGCCAGGATCAGCACCACCAGGTGCCAGAGCTTGGAGGGCACCAGCACGCCCCAGGGATCCACCGGCTCGTCCGGCAGCAGCGGCAGCACCACCAGCGCGGCGCCGGCCAGCAGCAGGCCGGCGCGGATCTCCTCGTCGCTGAGCTGCTCGCGCACCAGTACGTGCAGGGGCTCCTTGGCGTACAGCGCCGCGGCCACCACCACCGCCACGCCAGTGGCGAACCCGGGATAGGTGAGGGACATGGCCGCGAGCAGGGCGGTCACCGGCACGGCCACCTGGCCGGTCAGGCCGGCCTCGGTGCTCTGCCGCGCGGAGCCCACTGCCAGGATCACGCCCAGCAGCACCAGCAGGGCGACCAGCACGATGGTGCCCAGCGCGGCGGCCAGCGCGCCGGCCACAGCCACCAGCAGGTGCGTGCGCACCCCCGCGATGGGGCGGCCGGGTTCTGCCTTGGCGCGCTCGCGCACGGCCCCGATCATCAGGCCGATGCCCACCGAGGAGGCCAGTGCGTGGATGGAGATCGAGGAATCCATCTGCCAAGCCTACAGTGCTCGCGGCAGGCCGCTACACACCGGCCCTGCTTTCCGTCACGTCGTGCTGCCGGCTCCGTGTTTCCCCGTCAGCCTGCCTCACCGGCGGCAGGCACGGACGGCGCCTCGATCTCCTCCACCGGGATGCCCAGGCGGCGCAGCTGCGGCAGCACGCGGGCGCGATCGCCGACCACCACCCAGGTGAAGCCGTCAGGATCGACCGCATCGCGCACGGCCTTGTCCAGCGTCGCGGCATCCAGCGACTTGTAGCGCGCGGCCAGCGTCTCGGCGTAGTCGGCCGGGCGCTGGAACAGCACGTCCTCCTGCATCTGCCGCAGGACTGCCGCGGAGGTCTCGTAGCTGCCCGGCAGCTCGCGCACGCGGCCGTTGATGGTGCGCGTGAGCTCCTCCGGCGTGACCCCCTTGCTGCCGACGAAGTCACGGATGTGCTGGCGGAGCACGCGGATGGCATCGCCCGTGCGGTCGGTCTGCACCGGCGCGCGCACCAGGTAGGGCAGGCGGTGCTCCAGCAGGTTGATGCCGGCGCGCACGCCATAGGACCAGCCCTTGTCCTCGCGCAGGTCCATGTTGATGCGCGACAGGAAGCCGCCGCCCAGCACCTCGTTGCCGGCCAGCAGCGCTTCCAGCTCATCCGAGCCGGTGCGCTCGAGCACCTGGCCGCCGTAGATCATCGACTGCGGCGAACCGGGCCGGTGGACCAGCACGATGCGCTCCCTGCGCGCCGGGATCTCGGCGCCGTCGAAGTTCTTCTGGCCGCGTGCCACGGCCGGCGCCTGCCACGCCCTGGCGCCGAAGTGCCTCTCCAGCTGCGCCAGCAGCTCGGGCAGGGTGGTGGCGCCGACCACGAAGATCTGCGCGTTGTCCGGGCGGATCCAGGCCTGGTGGAAGGCGACCAGGTCATCGCGGGTGAGGGCGGCCACCACCGCCGGGTCGCCGCTGCCGCTGGAGGGGATGCCGTAGGGGTGGCTGCTGCCATAGATCAGCGGCGGCAGCGTACGCTGCGCCAGCCCCTGCGGGTCGGCGATCTCGGCGGCGATGCTGGCCAGCTTCTGCGCGCGCAGGCGCTCGAGCTCGCCCGGGTCGAAGGCCGGGTTCTTGATGATGTCGGCCAGCAGGTCCAGCGAGCGGGCCAGGTTCGGCACCAGCGCGTACATGGACACGCTGGTGCGGTCGAGGCTGGCGCCGGCGGAGATGCTGGCGCCCAGCCGCTCTTCCTCCTCGGCGATCTGGATGCTGTTGCGCGAGGTGGTGCCCTCGGTCAGCAGCGACAGCATCAGCGATTGCGTGCCGAGCTTCTCGCGCGGGTCGGCCGCATGGCCGGCATTGAACACCACCGACATGCGCAGCGCCGGCACCGCGTCGCGACGCGCGAAGTAGACCTTGATGCCATTGCTCAGCTCGCCGGTCTGGACCTCGGGGAAATCCAGGTCGGGCACCGAGGCCACCTCGGGCAGCTTGCTGCGGTCCACCGCCATCAGCGGCGCACTGCGCGCCTCGCCCGGCGGCGTGTACCAGGCCGGCTGCATGCCAGGGCCGGTGCGGGCCGCCGGCGTGCGCGAGGCCACGCCCCGGGCCTCCTCGTAGGCGCCGCGCTCACCCGGCACCACATGCAGCGCGTAGACAGGGCGCTTGAGCCACTTCTGCAGCGCTGCCTTCACCTCGGCCGGCGTGGCCGGGGCCAGCAGCTTCTTGTAGAAGGCCGGGTCACCCGCGTACAGCAGGCCCTCGGCCAGCGTCGGCGCCTTGCCGCTGAAGCCGCCCACCGACTCCAGCGAGGAGATGGTGCCGGAGATGTTCCTCACCACCACGCGCTGCACCTCGTCCTCGGTGGGACCTTCCTCGAGGTACTGCGCGATGATCTCGTCCAGCCGCTTCGACACCCGCTCGGGATCCACGCCAGGCTTCACGTCGGCGAAGATCTCCAGGAAGCCCAGCTGCGCGAAGGACTGGTAGT
>CAYVZE010000022.1:0-36138 GCA_964455685.1 uncultured Steroidobacteraceae bacterium
CTCCGGCATCGACGAGCTGGGCGTGCTGCTGGCCGGCCACAAGAAGAATGCCTTCTGGTACGGCTCGCAGCTGTCCATCCAGGAGGCGCGCAAGCTGGTGCCCTACAACAATGCCACCAGCCTGCAGGTCACCGTGGCGGTGCTGGCCGGCATCATCTGGGCCATCGAGAACCCGGACCGCGGCCTGGTCGAGGCCGACGAGCTCGACCACAAGCGCATGCTGGAGATCTGCCGCCCGTACCTCGGCACGGTGACCGGCGCCTACACCGACTGGTCGCCGCTGTCCGACCGCGAGCGGTTGTTCCCCGAGGACCTCGACCTGTCCGACCCCTGGCAGTTCAAGAACGTGCGCGTACTCTGACGCGCACGCTCCCTTCAGGCCTCGTATTCGATACCGGTGATCACGTAGCGGGTCTCGCCCCCCGCTGCGTGCACCGTCACTTCCGCATCCAGCGGCTTGCCCATCAGCGCGCGGGCCAGGGGCGCATCCATGCTGATGTAGCCTTCGGCCATGTCGAACTCGTCCGGGCCGACGATGCGGTAGCGCACCTCGGTGCCGTCCTCGCGCTCCAGCGTGACCCAGGCGCCGAAGAACACACGGTTCCGGTCCGACGGCGGCTGGTCGACCACCACCATGCCGTCCAGGCGCTTGCGCAGGTGCCTGACGCGCGCGTCGATCTCGCGCAGGCGCTTCTTGCCGTAGGTGTACTCGGCGTTCTCGGAGCGGTCGCCCAGCGCGGCGGCCGCGGCCACCGCTTCGGTGACCTGCGGACGCTCCACGCGCCAGAGCTGGTTCAGTTCCGCCTGCATGCGGGCGTAGCCGGCAGGGGTGATGTAGCGGGAGGCGGGCCTGGAAGGCGGACGGTAACGACTCATCGTTGTCTTGCAGCAATCATGTTCTGTGGACGGGCGCACAGCGCACCGCCGGTGCGGGGCATAGCCTACTTTCCATGCCCCGCAAGTACTACGCGCATTTCGTGACCGATGGCCTGCTGGCCACCCCCGACGAATACCGCGGCGTGGTGGAGCTGCACGCGCCGCTGCGGCCGCAGCGCGAGGCCGCCGACCTGCGCGCGCTGCTGGCACGCAACCTCGACCTGCCGGCCGAACAGATCCGCATCCTCAACTGGGCCACGCTGCACTGAGCGTCCCTGCACGGGCCGCCGGTCCGTGCAACAATTCCTCTTGCAGGACGCCCCGGGCGTCCACACATCCGACCCTGGCAGGAGGAGGCCGGTATGCGCATGTTGAAGTTTGCCCTGTTGGCGTCCGTCGTGCTGCTTTCCGGTTGCGGCTACAACACGCTGCAGCAGCAGGACGAGGCCGTGAATGCGGCATGGTCCGAGGTGCTCTCGCAGTACCAGCGGCGGGCAGACCTGATCCCCAACCTGGTCGAGACGGTCAAGGGCTACGCGGCACACGAGGAGTCGGTGCTGACCGGCGTCACCGAGGCCCGCGCGCGCACCGGTTCCATCCAGCTCACCCCCGAGCTGCTGGAGGACCCGGAGGCCATGCGCCGTTTCCAGGCCGCGCAGGGCGAGCTGACCCAGGCGCTGCGCAGCCTGTTCGCGGTGGCCGAGAACTACCCTGACCTCAAGGCCAACGAGAACTTCCGCGACCTGCAGGCGCAGCTCGAGGGCACCGAGAACCGGATCACCGTGGCGCGCCAGCGCTACATCCAGGCCGTGCAGGCCTACAACACCACGGTGCGCTCCTTCCCCAGCAACCTGACCGCGATGGTGTTCGGCCACAAGGTGAAGCAGAACTTCACCGTGGAGAACGAGGCGGTGATCAGCACGCCGCCGCGGGTGGACTTCGGCAACTGACATGCTGCTGCGCGCGCTGCTGGCCGCTGTCGTGCTGGCGTTCGTCCTGGCGCCCGCGGGCGCCCAGGACTTCCAGCCGGTGCCCGAGCTCACCGCGCGCGTCATCGACCTCACCGGCACGCTGACCGCCGGCCAGCAGGCCGAGCTGGAGCAGAAGCTCGCCGCCTTCGAGCAGCGCAAGGGCGCGCAGGTGGCGGTGCTGATCGTCGGCAGCACCCGTCCGGAGACCATCGAGCAGTACTCCATCCGCGTGGTGGATGCGTGGAAGCTGGGCCGGGAGTCGGTGGACGACGGCGTGCTGCTGCTGGTGGCGCTGGAGGACCGCACCCTGCGCATCGAGGTGGGCTATGGGCTGGAGGGCGTGCTGCCCGATGCCATCGCACGCCGCATCATCGACGAGACCATCAAGCCGCTGTTCCAGCAGCGGGACATCTTCGGCGGCATCAGTGCCGGCGTGTCGCGCATCATGCAGGTCGTCGACGGCGAGCCGCTGCCCCCGCCGGACCGGCAATGGCACCGGCCCGCGGACCGCATCGGCAACCTGCTGCCGGTACTGTTCTTCGGCGTGATCGTGGTCGGTGGCATGCTGCGGGCGCTGCTGGGACGCACGCTGGGCGCGGCGGCCACCGGCGGTGTCACCGGCGGGGTGGTGTGGCTGATCTCGCAAGTGCTGCCCTTTGCCATCGGCGCCGGCGTGATGGCCTTCGTCTTCTCGCTGGTGATGGGCCTGGGCCGCGGCACCGGCGGCGGGCGCTACGGTGGCTTCGGCGGAGTGGGGGGCTGGCCGGGCGGACTGGGCGGCGGCCGCATCGGGCGCGGCGGTGGCTTCGGCGGGCTGGGCGGCGGCTTCGGCGGTGGCGGCGCCTCGGGCAGGTGGTGAAGATGCGCGTGCTGCAGCACCTTTTCACGCCCTTCTGGCTGCTCCGGCTGCATTACCCGCCGGCGACGCTGCAGAAGATCGAGCAACGCATCGTCGCGCTGGAGGCACGCCACCCGGGCGAGCTGCGCTTCGTCGCCGAGCATGCGCTCGACCTCGCGGACCTCATCGCCGGCGTGACCCCGCGCGAGCGTGCGCTGGAGGTGTTCAGCCAGCTGCGGGTCTGGGATACCGAGCGCAACGATGGCGTGCTGGTCTACGTGCTGCACGCCGAGCATGCGGTGGAGATCGTCGCCGACCGGGGCATCGCACGCCGGGTGCCGCAGTCCGAGTGGGACGCGATCTGCCGTCGGGTCGAGGAGCACTTCCGGGCCCGTCGGTACGAGCAGGGAGCGCTGGCGGCCATCGATGCCGTGGCTGCGCTGCTGGAACGGTATCTCCCGGCTTCGAAAGGCGACGCCAACGAGCTGCCGGACCAGCCGCTGCTGTTGTAGGACAGCGACTGAAGGCGGCAGCGGCTCCCTCATGCCATAATCCGGCCCATGAGCCCCATCCGCCTGCCGAAACTGATCGCCGCGGCTGCCCTGGGCGCCGTGCTCACGGCCTGCTCCCTCCCTGCACTGAAGGAAGAGGCAGCCCCCGCCCCGGTTGAACCGGCCGAGCCCGAGATCATCCTCGAGGAACCGGTCGCCACCCACCGCTTCGAGATCGATGCCGACACCGACGTCGTCGGCCAGGTGCAGGTGGTGGTCATCGGCGAGCACGACACGCTTTCCGACGTGGCGCGCCGCTTCAACGTGGGCTATGACGAGATCGTGCGCGCCAACCCCGGCGTGGACCCCTGGCTGCCCGGCGTGGGCCGCGAGGTGGTGGTGCCGACGCAGTTCGTGCTGCCGGCCGCCGACCGCAAGGGCATCGTGGTGAACCTGGCCGCGATGCGGCTGTTCTACTTCCCCACGCCCGGGAAGGGCGAGCCGCAGGTGGTCTACACGCATCCCATCGGCATCGGCAAGGTGGGCTGGTCCACGCCCGAGGGCACCACCCGCGTGACCGGCAAGGAGAAGGATCCCGTGTGGCGTCCCACCGCCTCGATCCGCGAGGAGCACCGCAAGATGGGCGACCCGCTGCCGGCCGTGGTGCCCGCCGGCCCGGACAACCCGCTGGGCAAGTACAAGCTGACGCTTGGTTGGCCGACCTACCTGATCCACGGCACCAACAAGCCCTATGGCGTGGGCATGCGCACCAGCCATGGCTGCATCCGCATGTACCCCGAGGACATCGAGGTGCTGTTCGGCATGGTGGGCAAGGGCACGCAGGTCACCGTGGTGAACCAGCCCTACCTGTTCGGCTGGAACGGCGATGAGCTGGTGATGCAGGCCTACGACGTGCTCGAGGACGACAAGCGCGACTGGGCCAGGTCGCGGCCGAAGCTGCTGCAGAAGACTTTCAGCAAGCGCCTGCAGAAGCTGGTCGACGAGCGCGGCGAGAAGATCGACTGGGCGCGGGTGGACGAGATCGCCAATGCGCCGCGCGGGCTGGTGCTGTCGGTGACCAATCCCGAGCACACCCTTGACGCCCTGGTGGCCGCCGCGCCGCGCGTGGAGAACCGCGTGCCCGATGGCGCCAACTGGGATGGCTCGGATGACCCGGCGCGCCTGGCCGAGCTCGAAGCGCGCAGCAAGGAATCCGGCGACGCAGCAGTCGCAGAACAGCGACAGACGCCACGCAGTTGATATATGCTTTGCCATCATGGCAAAGCTATCGGAATGGCTGCGGATCATGCTCGGCGAGATCGCCCGCAAGCAGGAAGAGGCGCGTGCGGCCGAGGCGGAAAGGAAGCTTCGTGAGGCGGCAGCGCGCGAGCAGTCCCCGGTGAGGTCTGCGGCGCGGTGAGCGCCATCAGGGGGTCCGGTCTCCTGCCCGGGATGCCGGGTGACGCCGTCACTGCCCCTGAAATTCCCCAACAGTCTTCATCCGCCGCCGGCATCGCTCCCGCGCCGGTCGACGTGGTCGCATTCGTCGGCCGCACGCTCAAGGGCCCGGTGGGCGAACCCGTCGCGGTCGAGAACTTCGCGCAGTTCCAGCAGGTGTTCGGCGGGCTGTGGACCGGCTCGCTGCTGCCGCATTCGGTGGAGCAGTTCTTCGAGCATGGCGGCGCGCGCGCCGTCATCGTGCGCGTCACCAGCGGCGCGCGTCCCCCGACCATCGACCTGCCCGCCGGCCGCGAGCGTCTGACGCTGGTGGGCGTCAGCCCCGGCAGCGGCGAGGCGCTGCGGGCCTCGGTGGACCACGACGGCATCGCTCCCCAGGATGCCGACCTGTTCAACCTGGTGGTGCAGCGGGTGCGGGCACGTGGCTCGGAGCTGGTCGAGGACCAGGAGATCTACCGCCGGGTGTCCATCCTGCCGGGCTCGGCGCGGGAGGTGACGCGCACCCTGGCCGCTTCGCGCCTGGTGCGCGTGGTCGGGCCGCTGCCCTCGGTACGGCCGGGCATCACCCGTGGCCGCGACCCCTCGGCGCTGATCGGCTACGTGGAGTGCAATGGCGACGGGGAGGATGGCGAGCTGCTGTCCGACTACGACCTGATCGGCAACGAGGCGCGCCGCACCGGGCTGTTCGCGCTGCAGGGCGGCCCGCACTTCAATTTCCTGTACATGCCGCCGCCGGCGCGAGAGCGCGACGTAGGCATCAGCGCACTGGTGGTGGCGGCGCGCTTCTGCCGCGAGAAGAACGCCATGCTGCTGGTCGACCCGCCGCTGAAGTGGCGCCGCGTCGAGCACGCGCTGGCGGGGCTGGCCGAGTGGCCTTTCCACAGCGCCGACGCGCTGATGTTCTTCCCGCGGCTGTCCGCGCCGGACCGGCTCACGGCCCGCGACGAGGAATTCCCGCCCTCGGCCGCGGCCATCGGGGCGCTGCTGCGCAACCGCCGCACCGACGTGTGGGTGGACGAGCCCGATCCGCCGCTGCTGCGTCCCAGCGCCACGCCCATGGTGTGGGTGGACCGGCAGCAGCGCCTGCGCCTGGCGCAGCTGGGCGTGAACGCGCTGCGCGCCACGCGCACGCCGCTGCGCGAGGCGGTGCCCGCGTGCACGCTGGCCGGCGAGCTGGGCAACGGGCCGGAGGCGCGGCTGCTGTCGGCGCGGCGCCTGGCCAAGCACCTGGCCACCAGCATCGAGCGCGGCACGCGCTGGGTCGCCCTCGAGGGCAACACTCCGCGCAGCCGGGAGCGCGCGTGCCGGCAGGTGGGCGAGTTTCTCGCCGGCTACGCCGCCCGCGGCGCCTTCGCCGGCGACGTGCGCCACCGCGACTGGTTCGTGCTCTGCGACGAGCGGCTGAACGGCGAGATCGAGCAGGGCAGTGGCGTGTTCCGCCTGATCTGGGGCTACCGGCCGGTGCACGGCGCGACGCGGCTGGCCTGGCTGGTCGAGCATCGTGCCGGCGGGAGCACTTCCCGGCCCGTGAGCCTGAACCAGTTCGCCGCCCTCGGGTAGGATTGCACCCCATGGGTGTGACCGGGCATGTGGTGTTCTCGCACGGGCTGGACGGCTCGCCGTTCGGCACCAAGATCCGTGCGCTGTATGAGATCGCGGAAGCCGAAGGCTACGAGGTCGCGGCCGTGGACTATCGTGGCGTCGACGACCCGGCCGAGCGCGTGCAGATGCTGCACGAGTTCTGCCGCGGCTTCTCCGGCCACCTGATCCTCGTTGGCTCGAGCCTGGGCGGCTACGTGTCGCTGGCGGCCGCGCCCACGCTGCATGCCGGCGGCGTGTTCCTGATGGCGCCGGCCATCTACGTGCCTGGCCTGCCGCCGCTCAAGCGCGGCGTGCCCGACTGCCCGATCGCGCTGGTGCACGGCTGGCGCGACGATGTCATTCCCTACGAACAGAGCGTGCGCTTTGCGCAGGAGAACCGGCTCGCACTGCACCTGGTGGAGTCCGACCACCGCCTGCACAGCGCCATCCCGTTCCTGCGCTACCTGTTCCAGTACTTCCTCGTCGAAGCCCGCCGCGCACGTTTCGTGCCGTAGCCGCCATGGACTCCACCATGGATCGATTCACCGGGACCCTGCTGCCCTGGCTGCGCTTCTCCGTGCGGCCACCGGACGCGGCCGAGCGCGTGGCGCAGGCCGAGGCGCCGGTGTGCTACGTGCTGGAGACCGGCCGCGCGCTGGACGTGCGCGTGCTGCAGCGGGCCTGCGCGCAGGCCGGCCTGCCGCGGCCGCGCAAGGCGCTGCTGCCCGGCGCCACCGGCGAGAAGCTCAAGTCACTGCTGGTGCTGACACGCAAGCTCGGCCTCTGGCGCAAGCGCGTCGACCGCCGCCCGCCGCCCGAGCTGCGCAGCATGCTCGAGGCGCTGCGCCGCGATCCGTCGCTGGACGTGGTGCTGGTGCCGGTGGCGGTGTACTGGGGAAGGGCGCCGCGGCGTGAATCCCTGTCCTGGTTCCGGCTGCTGTTCTCCGAGGACTGGGCGCTGACCAGCGGTGTCAGCCGCTTCCTGTCGGTGCTGCTGAACGGCCGCAACACCGTGGTGGAGTTCGGTACCGGCGTGTCGCTGCGCGCGCTGGTGGGCGAGGGCGCCGCCGACAACCAGGCCGCGCGGCGCGTGTTGCGGCACCTGTCCAGCCAGCTGGTGGCCTCGCGTACCGCCTACGTCGGCCCGGACCTCTCGCACCGCCGCACCCTGATGACGGATGTGCTGCGTGGCCGCGGCGTGCGTGCCATGGTGGCGCAGGAGGCCGCGGAGAAGAAGATCCCGCGACGCCAGGCGCTGCTGTCGGCCAAGGCGATGTTCGAGGAGATCGCCGCCGACTACTCCCACACCTTCGTGCGCCTGATGGAGCGCGTGCTGCGGCGGCTGTGGACGCGCATCTACGACGGCGTGTTCGTGGCCAACATCGAGTCGCTCTCCGGCATCGCCACAGGCAGCGAACTGGTCTACGTGCCCTGCCATCGCAGCACCATGGACGACCTGCTGATGCCGTACGCCATCTACACGCACGGCTTCGCGGTGCCGCACATCGCCGCCGGCATCAACCTGAACCTGCCGGTGATCGGCAAGGCCATGCGCAAGGGCGGGGCGTTCTTCCTGCGCCGCAGCTTCCGCGGCAATGCGCTGTACTCGGCGGTGTTCACGCGCTACCTGGCCGTGATCATGGCCCGCGGCCACCCCATCCAGTACTTCATCGAGGGGGGGCGCAGCCGTTCGGGCCGCTCGCTGACGCCCAAGACCGGCATGCTGTCGATGACGGTGCGCAGCTACCTGCGCAACCCCGTGCGCCCGGTGGTGTTCGTGCCGGTGTACATCGGCTACGAGCGCATCATGGAGATCGACAGCTACCTCGGCGAGCTGTCGGGCAAGCCCAAGGAGAAGGAGAACCTCTGGGGCTTCCTGAAGAGCCTGAAGCGCCTGCGCGAGAACTTCGGCCACGTGCACGTGAACATCGGCCAGCCCATCCCGCTGCAGGCGCTGCTGGACGAGCACGTGCCCGACTGGCGCGGCAAGCTGGGCCAGGAAGGGCGCGCTTCGGCGGTCAGTGGCGCGGTGGATGCGCTGGCGGCACGCATCATGCGCAATGTGCATGGCGCCGCAGCGGTGACGCCAGTGAACCTGATCGCGATGGTGATGCTGGCCACGCCGCGCCATGCCATGCTGGAGGCGGACCTGCTGGGCCAGCTCGACGCCTACCTCAGGTTGCTGCGCGCGGCGCCCTATGACACGCACACGACCATCACCGGGCTCGACGCCGCGGGCATCATCCGGCTGGGTTTCGAGCGCGGCCTGCTGTGCCGGCTCGAGGGCGATGCGGTGGGGCTTTCCCCCGCGCACGCGCAGGGCATGCCCTACTACCGCAACAACGTGTTGCACGTGTTCGCGATCCCCTCGTTGCTGGCCTGCTGCTTCCTCTCCAACCAGAGGCTGCGCACCGCCGACGTGCTGCGTCTGGCCGGCCGCGTCTATCCCTACGTCTCCGAGGAACTTTTCCTCCGCTGGCGCGAGGACGAGATCGGCCCGGAGGTGCGCCGGCAGCTCGAGGCGCTGCGCGAGGTCGGCCTGCTGGAGCAGTCCGCCACCGATCCGGAGGTGTGGTGCGCGCCGCCGGCCGCCTCGGCCGCAGCGATGCAGCTGTCGGTGCTGGCCCAGCCCATGCTGCAGACGCTGGAGCGCTACTACGTGGCCATCGCGCTGCTGCTCAATGCCGGCAGTGGCGCCATCGCGCAGGCCGAGCTGGGCAGGAAGTGCCAGGAAGTCGCCCAGCGCATTGTCACCCTGTACGGCTTCTATTCGCCGGAGTTCTTCGACCGTTCGCTGTTCGAGGGTTTCCTCGGCCTGCTGCGCCGTCGCGGCGTGATCCGCGCCGATGGCGAGGGCAAGCTGGTGTTCGACGAGGTGCTCGAGCGCGTGGCCGAGGACGCGCAGCTGGTGCTATCGGAGCAGCTGCGCAACAGCGTGCTGCAGGTCCTGCACGACTGAGGGCTCCAGCGCCAGCCCCAGGCGCGTACGCCGCCACAGGATGTCCTCGGCGCTGCGCGCCCATTCCTGCTGCACCAGGTAGCGCACCTCCGCTTCGGCAAGTGAGCCGCCGAAGTGCCGGCCGAGGTCGGCCAGCTCGCGCGCATTGCCCAGGATGTGCGCCATTCGCGTGCCGTACAGCCGCGCCAGCCGCTGCACCAGTCCCGCGGGCAGGGCGGGCCAGCGGCCGCAGGCGCGGTTGATGAAGGCATCGAGGTCGCCGCTGGAGATGTCGCCTCCTGGCAGCGGCGCGCCGCTGGTCCACGGTTCGCCTTCGCGTTCCAGTTCGCGCTGCACCAGCTCCATGGCGGCCTCGGCCAGGCGCCGGTAGGTGGTGATCTTGCCGCCGTACACCGTCAGCACCGGCGCGCCATCGCGGCCGTGCTGCAGCTCCAGGTGGTAGTCGCGCGACACCTTCTGTGCCGAGGTCTCGCGGCCGTCGTCGTACAGCGGCCGCACGCCGGCATAGCTCCAGGCGATGTCCGCCGCGGTCGCCGGCGTGCGGAGGAAGCGGTTCGCGCCGGCCAGCAGGTAGTCGCGTTCGGCCTCATCGATGGACACCCGCGACGGGTCGCCCTCGAAGGGCACGTCGGTGGTTCCCAGCAGGGTAAAGCGGTCCTCGAAGGGAATCGCGAACAGCACGCGCCGGTCCGGGCTCTGCAGCAGGTAGGCGTGGTCGCCCTCGTACAGGCGACGCAGCACCAGGTGGCTGCCCTTGACCAGTCGCAGCCGCTGGCGCGGTTCGACGCCGACGCGGCCGAGGACCTCGTTGACCCAGGCGCCGGTGGCGTTGACCAGCATGCGCGCGTTCAGGCTGCGGCGCGCGCCGGTGGTCCGGTCTTCGACGGCCAGCGTCCAGCCGTCAGGGCCCGCGGTGGCCGAGGCGAGCCGCGTGCGCACCAGCACCGTGGCGCCGCGTTCGGCCGCATCCATTGCGTTCAGCACCACCAGGCGGCTGTCCTCCACCCAGCAGTCCGAGTACTCGAAGCCGTCGGTGAAACCCTCGCGCAGCGGTGCGCCGAGCGAGGTGCCGGTAAGGCGCGTGCTGCTCGACGCGGCCAGCTTCTCGCGCCCGCCCGCGTGGTCGTAGACGAACAGGCCCAGCCGCAGCAGCCAGCGCGGCCTGAGGCCGTCCACGTACGGCAGCACGAAGCGCATCGGCCGCACGATGTGCGGCGCAATGGCGAGCAGCCGCTCGCGCTCGGCCAATGCCTCGCGTACCAGCCTGAGCTCGCCGTGCTCCAGGTAGCGCAGTCCCCCGTGGATCAGCTTGGTGCTGGCCGATGACGTGTGCGCGGCCAGGTCGTCCTGCTCGAGCAGGCACACCGACAGGCCGCGCCCGGCGGCATCGCGGGCGATGCCGGCGCCGTTGATGCCGCCGCCGACGATGACAAGGTCGAACGACCGCGATCCGGTGTGTTCGGTCAGGGAACCCGCGGGCGGTGTCATTCCGTCGGGGAAGTGGCCGCGCGTGGGCGGGTCGATGGGCGACTGCATCGCGCCGGTATCTTACCGCCCCCGGGTTCAGTCGGCCGGCAGTTCCCTCCACGCCGGCGTGCCGCTGTTGTACTCGGTGTCGGTCAGTTGCCGCAGGTCCGAGCCGTCGGCGCGCATCACGAAGATCTGGCCGATGGCGTGGTGCGCGCTCAGGAGGTCGGTGGGCTCCGTGCGCGGGTTGATCCGGGCGCTGGTGAAGGCGATCCAGCGGCCATCCGGGGAATACGCCGGGTGGGCGTCCTGCGCGCCCGGGTGCAGCGTCAGGCGCGTGAGTCCCGTGCCGTCCGGCTTCACCGTGTAGATCTGTGAGGGGCCCCCCAGGCCGTGCGGTGAGCGGGTGAAGGCGATGCGCTCTCCATCAGGGGACCAGGACGGGAAGTTGTCCGGGCCCGTGGTCAGCTCCGTGATGGTGTTCGTGTCCAGGTCGATGATGCGCAGCCCGCGGTTCCCGGGCTCCGTATGGGCGTAGACAAGCCTGCTCCCGTCGGGCGACCAGCCGGGGTACGCGGCATGGTGTCCCGCCGCGGTAAGCTCGATGAGGCCGCTGCCGTCGGCATTGACAAGGGCCAGCCGCGCCGGCTGGCCTTCCGTCGCCATGCCGAGGTTGCCGAGCGTGAAGGCGATGCGTGAGCCGTCCGGGGAGACGGCCGGTCCCACGGCGCGAAGCTGCGGGTGCCGGAAGACCAGCCGCTGCCGGGTGCCATCGGGGGACACGGCCATGATGGCGTTGTGCACGGCCCCCAGGGGCTGGTCGTTGACGACGATCCAGCCATCCTTCAGCGGCCGCGGCGACGGGAAGCTTCCCGTGCGCATGATCGTGAAGTGCGGGTCGAAGGCCGGGCGGAACCGGAAGGCGGTCGGTGATCGCTGGGCTTCGACGGCACCCTGCCTGCCGGAGGCGTGGTCGCGATGGAAGACCATGATGCGGCCGTCGGAGGTCCAGGATGGCCGTCGGAATTCGCCCGATGCCCCCGTGGTACCGTCGCTGAACCGGATTCCTTCCATGGTGATCCATGCAGCCCGGTCGGCGGTGATGAGCTGCGGGGATCGCGTGCCGGTCCGCGGCTGCGCCTGGCCCAGCTCGGTGATGCGGCCGTCGGCGACCGCGATGGCCACGATCCTGGAGACGGAGTTGAGCAGTTGCTGGCCCACGGAAGGGTCCGGCAGGCCGTTCGGGCCGACCCGCATCGAAGCGACCGGCGGCAGCGGGTCCTCCTGCACGGCGACGATGTGGCGGCCATCCGGCGACCAGCGCGGGCTGAACATGCGGCCGGAAGTGCTCAACCGCTTCAGGCCGCTGCCATCGCGCCGCACGGCGTAGATGTCGCTCCGGAACCTCCGGCGCGTCCCGGCCGGATCGCTGCCCGGTTCGAGCGGAGTGGAATCCCGGATCGACGAGAACGCGATCCATTCCCCATCCGGCGACCACGACGGCATGTAGTCGCCGATCGACCCGGCCGTCAGGTTGGTGAGCCTGCCTGTCTCCAGTTCCAGCACCCAGATGTTGGCGTTGCCGGTTTCGCGCGTGGATACAAAGGCCAGCAAATGGCCGTCGGGCGAGAGCGCGCCGGAATCGTCGAAGGCCGGATGGTCGGTCAGTTGCTGCAGCCCCGTCCCGTCGAGGCGCACGCGGAAGATGTCGGGGGGACCGCTGCGTTCGGAGGTGAATACCACCCAGTGGCCGTCCGGGGACACGTTCGCGTTGTAGTCGTACACGGCATCGGCCAGCAGCGGCCGGACATGGCTGCCGTCGCCGTCGGCGACGTACAGCTGCCGTCCATGCGGCGCGAGGGTGCCGTAAAGGACGGCCGCGGCAGGGTAGTCCCCCGCTGCTGCATCCTGCATGGCGGGCAAGCCTGCAGCCAGGGCTGCCGCGTAAGTCAGCACCAGGGCCAACCTGCCAATTGACTTCATGTCGGGCTCCCGTCTGGCAGTCTCGATGCGCTGGATGTCGGCGTTTCGAGCGGGCGGAAGCAATCGCTGTGCCACCGGTGCGGGGCAGGTGCCCGGGGCTCGGGGCGGGCCCTGCGCGGGCCAGCACGGGCTCGCAGCGGACGTGCCCATGTCCGGGATCGTCCGGCGGCCTGTCCGCGGACAGTCAACAGGAGGAGAACGTGCCGCAGCTCCCGCGCGGCCGGGGAACCGGCGCGCTACGCGTCGCCGCCGCGCACCGTCACCATGCGCACGTCGCGCTGCGCCACCGGGATGGTGATGCCGTTTTCCTTGAACGCCTTCCAGATGGCGCGGTTCACGTCCGAGCGCACGTTGTTGACGCCCTGCTGCGGGTCGGCGATCCAGAAACGCAGCTCCAGCTCGATGCCGGAGTCGCCGAAGCCCATCAGGCGCGCTGCCGGCCGTGGCTCCGGCAGCACGCGCGGATTGCAGAAGGCCACGCCCTCCAGCAGCTGCAGCGCCAGCTCGGGATCGTCCTTGTAGCTGATGCGCACCGGCAGCTTCAGCCGCACCTGCGGGTGGCTGTAGCTCCAGTTGATCACCTGGTTGGTGATCAGGTTCTGGTTGGGCACCAGCGTGGCCACGCCGTCGCGGTCGCGCACCACCACATAGCGGCCCTTGAGCTCCTCCACCCAGCCGAAGTTCTCGGTGCTGGTGCCGGTCATGCCGGTGAAGCTGATCACGTCGCCGGGCCGGATGGACTTGTCCATCAGCAGCACGAAGCCGCTGACGAAGTTGGCCGCGATGGCCTGCAGGCCGAAGCCCAGGCCCAGGCCCATGGCGCCGGTGAGCACCGTCAGGGTGGTCAGGTTGATGCCGGCGGCGTTGATGCCCAGCATCACGCCCAGTCCCAGCACGAAGAAGTAGGTGAACTTGCTGATGCCGATGCGGGTGGAGAGCCCCAGGCCCTCCAGCTGCATCACGCGCGATTCCACCAGCCGCGAGAACAGGCTCGCACCCAGCAGGAACAGCGTGATCACCACGATGGCCTTGATCAGGGCCCAGATCGAGAAGCCGGAGATGATCTCGATGCCGTCGAGCTTGTCCTCGATGACGCCCAGCCAGCCCACCAGCGCGGCGGCGAACAGCACCGGCGCCATGACCAGCACCCACTCGGCCAGGCGCGCCGACAGCGGCCGGCGGGTGGCCATCTTGGTGGCGGCGAACCAGCGCCGCAGCAGGCGCGCGAGGAGGAAGCCCATGGCCAGGGCGGCCAGCACGATCAGTATCTGCGCGAGGACCGCCGGGATCGGCAGCCCATCGACCCAATTCTGCAGAGCTTCAGGCATTGAGATCGGGGATCGACATGCTCTCCAGCCGCGCGATCTGGTCCTTGAGCATCAGCTTGCGCTTCTTCAGGCGGCGGATCTGCACTTCATCGACGTGGATGTCCATCTGCAGGCGCGCGATCACCTGGTCCAGGTCGCGGTGCTCGATGCGCAGCTGCCGCAACTTCTCGATGTTGCGGAACAGCTCGCGGTCGACATTGTCGGTGCTGTCTTCCTCGTCCTGCGACATGACGTCAGTGGCCCAGGAGCCGCGGCAGCAGCGGCTCGATTCCTTCCGGTAGCTTAGCGAAGCGGCCCAGTGGGCGCCATGGCAGGCCGGGTTCGTGGAAATCCGAAGCTGCGGAGCCGAGCAATCCGTGCATGCGCGCCAGCCGCGCGAGCCGGTTGGCGTCATCCGGCGACAGTGCCGGCAGGCTGACCTCCATCGCGGCGCCGCCGGCATCGCGGAATTCGCTGCACAGGTTGCGCAGCGCGCCCGGGGAGAGGCGGTAGCGATGCGGATGAGCCAGCACTGCGTGCCCGCCGGCGCCGCGGATGGCGGCGATGGCGGCCTCCAGCGCGGGCCATTCCTGCGGCACGTGGCCGGGGGTGCCGCGTCCCAGCCAGCGGTCGAAGGCCTGCTGGGTACTGCTGGCGTCGCCTGCGGCCACCAGCGCGCGCGCCAGGTGCGTGCGCGTGGGCACCTGGTACGGCACGGCCAGCACCTCGGCAGCCGGGTCGCGGCCCGCGAAGTGGCGCTGGCGAGCCAGTTTCGCGCCGATGGCGGCGATGCGCTCGCGGCGCAGCTGCAGCAGGGCGGCCAGGTGCTGCTGCAGGCCCGGCTCGCCGGCATCGATGCCCAGGCCCACCACGTGGATTTCCTGCCCGCGCCAGCCGGCGGAGATCTCCACGCCCGGCACCAGCCGCAGCGCCGTGCCGGCCGCGGCGCGCGCCTCGGCCAGCCCTGCGGTGGTGTCGTGGTCGGTCAGCGCCAGCACAGCCACGCCGCGCGCCATCGCCATCTCCACCAGCTGTGCCGGCGGCAACGTGCCGTCGGAATGGTGGCTGTGGGTGTGCAGGTCGATGAGGGTGGTGTCCACGCTGCCGCTATCATACGGAGCAATGCAGACCGCCGTACGGATTCCCGACCACATCGACACGCTGCTGCTCGACCTCGACGGCACCTTGCTCGACCTGGCCTTCGACACGCATTTCTGGCTCGAGGTGGTGCCCGAGTACTACGGGCGCCGGCTCGGCCTTACGGCGCAGGAGGCGCTGGAGAAGGAGATCCAGCCCCGGCTCCGAAGCGCCGAGGGTACCCTGAACTGGTACAGCCTCGACTACTGGTCGAAGGTGCTGGAGCTCGACCTCTCGGTGATCAAGTCCGAGCACGATGAGCGCATCGCCTGGCTGCCCGGCGCGCAGGAGTTCCTGCGCCGCCAGCGCGCCGCGGGCCGGCGGCTGGTGCTGGCCACCAACTCGCACCCGGAGACGCTGCGCATCAAGGACCGCAAGGCAGGCATCCGCGACTTCCTCGATGCCATGTACAGCTCCCACGAGTTCGACGCGCCGAAGGAGTACGCCGAGTTCTGGCTGCGGCTGCGCCGCGTGGTGGGCTACGACCCGGCACGCACGGCCTTCATCGACGACAACCCGAAGGTGCTGGAAGCGGCGCGGGCGGCGGGCATTTCGCTCGCCATCGCGGTGACCGACCCGGATTCAAGCCGGCCGCAGCGCGAGCCGCCGCCGGGGTATCCTCACGTGAGGCGGGTGGCCGACATCACCTGACCGCCGAAGCCGGTACACCGGCTGTCCGGCATTGTCCGCCTGCTGTTCGCGGACAGCCTTGCGTCGCGAAGCCTGGCCGCAGGATGACCTGGCGGGCCTCGCGGGCCGGCGGCGGCTGGCACGGTGCTTGAAAGGTCCGCGGTCGACAGGAAGTCCCGAGGGAACCGGCCCGATGAACCATGTGCAAGTTGCGGCACGGAACCAGCGGCTGACGCCATGGATGGCGTCACCTGCCGCCGCAACCGGCAGGGATGCCTGAATGACGGGCTACTCCTTCGAGATCGCCTGGCGCAACCTGCTGAAGGACGGCTGGTCCACGCTGCTGGTGGTGCTCACCCTGGCCGTGGGCGTGGGCTCCTCGATGACGGTGTATTCGCTGCTCGAGGCCATGGCGCGTGATCCCATCCCGCACAAGTCGCGGCAGCTGTTCGCGCCGCGCCTGGACACGGTGGGCCCGCGTGCGCGGGCCAGCATGGCCGGAGCACGCGGCTGGAACAGTGGCCTGCCAGACGTGCTGATGACCTACAGGGACGCGGTCGCTTTGCGGGATGCGCGCCTGGGTGTTCGCCAGGCCGTCATGTACGGCACCGGGTTCGTGGCCTCTGCCGAAGGCGCCCATGCCCTTCCAGGGCAGGTCCGCGCAACCGATGCCGACTTCTTCGGCATGTTCGAGGTGCCCTTCGTCGAAGGGGCAGGGTGGGGAGCGGAGGAGGACGCCAGTGGTGCCCGCGTGGCGGTGGTCAGCGAGGCCATTGCGACGCGACTGTTCGGCCTGGATGCCATGCGTGACGTCGTCGGCCGCAGCATCACGCTGGACGGGCACGCATTTCGCATCGTCGGCGTGACCCGCCAGTGGGACCCGAAGCCGTTGTTCTACTCACTCGGTTTCGAGAACACCGCCGCGGCGTTCGTTCCCGGCGAAGAGATCTTCGTGCCGCTGTCCGCTGCCATCGCGCTGATCCGGGACGGCGTCAATACGACCACCAGCTGCGCACGCGAGGTCGAAGTGCGCGGCATTCCTGCGCGCACCCGGGAGGACTGGCTGCGGGGTGAATGCCTGTGGACACAGCTCTGGGTGGAACTGCCCGACCGGGCGGCAGTGAGCCGGTACCGCAGCTGGCTGGAGGGCTACGCGGCCGAACAGCAACGCAGCGGCCGGATGGATTGGGACCCCAGGGTCACCTTGCATGACGTGCGCGAATGGCTGGTGGCCTACGGCGCGGTCCCGGATGAGTACCGCCTCGCTTCGCTGCTCGCCTTCGGCTTCCTTGCCGTGTGCGTGGTGAATGCCATGGGTCTGATGCTGCTGCGCTTTCGACGCAGGGCAATGGATCTGGCGCTGCGCCACGCCCTCGGCGCGTCGCGCCGCACGCTGTTCGCGCATTGCCTGGCGGAGGCAACCCTCATCGGCGTGGCCAGTGGCGCACTGGGGGTGCTGCTGTCCGGAACCGGGATCGTGGCACAGCGCCACCTGCTGGCTGCGGAGCTGGCTCCCCTGGCCAGGCTGGACCTCGGAATGCTGGCGCTGACCATTGCCATCGCGGTGGCGGCCGCGCTGGTGGCCGGCCTCTACCCGGCATGGCGCGTGACGCGGCTGCGTGGTGCGCCTGCCTCCCGTTCCCGCGCGCCCGGCTCCATCGGCGGGCGGCTGCTCGTCGCGGCGCAGGTCGCGGCCACGCTGGCCCTGGTCGTCAACGCCCTGTTCATCGCGTGGCAGAAGTTCGAAACCGTGCGCAGGCCCACCAACGTGGACGGGCGGAACATGTTCTTCGTCGTCAGCAGCTGGTCCGGGGAGCCCGGGGGATTCGCGGCGCGGGTGGCCCGCGACATCCGGGAACTCCAGTCGATTCCGGCCGTGCTCGCTGCCTCGGCCGCCAGCCCGCCGTTGATGGGTGACAACTGGGGCACGCCGGTGTCCTCCTCGGCCGATCCGCGCGCCACCCCGACGCTCGCAACCTTCTTCCGGGTCGATGAGCATGCGCTCGATGCCTGGGGCGCGAGGCTCATCGAAGGCCGGTGGTTCCGGCCGGAGGAAGTCGGGCGCGGCGGGAGGCCACCGGCCAATGTCACGGTGGTCAACCGCTCACTGGCCGTGCGCGAGTTCGGCGGCGTCCGGCAGGCGCTGGGCGAGCGACTGCATCTCCAGCTCTTTCGCAGCAACAGCACATCCACGGTCGTCGGCGTGGTCGAGGACGTTCCGGGCAGCTTCTTCAGCAGCGCCGACCAGCCCTATTCGATGTTCTACCCGCTCACCCTCGTGCGCGGTGGCACGACGACTTACTCGGTGCGCGCCCGCCCGGGCCGCCTGGACGAGGCCATGCGCGAATCCCTCGATCGGCTGCGGGCCATCGATCCCGTCCGGGCGCTGGGGCACCCGTTGATGGAGAGGATGTCGGGGAGCGGCACGGCCGCCGTGCCGTTCGAGGACTTCAGCGCCTTGACCCGGCGCGCGGACCGCGGCCTGGTGCTGATGCTGCTGGGTACCTCGCTGCTGCTGGTGGTGGTGGCCTGCCTGGGCATCCTGGGCATCAGCGGCAACTGGATCCTGCAGAGGCGCCACCAGATCGGCGTGCTGCGGGCGCTGGGGGCGAGGCGGCGCGACATCCTGCGGCAGTCCCAGCTCGAGAACCTGTCCGTCGTGGCCACCGGTGTGCTGGCCGGCGGCATTGCGGCGCATGTCATCAACCTCTGGCTGGTCGGCCGCTTCGCGATGAGCCCGCTGTCGCCGGCGTGGGTGCCGGCTGGCGCGGTGGCGATCGTGGTGCTGGCCCAGCTGGCAGCGCTGTGGCCGGCGGTACAGGGCACCCTGGTTCCGCCTGCGACGGCGGCGCGGGCGAGGTAGGCCGATGCGTTCGTACTACCTGCAGCTGGCCCTCCAGGAATTCCGCCGCAGCCCATGGATCATGGCGCTGATCGTGCTGGCGGTGGGTGTGGGCATCGGTTCCTCGATGACGGTCTACTCGCTGCTGCGCGCGATGGCGAGCGACCCCATTGCACACAAGTCCGGTGTGCTGTTCGCGCCGCGCATTGATACGCACGGGCCCCATCTCAACCGGGGCGCCGGGACGAGGATGGTGCCCGGGGAGCCCGCGCCGCTGATGACCTACCGCGATGCGGTGGCGCTGCGCGACGCGCGCCTGGGAGTGCGCCAGGCAGTGATGTATGGCGCCGGTTACCAGGTACGCACCGAAGGTCCGGAAGGGCGCTCCATGCAGGTGCCCGGCCGCGCTACCGACGCGGATTTTTTCGCGATGTTCGACGTGCCCCTGGCGCGCGGGCGCTTCTGGGGCGCGGAGGAGGATCGGGACGGCGCCCGCGTGGTCGTAATCAGCGAGGTGCTGGCGCGCTACCTGTTCGGCACCGACGATGTGCTGGGCAGGACGCTGCTCGTCAATGAATCCACCTTCGAGGTCATCGGCGTGGCGCGCGAGTGGGCGCCGCGGCCGAGGTTCTACGACCTTGGCCTCTCCGACGACACCCGCGAGGTGTTCGGAACCGTCGAGGTACTGTTCCTGCCGCTGTCCGCCGGCACGGCGATGATCGGTGTGTTGCCCGGCGGCCCGAACGACTGCACCGGATCCACTGACAACGGCGGGATCGGCGCGCGCACGCGCGAGCAATGGCTCAATGGCGAGTGCCGCTGGACCCACCTGTGGGTGGAACTGCCCGCCGCTGCCGATGTGCGACGCTACCGCGAGTACCTGGCGAACTACGCGGCGGAGCAGCAGGCCAGCGGGCGATTCGGCTGGCTGCCCGATACGCGCCTGTATGACGTGCGGCTGTGGCTCGCCGTCTTCAAGGTGGTGCCGGATGAATACCGGATCGCGAACTTGCTGGCCCTCAGTTTCCTGGGGATCTGCCTGGTCAACGCCATGGCGCTGATTGCCGCCAGTCTCAGGCGCCGGACCGAGGAGCTGACGCTGCGCCGTGCGCTGGGCGCGACGCGGCACCACCTGCTGGGCCAGTGTCTGGCCGGAATGGCGGTGATCGGCGCCATGGGGGCGGCACTGGGCCTTCTCCTCGCCTGGGGCGGGATGGTGCTGCAGGAACACCTGCTGAGCGCGGACGTTGCCACGCTTCCTGCGGCTTCGGCCGGTGTGGTGATGCTGGCGGTGACGCTGGGCATTGCGGGAACGGTGTTCGCCGGGTTGCTGCCGGCCTGGCTGGCGTCGAGCGGCAGGGCGGTGCGGACCGACAGGCGTCCCGCGCGCCTGGGCGCAGGACGCCTGCTGATCGTGGCGCAGGTGGCCGTCACGCTGGCTGTGGTCACCAATGGCCTGTTCGTGGCGCTGCAGAAGCTGGAAGCATCGCGCCGGCCGACGGGTGCGGATGAGGATGCGCTGCTGCTGGTCCAGGTGCTCTGGCCGCGGGAGCACGCCGACATGCGCGCACGCGTTGAGCGCGACCTGGCCGCACTGCGCCTGCTGCCCGGCGTTCGTGGTGCCACGGCAGGCGGATTGCCAATGCTGACGGCCTACTTCGGGGGGACCGTGAGCGCCAGTCGCGAGGGCCCGGCATTTCCGGTGGGTGCGTTCAAGCAGGTGGACGAGCATGCGCTGGATGTCTGGGGGATCCGGCTGGCCGAGGGTCGCTGGTTCCGCCGCGAGGAGATCGGCGTGACCGGGCGTCCCGGCGTCGGGGTGCGACCTGCTCCTGTGCTGGTGATCACGCGTGAACTCGCCGACAAGCTGTATCCGGGCGGCCCGGCGGTCGGGCAGGACCTCTACATCGGCGGCATGGACGCCGCTTCATTCACCGTGGTGGGGGTTGTCGATACCTTCCTCGGCGCGTACGGCGAGACGGGTGGATCGACCGTCTTCACGCCTTCCGTACTGGTGCAGGGCGGGTATGTCAGTTACGGCGTACGCGCGGACCCGGCCAGCCTCGAGGCGACCGGATTGCTGGCAGTCCGCAGGCTGCTGGAGATCGATCCGGCCCGCATCGTGGGCGAGCCGGACCCGCAAGCCGGGGGCCAGGCGGGAGCCAGGCCCTTCAGCCAGGTTCGCTCGAACCTGACCCGTGCGGACAGGGGAGTGGCCACGCTGCTGGCCTTTACCTGCGCGCTGCTGTTGCTGGTGACCGCCCTGGGCATCATCGGCGTCAACACCAGCTGGGTGCTGCAGCGAAGCCGGTACATCGGCATCCGTCGCGCCGTGGGTGCCCGCCGCGCCCACATCCTCGCGGGCGTGCAGTTGGAGAACCTGCTGCTCGTGGGCGCCGGGGCGCTGCTGGGCCTGGTGCTGGCCCTTGCCCTCAACCAGTGGCTGGCGAGGACGTTCTCGATGCGCCTGCTGGAGCCGGGGATGGTTGCCGGCGGAGCGCTGCTGGTGATCGCGCTCGCCCAGCTTGCGGCCTTCTGGCCGGCGCTGCGTGCAGCGATGACACCACCGGCGCTTTCGACCCGGACGGTCTGAGCAAGAAGGTGCTGCACAACATCCAGGTCGCAATTCGAAGCCTGTGGCGCACCCCGTGGATGGCGCTGCTGGTCGTGATCGCCGTGGGCGTGGGCATCGGCACGTCGATGACGGCGTACTCGCTGCTGGCAGCGATGGGCCGCGATCCCATCCCGCACAAGTCCGCCATGCTGTTTGCGCCACGGCTGGATACGCATGGCGGCGCGATTGCGCAGCCGCCGGGTTCGTGGGGCGCAGGCCGGCTGCCCTCGGTCATGCTGTCCTACCGTGACGCCGTGGCGCTGCGCGACGCGCGCCTGGGCACGCGCCAGGCGGTCATGTACGAGACGGCCATGCTGGTGCGCGCGGAAGCGGCGGGCTCGCACGCCAGGCTCCGGCGTGTGCGTGCCACCGACTCCGACTTCTTCGGCATGTTCGATGTGCCGCTGAAGCATGGATCCTTCTGGGGGCCTGCCGCGGACAGGGATGCCGCTCGCGTGGTCGTGGTGTCCGAGCGTGTGGCGCGTGCCCTGTTCGGCACCGACGAGGCGGTGGGACGCCGGGTGGCGCTGGCCGACCGGGGGCTCGAGGTGATCGGCGTCACGCGCGAATGGTGGCCCCGGCCGCGCTTCTACGACCTCGGCATCGTGGCCGACACGGCTTCCGCTTACGGCGTGTTCGACGAGATCTTCGTGCCCCTCAACACCGCGACCAGCATGTTGCAGTCCTCTCCCGGCGTGGCCTACGACTGCTCGGGCTCGCGCGAGAACCAGGGCCGCGGGCCGATCACCCGGGAGGAGTGGCTCAACAGCGAGTGCCGCTGGACGCAGATGTGGGTCGAATTGCCCACGGCCCAGGACGTGGCGCGTTACCGCAGCTTCCTCGCGGACTACGCCAGGCAGGTGGAGGAGGGCGGCCGGTTTGCCTGGCTGCCTGACGCGCGGCTTTATGACGTGCGGCAGTGGCTGGCGGCTTACCGCGTCGTGCCGGACGAATACCGCATTGCCACGCTGCTGGCGTTCGGCTTCCTTGCGGCCTGCCTGATCAACGCCATCGGGCTGCTTTCCGCCAACTTCAGGCGCAGGGGGACAACGTTGTCGTTGCGACGGGCGCTGGGCGCATCGCGGTGCGATCTGTTCGCGCAGTGCCTGGTCGAAGTGGCGCTGCTGGGCCTGCTCGGGGCCGCGCTTGGCTTGATGCTCGTCTGGCTCGGCATCCAGCTGCAGAAATGGTGGGTGGGCGCGGAACTCGCCGGCCTGTCTGCTGCACCGGCGCACCTTGTGGCCCTGGCCGTCGTGCTGGCCGTGGCCGGCACCCTCCTTGCGGGCCTGTTACCCGCATGGCAGGCATCGTCGGGGCGCGAGGTGCTGCGCAGGGACGGCAGGCCCGCTGGCCTCGCCGGCAAGTTGCTCGTGGCCGTGCAGGTGGCCGTCACCCTGGCCGTGGTCAGCAACGGCGTATTCGTGGCCGTGCACAAGCACCAGCTCGCCCGCCGGCCCAGTGGTGCGGACGAAGCTTCGCTGATGGCGATCCCGGTGCTGTGGCCGCGCGAACATGCCGACATCCGTGCCCGCATCGAACAGGACCTGGCGCTGTTGCATTCCATCCCTGGCGTGCTGGGGGCATCGGCCGGAGGGATCCCGCTGGTTCCCACCTTCTTCGGCGGCGAACTGAAGACCCGCGAGGACGGACCGGCCTATCCCGTGGGTGTCATCAAGCAGGCGGACGAGCTGGCGCTGGACGTCTGGGGCATGCGCATCACCCGGGGCCGCTGGTTCCGCCGCGAGGAGATCGGCGTGTCGGGCGGAGGCGCGAGCGAGCGCCCCGCAAACGTGGTGGTGATCACGCAGGCACTCTCGCGCCGGCTGTTCGGCGATGAGGATCCGCTGGGCAGGCTGCTTTACTTCAGGGGCATCGACATTCCCCTGACCGTGGTGGGGGAGGTCGAGAGGTTCCTCGGCATGTACTCCGACGACGGCGAAACCACGGTTTTCCTGCCCGGCATTGCCGCGCGCAACGGGATGGTGACCTACGCACTGCGGGTCGAACCGGAACGCCAGGAGGAGGCCGGAGCGCTGGTGGTGGCGAAGC
This sequence comes from uncultured Steroidobacteraceae bacterium, assembly GCA_964455685.1. Classification (GTDB taxonomy): domain Bacteria; phylum Pseudomonadota; class Gammaproteobacteria; order Steroidobacterales; family Steroidobacteraceae; genus ZC4RG30. Next base: position 23,204 of record CAYVZE010000022.1, read on the forward strand.
TGCGCGAGGCGGATCCGGATCGCGGCGTCGGCGATGTGCCGCTGGGGATCCTGGAGGGTTTGCCGGAGGCGGTGCCGTTCAGGAAGTTGCGCGATGCCTTCACGCGCAGTGATCGCTCGCTGGCCGCGCTGCTGCTGGCCACCTGTGCGCTGCTGTTGCTGGTGACCGCGCTGGGCGTCATCGGCGTCACCGCCAGCCGCGTGATCCAGCGCCGCAATGACATCGGCATCCGCCGCGCCATCGGTGCGCGTCGCTGGCACATCCTGGCGCAGGTGCAGTACGAGAACCTGCTGGTGGTGATGGCCGGCGTGCTGCCCGGGGTGGTGGGTGCGCTGCTGCTGAACCAGTGGCTGGCGCGCGAGTATGCGATGCGCCTGCTGGATCCGCGGGGGCTGGCGGGCGGTGCTGCCCTGGTCATCCTGCTCGGCCAGCTGGCGTCGTTCTGGCCGGCCTTGCGCGCCTCGATGGTGCCGCCGGCTGCGGCTGCGCGCGCGAACTGATCATCCGGTGCGCCGCTGGCGCACCGGATGCCGGGCGGTCCTCAGCGTCGTCCGCCGAACCCGCCACGACGGTGTCCGCCACCGCCGCCCCCCGGGCGGCCGCCGCGGCCGCCGGGACGCCGCGGCGAATCCTCGCGCGGCTTGTGCTTCGGGAACACCACGTCCTGTGCCAGCAGGTCGGGCGTGACGCTGGCGCGCGGGATCTGGTGGCCGATGTACTCCTCGATGTCCGGCAGGCAGATCGCGTACTCCTCGCAGGCGAAGCTGATGGCATCGCCCTCGGCGCCGGCGCGCGCGGTGCGGCCGATGCGGTGCACGTAGTCGGCGCGGTCCTGCGGCAGGTCGAAGTTGTACACGTGGCTGACGTCGGGGATGTGCAGGCCGCGCGAGGCCACGTCGGTGGCGATCAGCACCTGCAGCGCGCCGCTGTGGAAGTCCTTCAGGTACTTCAGGCGCTTGTTCTGCGGCACGTCGCCGGACAGCGCCTGCGCATTGATGTCGTTGGCGCGCAGCACTTCCTCCAGGCGGTCGGCCTGGCGGCGCGTGTTGACGAACACCATGGTGCGCTCGGCATTGGCCTTGCGCAGCAGGCCGATCAGCAGCGGGATCTTCTCTTCCATCGCCGGGAAGTAGATCACCTGGCGCACCTTGTCGGCCGTCATGCGGTCCGGCTCGATGGCCACCTGCTCCGGGTTGTTCATGTGTTCGTAGGCGAGTTCCAGCACGCGCTGCGACAGCGTGGCCGAGAACAGCATCGACTGGCGCGAATCCGGCGGCGGCATCTTGCGCAGCAGGTAGCGGATGTCGGCGATGAAGCCGAGGTCGAACATGCGGTCGGCCTCGTCCAGCACGCACACCTGCACGTACTTCAGGTCGAACACGTGCTGCTTGTAGTAGTCGATGATGCGGCCGGGCGTGCCGATCAGCACGTCCACGCCGTTCTCGAACTGGCGGCGCTGCTTGTCGTAGTCCACGCCGCCGAATACGCAGGCCAGCTTCAGCCCGGTGTAGCGGCCCAGCTCCACCGCGTCGTTGTGGATCTGCACCGCCAGCTCGCGCGTGGGCGCGATCACGATGCCGCGGATGGCATTGGTGGGGCGTTCCTCGCGCGGCAGGCGCGTGAGCAGCGTCTGGAACATCGACACCAGGAAGGCCGCGGTCTTGCCGGTGCCGGTCTGCGCCTGGCCGGCCACGTCGCGGCCCGCCAGCGCGAAGGGCAGGGTCTGCGCCTGGATGGGCGTGCAGCGCTCGAAGCCGGCCTCGGCGATGCCGCGCATCAGCTCGGGCGTGAGGTCGAAGCTGGCGAAGGCGGGGCCATCGGGTGCCACGTTGCCGCGGCGGACGGGCTTCGGCGCTTCGATGGCCGCTTCCACGGCGGCGGGCTCGGGCGAGGCCGGCACTGCCTCGGCGGCATCGCGCGCGGGACGGCGCTCGCGGTCACGGTCGCGGCCGCGCTCGCGCCTTGCGCCGTCGCGAGGGCCACGACGCGGATGCGACGGCTGGCCTTCACCGGCGGCGGCAGGCGCCGCGCCATTGGCGCCGGGCTGTGCGCCTGCCCCGCGGTTGCGGCCGCGGCCACCGCGACGCCGCCGGCGGCGCTGGCCCTCGCCCTGGGGCGCGGCTGCGTCACCGGTTGCGCGCGGGTGCGCACCGTCGCGGGCGGTCCCGGCCGAAGTGGAAGGGGAGTCCTGAGAGGGCGCCGGCTGCCTGGCGGAGCGCCCGAAAATCATGTTCCAGAGCTTTCTGATCATTTCACGTAGATTGTCCGGTCGTTGTCACGGGGCGCCCCTCGGGCGCTTGCAAATCGCGTCAGGACCGGCTACAAAAGCAGTCAATACATGGGCGCGAATCCGGCGCCATGGAACCAATCCTCAAACACCTAGTCTAAACTGTTTGACCGCACCCGTGGCGCGGGAATTTCCCTGATCCCGCTCCGCCGAGCGCCCCGAGGGGCGCCAACCAACATCCAGTCCCGCAGGCATCAGCCCGACCAGGCATCGATACCCAAGGTCCAATTCCAATTCCCTCTGGAGGCACCCGCCCGTGAGCAATCCGCTGATCGTCCATACCTCGGACGCCACCTTCGAAGCCGACGTGCTGAAGTCCGCCCAACCGGTGCTGCTCGATTTCTGGGCCGAGTGGTGCGGGCCGTGCAAGATGATCGCTCCGATCCTCGATGAGGTCGCCGGCGAATACCAGGGCCGCCTCAAGATCGCCAAGCTCAACGTCGACGAGAACCCGCAGACCCCGCCGAAGTTCGGCATCCGCGGCATCCCGACGCTGATCCTGTTCAGCAACGGCAACATCGTTGCCCAGAAGGTCGGTGCGCTGTCCCGCTCGCAGCTGACCGCCTTCCTCGACCAGCATCTCTCGCAGGGACAGAATCCGTGAGGGGCTATCTGGGAGGGCCGGGCGGAAACCGGCAGCGCAACAAGCGCAACCGCGACGGCAACCGCAACCGCGGCGAGGGCGTGAACGGCAACGTCGGCCGGCACGACGAGATCTACGACCCGGAACCGTTCGATCCGTCCGCCGACGGGGAAATCGTCGGCAAGGCGGAGCTGGAGCAGGCCCGCCGCTCCATGAGCCTCAACGAGCTGAAGGCCAAGCCCATCAACCAGCTCGTGAAGGTCGCCGAGTCGATGGGGCTGGAAAGCCTCGCCCGCTCGCGCAAGCAGGACATCATCTTCTCGATCCTCAAGCACTACGCCAAGAGCGGCGAGCCGATCTACGGCGAGGGCGTGATCGAGATCCTGCAGGATGGCTTCGGCTTCCTGCGTTCGGCCGATTCCAGCTACCTGGCCGGCCCCGACGACATCTACATCAGCCCGCAGCAGGTGCGCCGCTTCAACCTGCGCACGGGTGACTCCATCTCCGGCCTGATCCGTCCGCCCAAGGACGGCGAGCGCTACTTCGCGCTGCTGAAGGTCGGCGAGATCAATTTCGACTCGCCCGAGAGCGCCCGCAACAAGGTGCTGTTCGAGAACCTCACGCCGCTGCACCCGACGCAGCGGCTGAAGCTCGAGCGTGGCAACGGTTCCACCGAGGACCTCACCGCCCGCACCATCGATCTCGTGGCGCCCATCGGCAAGGGCCAGCGCGGCCTGATCGTCTCGCCGCCCAAGGCCGGCAAGACCATGCTGCTGCAGAACATCGCCACCTCGATCACGGCCAACCATCCCGAGGTGTACCTCATCGTGCTGCTCATCGACGAGCGCCCGGAGGAGGTGACCGAGATGCAGCGCACCGTGAAGGGCGAGGTGGTGTCGTCCACGTTCGACGAGCCCGCTGCCCGCCACGTGCAGGTGGCCGAGATGGTGATCGAGAAGGCCAAGCGCCTGGTCGAGCACAAGAAGGACGTGGTGATCCTGCTCGACTCCATCACCCGCCTGGCGCGCGCCTACAACACCGTGGTGCCGAGCTCGGGCAAGGTGCTCACGGGTGGTGTCGACGCCAACGCGCTGCAGCGCCCGAAGCGTTTCTTCGGCGCGGCGCGCAACATCGAGGAGGGTGGATCGCTGACCATCCTCGCCACGGCCCTGATCGACACCGGCTCGAAGATGGACGACGTCATCTACGAGGAGTTCAAGGGCACTGGCAACATGGAGATCCACCTGGATCGCCGCATTGCCGAGAAGCGCGTCTTCCCGGCCGTGAACATCAACCGTTCTGGCACGCGCAAGGAAGAGCTGATCACCGACCCGACCGAGCTCGCCAAGATGTGGATCCTGCGCAAGCTGCTGCATCCCATGGACGAGCTGGCGGCGATCGAGTTCCTGCTCGACAAGATGAAGGACACCAAGACCAACTCGGAGTTCTTCGAGGCGATGAAGCGCTAGCGCCGACGGCGCAGCGCGCAGGCGCCGGCCATCATCGCCGGCGCCCGTGCCATCGGCCGGCTGCCGCCGGCCGGCCCGGACCGGCCGCGGATCGCGCGACCGGTCGGACCGCAGGCGGACGCCCGCTCAGCCCCATGCGATGAATGTTCACTGCTCAAGCAGTGTTTTCAGGCATGTGCTGATGTCTTTCCGGTCCAGCGGGCAACCGTGCCTGCTGCCTGCAGCGATGCCGGAACGGTGCGCAACTGTCGCCAAACGCAGCCATCCATCGGCCAAATGCTTCACACAAGCCGGCAACGTGCTTGCTGGTGGCTGTGCCGCTGACCCATGATGGGACGATGTGGTCCATGCACAGACTGGCGTTGTTGCTGGCTGCGGCCGGTGCAGTTGGCACGGGGATGGCTGGCGAGGCGGGCGAGGGCAGGGTGCTGCTTGAGCCGCCGGTCGTGGTGATCCCCAGTCCCATCACCGACCGCTTCGCGGTCACGGCGCGTTTCCACTCGCCGCAGATGCAGACCTTCTTCCGCTACGACGACCCGGATAATCCTTCCGACCTCGGCACGTCGTTCTACGCCGAGGACGTGCTGGGCCTGAAGGACCGCATGTACCAGGGCTCGCTGGACCTGATGTTCCGCATGGCCGAGCGCCATCGTATCCATGCGCAGTACTCGCAGCAGAGCCGCAGCGCCGTCGAGACGCTGTCGCTGGCCGATCCGCCGCTGCTGTTCGGCGGCAGCATCTTCGGCAACGGCGCCGTGCTGCGCACGGAGATGCAGCAGCGCAAGCTCGACGTGGCCTACACGTATTCCATCCTCAGGAACCAGCGCGTCGAGGTGGGGCTGGGCCTGGGCATCCACCTGCTGCAGTTCTGGGGCACGCTGGAGGAGCCGGAGGAGTTCACCCGGGAGGAACTGGACACCGCAGGACCCGCGGCCTCGCTGGCGGGAGACTTCACCTGGCGCATCGCGCGGCGCCTGTCGCTGACGGCGCAGGGCCAGTGGCTGCAGGCCACCATCGATGATGTGCGCGGCAAGTACTTCTTCTGGCGCGCCAACCTGCAATGGCGGGCGGCCCGCAACATGGCCTTCGGCCTGGGCTACTCGGGCACCCACTACGAAGTGCGCAGCGCCAACCCGGATTTCTTCCCCGGCTACCTGTGGATCCACAACCACGGGCCGGAAGCCTTCGTCCGCGTCAGCTTCTAGCCGCGCCGTCGATGAAATCGACGATGGCGCCGATGGTGGCGGCATCGCGCGTCAGTGCACTGTGACCCAGCGCACGCGTGGCCAGCAGCCGCGCGGACGGCGCGGCGCGCAACACCGCCTCGCTGTGCGCGAACGGAATGATGTCGTCGGCCTCGTCGTGCACCACCAGCAGCCGCGCGGCGATGTGCGCGGCGCCCGGCAGGGCGCTGAACTCCTGCATCGGCGCGTGAAAGCGCCTGGCGAACAGCTCCACCAGCCGCTGCCGCGCGGTGCTGATGCCCAGCGCGTCGACGAACACGTCCACCAGGTAAGGCGCCCCCGAGGGCATGCTGACCAGCACCACCGACTCGAGGCGGCCGGCCCACTCCGGCGCGCCCCGGGCGTGCCGCCAGGCGACGCCCAGCGCACCGAGGGAATGCCCGACCAGGGCCTGCGGGGGCCCGAAGTGCGCCACGATGGCCTCGAGCCCGGCGACGAACTGCGGCAGGCTGGAACTGCGACCGGGGGAGGATCCATGGCCTGGCGCATCGGGCACCAGCACCCGCCAGCCCCGCGCAGCCAGCGCCTCGGCCATGCGCGTGAAGCGCGCCGCCCCCGAGCCCCAGCCGTGCAGGATGATGGCGGTGCGGCGCCCGGATCCCCACTCGAACACCGTCATGGGATCGCGTCCGGCCTTCAGTGGGTGGCGCCGGGCGCGCGCCAGCGCCGCAGCGTCCTCGGCTGTCAGGGGGCGACGGTGGGTGCGCAGGAAAAGGTGGAAGGCCACGCGGGCAGCCAGCGACGGGCTGACCGCCTGCAGGCAGGCGAACAGGCGCCGGAGGCGCCGCTGCCAGGCGGGAGAGATGTGCGGGACGCGCGGCGCCGGCGCAGCGCCGGTGGGTGAGGGGGCCGCTGCCGGCGCGTCCCTCACGCGCTAGGCGCCCTGCTCGCGCGCGATGGCGCGGTAGCCGATGTCGCGGCGGACCTGCATGCCTTCGAAGCGCACCACATCCACCAGCGCGTAAGCCTCGCGCTGCGCGGCCGCCACGGTGGCGCCCAGGCCCACGGCGCAGAACACGCGGCCGCCGGAAGTGACCACCTTGCCCTCGCGGGTGGTGGTGCCGGCATGGAACAGCTTGCCCGAGAGGGCGCCGATACGGTCCAGGCCCTCCACCACGTCGCCCTTGCGCGGCTCGTCCGGGTAGCCGGCGGCGGCCATCACCACGCCGAGCGCGGCGCGCGGGTCCCACTCGGCCTTGACCGTGTCGAGCTGGCCGGCCAGCGCCGCCTCGCACAGCACCGTCAGGTCCGAGCGCAGGCGCGCCATCACCGGCTGGGTCTCCGGGTCGCCGAAGCGCACGTTGAACTCGATCACCTTCGGGGCGCCGGCCGGGTCGATCATCAGTCCCGCGTACAGGAAGCCGGTGAAGGGCATGCCCTCGGCAGCCAGGCCCTTGAGCGTGGGCTCGATGATCTCGGACATGATGCGCGCGTGCACCGACGGCGTGACCACCGGCGCGGGCGAGTAGGCGCCCATGCCGCCGGTGTTCGGGCCGGTGTCGCCGTCGCCGATGCGCTTGTGGTCCTGGCTGGAGGCCATGGGCAGCGCATGCGTGCCGTCGCACATCACGATGAAGCTGGCTTCCTCGCCCTCCAGGAACTCCTCGATGACGATCTCGTTGCCCGCGTCGCCGAAGCGGCCGCCGAGCATGGCCTCTGCGGCGGCGACGGCTTCCTCGCCACTGCCCGCGATCACCACGCCCTTGCCGGCGGCCAGGCCGCTGGCCTTGACCACGATGGGCGGCTTCTGCGCGGCCAGCCAGTCACGGTCGAAATCCTCGCGCGTGAAGCGGCGATAGCCGGCGGTGGGGATGTTGTGGCGGGCCAGGAATTCCTTGGTGAAGGCCTTGGAGCCCTCGAGCCGGGCAGCGGCCTTGCGCGGGCCGAAGCAGGGCAGACCGCGGGCGGCGAACACATCGACGATGCCGGCCACCAGCGGTGCCTCGGGTCCGACGATGGTGAAGGCCACGCCCTCGTGCGCAGCCAGGTCGGCCAGCTTGTCCAGCTGCATCACGTCGATGGGGACGTTGCGCACCTTGGGCTCGCGCGCGGTGCCGGCATTGCCCGGCGCCACCAGCACTTCGGCCACGCGCGGCGACTGGGCGCACTTCCAGGCCAGCGCGTGCTCGCGGCCGCCGCCGCCGACTACGAGGACCTTGATCGATCTTTCCATGCTTACCGTCAGTGGCGGAAATGGCGCATGCCGGTGAACAGCATGGCGAGGCCGGCCTCGTCGGCCGCGGCGATGACTTCGGCATCGCGCATCGAGCCGCCGGGCTGGATCACGGCGGTGACGCCCTGGCTCGCAGCCACGTCGACACCGTCGCGGAAGGGGAAGAAGGCATCCGAGGCCATGACCGCGCCGCGCACCGTCAGCCCCGCATCCTCGGCCTTGATGGCGCCGATGCGGCTGGAATACACGCGGCTCATCTGGCCGGCGCCCACGCCCACCGTGGCCTCGTCGCGGGCGAACACGATGGCGTTGGACTTGACGAACTTGCACACCCGCCACGCGAACACCAGGTCACGCAGTTCCTGCGCGGTGGGCTGGCGGCGCGTCACGCACTTCAGCGCGGAAGCGTCGATGCGGCCGTTGTCGCGGTCCTGCACCAGCACGCCGCCGCCCACGCTGCGCAGCTCGCGCTCCACCGCGGGAGCGGGCGAGAGCGGGCCGGTGAGCAGCACGCGCACATTGGGCTTGGTGGCCAGCACCTCGGCGGCGCCGGGCAGCAGTTCGGGCACCACCAGCACCTCGACGAACTGGCGATCGAGGATCAGCCTGGCGGTGTCCGCATCGAGCGGGCGGTTGAAGGCGATGATGCCGCCGAAGGCGGAGGTCGGATCGGTGCGGTAGGCCAGCTCGTAGGCCTCGCGCACGCTGGCAGCCACGGCCACGCCGCAGGGATTGGCGTGCTTGACGATCACGCAGGCCTCGCGCTCGAACTGCCGCACGCACTCCAGCGCGCAGTCGGCGTCGGCGATGTTGTTGAACGAGAGCTCCTTGCCCTGCGCGAAGCGCGCGCCGGCGATGCTGTCTGGCGCGGGCTGCGCGTGGCGGTAGAACGCGGCCTGCTGGTGCGGGTTCTCGCCGTAGCGCAGCGTGGCGATGCGCGTGAGGCCCACGCCGAGCTCGGCGGGGAAGCCGTCCACGCCGTTCTGCCTGCGCAGCCAGTCGGATACCAGCGAGTCGTAGCAGGCCGTGTGCGCGAAGGCCTTGGCGGCCAGGCGCGCGCGGAAGGCCTGCGTCGTGGCGCCGCCATGGGCGGAGATCTCCTCGAGCAGCGCCGGATAGTCGGCCGGGTCGACCACCACCGTCACGTCGGCGTGGTTCTTGGCGGCGCCGCGCAGCATGGCCGGGCCGCCGATGTCGATGTTCTCGACGCCTTCGTCGTAGCCCACGCCGGGCTTCGCCACGGTGGCCGCGAAGGGATAGAGGTTCACCACCAGCAGGTCGATGGGCTCGATGCCGTGGTCGCGCATCACCTCGTCGTCGGTGCCGCGGCGGCCCAGCAGGCCCCCGTGGATCTTCGGGTGCAGCGTCTTCACGCGTCCGTCCATGATCTCGGGGAAACCGGTGTGGCGGGCCACCTCGGTGACGTTCAGCCCGGCGTCGGCGAGCAGGCGCGCGGTGCCGCCGGTGGACAGCAGCTCGACATTGCGCGCCGCCAGTGCCCTGGCGAGCTCGATCACCCCGGACTTGTCGGAAACCGACAGCAGCGCGCGTCGGATCGGCAGATCCAAGTCGTCAGTACCTCAATTTCAGTCGGCCCGCAGCCCGAACTGCCGCAGCTTCTTGCGCAGCGTGCTGCGCGTGATGCCGAGGATCACCGCCGCCTGGCTCTGGTTGCCATCGGCGTAGTCGAGCACGGTACGGAACAGCGGCTCCTCGACCTCACGCAGCACGAGGTCGTACAGGTGAGCCGGGCGATGGCCGTTCAGGTTGGCGAAATAATCCGACAGCGCGCGCTCCGCGTGGTCGCGCAGCGGCAGTGTCGTGGTTGAAGTGGAGGCAGTGTTACGCGCAGTCAGCGGTGCTGCAGGCATCCTTGTCGTACGGCTCGTCGCAGGGCGCATTCCCGAACTCCCACCTGGTCTTCTTGTTCTTGTCGTTTTTGTCGATCGATTCATCAGTCAGTGCCCACTCGCCGAATCGCGCCGCCACCACCGCAAACTGGGCCGACGACGTCTCCGCGGCCATCAGTTCTGGCCGGAAGGATTCCGTGTCGGAGTGCTGCTGGCAGTACCAGCCGATGTGCTTGCGTGCAATGCGGACACCGGCCGATTCTCCGTGGAATTCGTACAGCGCCGCGAGGTGTTCAAGGATGATATCTCTCACCTCGCTTCGCAAGAGTTGACGGGGCATCCGGCGATTTTCGAGGAAAGCATTGACATCGCGGAAAATCCATGGAGAACCATGTGCGCCGCGGCCGATCATCACGGCGCTCGCGCGCGTGAAATCAAGCACACGGTCCGCTTTTTCCGCGCTGTCAATATCCCCGTTGGCAATCACGGGAATTTTCGCTTCTGCCGCGATTTCACGGATTTCCTCGTAAGTTGCCTGTCCCTGGTAGAAATCCGCGCGCGTCCGGCCATGCACTGCGATGGCGCGGACACCTGCACCTGTTGCGATGCGTGATATCTGCAGGGCGTTGACATTCCCGCGATCGATGCCGAGGCGGATCTTCACCGTCACCGGCACGTCCACCGCACGCACCACCGCGTCCAGGATGCGGCCCACCAGCGGCGGGTCGGCGAGCAGCGCCGAGCCGCACGCCTTGCCGAAGACCTTCTTCGCCGGGCAGCCCATGTTGATGTCGATGATCTGCGCGCCCAGGTCGACGTTGGCGCGCGCCGCCTCGGCGAGCTGCTGCGGGTCGTTGCCGGCGAGCTGCACCATGCGCGGCTCGGGCTCGCCCTCGTGGTTCATGCGCTGGCGCGACTTGGTGGTGTGCCACAGGCGCCGGTCGGCCGTGATCATTTCCGAGGCCGCCAGGCCCGCGCCGAAACGGCGGCAGAGGATGCGGAACGGACGGTCGGTGACGCCCGCCATCGGCGCCAGCACCGACGGGGCGGGCACCTCCCAGGGGCCGATGCGGAAGGCCATGGCTATTCGCGGCAGTGGATGCCGCCGGCATCATCCGGCAGGCAGGGCAGCACGGTCACGCCGCTGACCTGCCCGGGCAGGGGCAGGCTGACACGGGCGTCGACGCGCTGGCCCGGCGCCAGGCGGCGGGGAATCTCGCCCAGGGTCCATTCGCGCGGCGGGACGTCGACCCGCGACACCTCGTTGCCCCAGCGGTCGGCCAGCAGCACGCGCAGCACTGGCGGCGGCTGCGGCCACCCGGCCGTGGTGGCCACCGCGATGGCGGCCTGCAAGGTCAGGCGCGCGTCCTCGCCGGCCTCGGGGTCGCCCAGCAGGCGCACCTCGTAGCGGCGCAGGTCCCAGGGCGGCTCCACGCTGCGGCCCGCCAGCCCGTAGACGGCCTGCAGCGGCCCGGACAGCCAGGGCACGGTGACCAGCGCGTGGCGGTTGTGGTGCACCAGCTGCGCCCCCAGCAGCAGCGCCAGCACGACAGCCACCGCATGCCACCAGCGGCTGGCCGGGCGCGGGTTGCCCACCGCAAGGTCGGCGTCGAAATCCTCCGCCGGGCCGGCGGGGGGTTCCTCGAGCAGCTCGTCGATGGGCTGGCTGGTGGCCCGGCGCAGGATGTTGCGGCCCAGCTCTGCACGATGGGCGTCCGCCCGCTCCAGGCTCACCTCGTGGCCAGCGTCGGCAGGAGCCGGGGCGGGATCATTGCCGGTGCCGGCTTCGACGCCGGCATCGACCTCGGCCTCGAGCGCGTCGGCGGCAGCCTCGGTGTCGGCGTCGGCATCCGCGTCCACGTCAGTGTCTGCATCAGCCCCGTCTTTCGCGTCAGTTTCGGCATCGGCGCGGGCACCGGAAGCAGGGGCTGCGCCGTCCTCCTCCAGCGCGTCGGGCGCATCCTCCTCTTCGTCGAGGCGGGCCGCTCCCCGCTCCCCCTCGAGCACGATGCTGCGGAAGCTCCCGCTGGCATGCGTCTGCACCACCTCGACCTCGTCTTCGTCGGTCGGGCCGAAGGGCAGGGGGTCTTCCTCCAGCCCGGGCACGGGATCGCTGTGGTCGAGCACCGGCATGGAGCGCGTGCCATGGGCCACCGAATCCGGTTCGGTCGGCGGCGGCTCGTCCTCGGCCAGCGTGAGCAGTGCGTTGAAGACCTTGTCGCAGCGGCCGCAGCGTACGTAGCCCTGGCCCACGCGCAGGTCCGCCGCGGTGACGGCCAGCGTCTGGCGGCAGTTGGCGCAGGTGGTGACCATGCGGCTCATGGCCGCTTCTCCCGGGTGCCTGCCCGGCGGCTCACGCCGGCCTCCGGCCGGACAGGGCGCTCCAGCCGTCGCGTTCGGCGAAGACCTGCAGGTCGATGAAGGGCGCGAAGCCCGCACGCACCTCGGGCACCTGCTGTTTCAGGATGCCGGCCAGCACCAGCCGGCCGCCCGGGGCGAGGTGCCCGCAAAGGACCGGGGCGAGTTCAACCAGGGTGCCTGAGAGGATATTGGCCACCACCACGTCCACCTCGCGGGGCAGGGTAGCAGCGTCCTCGTGCACGTGCACCCGCGCGGCCACGTCATTGGCGGCAGCGTTGTCGCGCGTGGCGAGCAGGGCCTGCGGGTCGATGTCGAAGGCATGCGCCTCGGCCGCGCCAAGCTGCGCGGCCGCCACGGCCAGCACGCCGGAGCCGCAGCCGTAATCGATCATGCGCTCGCCAGGCGCGAGGTGCGCGTCCAGCCAGGTCAGGCACAGCGCGGTGGAGGGATGCGTACCGGTGCCGAAGGCCAGCCCCGGGTCCAGGCGCACCACCACCGCCTCCGCGTCCGCGGGCGCCTCGGCATGGTGCGGCACCACCCACAGGCGCCGGCCGAAGCGCATGGGATGGAAATCCTTCAGCCACTCCCGCTCCCACACGCGGTCGGCCACGTGCTCGACGCGGATGGCCCCGGCCGGGAGCTGCAGCACCGCGGCCAGCGCCACGATCAGCTCGGGCCCGGCCTGTTCGGCGGGAAACAGCGCCTGCAGCACCGTGCGCGGCCACAGCCGCACCTCGCCCGGCGCCGGCTCCAGGATGGCGTCGTCCACCGCGTCGGTGAGCGTGACGGACACCGCGCCCATCTCGAACGCGGCGTCCTCCGCGGCCACCGGATCGCGGCCTTCGAGCTCGACCTTCAGTGCCAGGTAGCCGGACATCTGCTGCCGGGCTACTTCAGCCCCAGTCGACGCTCGAGGTAGTGGATGTCGAGCCCGCCCTCGCGGAACGCCTGGTGGCTCAGGATCTCCT
>CAYVZE010000023.1:0-34881 GCA_964455685.1 uncultured Steroidobacteraceae bacterium
ACCTTCTCGGCCACGTCCACCGACAGCTTGCCGGTGGCGTAGTAGTCGAGGAAGAACAGCGGCTCGGCGCCCTGCACGGCCACGTCGTTGACGCACATGGCCACCAGGTCGATGCCGATGCGCTCGTGGCGGCCGGTGTCGATGGCCAGCCGCAGCTTGGTGCCCACGCCGTCGGTGCCGGAGACCAGCACCGGCTCGCGGTATTTCTGCGGCAGGGACACGAGGGCGCCGAAGCCGCCCACGCCGGCCAGCACTTCGGGCCGCATGGTGCGCTTGACGATGGGCTTGATGCGATCGACCAGCGCGTCGCCCGCGTCGATGTCGACGCCCGCGTCGCGGTAGGTGAGGCCGCTCTTTGGCTGCATGATTCGTCCGGAAGGGGGGCTTTGCGCTATTGTATAGGACTTTCGTCGCGCGCTTGCCGCCATGCGCCACATCCCCAACATCCTCTGCCTGCTCCGGATCGCGCTGATCGCGCCGCTGGTCGGTGCCATGTTCGAGGGCCGGCAGGCGCTGATCCTGGTGCTGTTCGGCATCGCAGCGGTCTCCGACGCGCTCGACGGCTTCCTGGCCAAGCGTTTCGGCTGGACCAGCGACCTGGGCCGCTTCCTCGACCCCGCGGCGGACAAATTGCTGCTGGTGTCGGTATTCGTCGCTGCGGCCTGGCTGGACATCGCGCCCTGGTGGGTGGCGGCCGTGGCCATTGCCCGTGACATCACCATCGGCGTGGGCGCGCTGATCTTCCGCCTGTGGTTCGGCCCGCTGCATGGCCGCCCCACGGCCATCAGCAAGGTCAACACCTTCATGCAGATGCTCTACCTGCTGGCGGTGATCCTGGCCAGCGCCAGCGGCTTCCCGCCGCGCGGCGTGCTCAATGCGCTGGCCGGCATCGTGGTGTTGACCACGCTGGTCAGCGGCATCGACTACGTGGGGCGCTTCATGCAGCGCGCGTTCGCGCGTATTGCCACATCGTGAAGCAGCTTGCGCTGGGGGTGCGGCTGCTCGACCGCGCCGTGTTCGACACCTTCGTGCCCGGTTCCGGCGCGGCGGCGCTGGCGGCCGCGCGCGAGCTGGCTGCGGGGCTGGGCTCGCTGCTGTACCTGCATGGCGTGGAGGCGGCGGGCAAGTCGCATCTGCTGCAGGCCATCTGCGCGGCCGTGCCGGGGGCGGCCTACCTGCCGTTGCCGGCGCTGCGGGAGCTGGGACCGGAGGTGCTCCGGGGGCTGGCCGGGCAACCGCTGCTGGCCATCGACGGGATCGGTGCCGTCGGCGGCGATGCGGGCTGGGAGCGCGCGCTGTTCACCCTGTACAACGAATGCTTGGCGGCGGGCACGCGGCTGGTGGTGGCCGAGCGCGTGCCGGCCACGGACCTGCCGCTGGCGCTGCCCGACCTGCGCTCGCGGCTGGCGGCGATGCCGCACTTCGCGCTGCGGCCGCTGGATGAGGCGCAGCAGCGTGAGGCGCTGCGCGCGCATGCCGCCGCGCGGGGCCTGGTGTTGCCCGAGGAGACCCTGCAGTACCTGCAGCGGCGTTTCGCACGCGACATGGCCAGCCTGCACGCACTGCTGGAGAGGCTGGACGTGGCCTCGCTGGAAGCGCAGCGCCCGCTGACGGTGCCCTTCATCCGTCAGGTGCTGGGGGAATCCCAGTAGTTCAGTCGCGGCGCTTGAGCCGCAGCGCCAGCGTGGCCACGCGCCGTCCCAGCGCGCGTGCCAGTTCCGCCTCCTCGGCAGTGAGCGTGCCCTCGGGCGCGGCGGATTCCACGTGCGAGGCGCCGTAGGGCGTGCCGCCCGACTGGGTGCCGTTGAGTGCCTTCTCGGTGTAGGGCAGGCCGGCCATCACCATGCCCTGGTGCAGCAGCGGCACCATCATCGACAGCAGCGTGGCCTCCTGGCCGCCGTGCATGGTCTGCGTGGAGGTGAACACGCCGGCGGGCTTGTCGACCAGCGAGCCGTCGGCCCACAGCGCCGAGGTCTGGTCGAGGAAGTACTTCATCGGTGCGGCCATGTTGCCGAAGCGCGTGGGGCTGCCCAGCACCAGGCCGTCGCAGGCGCGCAGGTCATCCAGCGTCGCCCAGGCCGCGCCTTCCTCGGGCACGGCCCGCACCGGCCGCTCGTTCTCCGCCGTCACCGGCGGCACGCTGCGCAGCTTCGCGCGGGCGCCGGGCACGGACTCCACTCCCCGGGCCACCTCGCGCGCCAGCCGCGCGGTGCTGCCG
Source organism: uncultured Steroidobacteraceae bacterium (assembly GCA_964455685.1). Taxonomy (GTDB): domain Bacteria; phylum Pseudomonadota; class Gammaproteobacteria; order Steroidobacterales; family Steroidobacteraceae; genus ZC4RG30. The sequence continues at coordinate 2,219 of CAYVZE010000023.1, forward strand.
TTGCGCGAGTAGAAGACCACCAGGATTTCGGCTTCGCCGGCCATCTCAGCGCGACGCCGTGGCCACGCCGAGGTCATCGGCGCCGTTCCAGCGGGTGGTCCAGCGCGTGACCACCAGGTCCGGGTACTGGCGGCGCCCCACGCTGCCGTTGTAGCGCGCCAGCGCCTTGCGCACGTCGTTGTTCTCGCGCTTCATGTAGTGGCGCAGGATGGCGCAGCCCATGCGGATGTTCTCCTCGATCTGCACCAGCTGGTGGCGCTCCATGCCCAGCTCGCCGGGCCAGAAGGGCATGATCTGCATCAGGCCCACCGCGCCGGCGCTGGACACGGCCCAGCGGTCGAAGCGGCTTTCCACGTCCATCACGGCCATGATCAGCCCCGGAGGCAGGCGCTGCTCGCCGGGACGGTTGGCCTCGCAGAACACGGTTTCCAGGATGCGCAGGCGCTCGCCATCGTCCTTGACGATGCGGCGCAGCCGCGGCTCCATCAGCGAGAACCACACCGCCGAGTCGTACTTGTCGGCGAAGCACTTCGCGCTGGCGATGGCCTTCTCGATGATGGCGCGCAGCTCGGGCTCGCGCTGCGCGCCGGAGGCGTCCTGGGCGCCGGCCAGCGGCGCCAGGCAGGCCAGCATCAGGGCAGCGCTAAGCCGCGCGACCCAGCCGGCGGAGGATTTCGGGGACGATGTCATCGACGGCGATCTCGGTGGTGCTGCCACTGCGGCGGTGCCGGTACTCGAGCCGGCCGGCCGCCAGGCCGCGGTCGCCCACCACGATGCAGTGCGGGATGCCGAGCAGCTCGGCGTCGGCGAACTTCACGCCCGGGCGGGCGTCCCGGTCGTCGTACAGCACGTCCACGCCGGCCGCCTGGAAGGCGGCATACAGCTCGTCGGCCTTGCTGCGCACGGCTTCGGAACGGTCGTGGTTCAGGGTCACGATCAGCACGGTGTAGGGGGCGATGGGGTCCGGCCAGATGATGCCCTTGTCATCGTGATTCTGTTCAATGGCTGCCGCCACGATGCGCGTCACACCTATGCCATAGCAGCCCATCAGCGGCACCAGCGCCTTGCCGTCCGGGTCCAGCACGGTGAGGTTCATCGCCTCGCTGTACTTGCGGCCCAGCTGGAAGATGTGGCCCACCTCGATGCCGCGGCGGATCACCAGCCGGCCCTGGCCAGAGGGGGAGGGGTCGCCGTCCACCACGTTGCGCAGGTCCGCCAGCTCCGGCTCGGGCAGGTCGCGGCCCCAGTTCACGCCGGTCAGGTGCGCCTCGGCCTCGTTGGCGCCGCAGACGAAGTCTGCGAGCGCGGCAGCGGCATGGTCCACCACCACGCGCACGGGCAGCCCGACGGGACCGATGAAGCCGGGCTCGGTGCCGGTGGCCTCCTTCACGCGTGCCGGGCTGGCCATGCGCAGCGGACTGGCCACGCCGGGCACCTTCTGGGCCTTCACGGCGTTGAGCTCATGGTCGCCGCGCAGTACCAGCGCCACCACGCCGCCGTCGGCGCCGTCGACGATCAGCGTCTTCACGCACTGCGACGGATCGACCTTCAGCAGCGCGGACACCTCGGCGATGCTCTTCGCGCCCGGCGTGGGCACCTTGGCCAGGGGCCGGGCGGGCGCGGCGCGCTGGCCGTCGAAGGCCGGGGCGGGCGCCAGCTCCAGGTTGGCGGCGTAGTCGTCGGCATCGGACACCGCGATGGCATCCTCGCCGGAGTCGGCCAGCACCTGGAATTCCTCTGACACGCTGCCGCCGATGGCGCCGGTGTCGGCGCGCACGGCGCGGAAGGTCAGGCCCATGCGCTCGAACATGCGCGTGTAGGCCTCCTTCATCACCGCGTAGCCCTCGGCCAGCGAGGCCTGGTCGGCGTGGAAGGAGTAGGCGTCCTTCATCACGAACTCACGCCCGCGCATCACGCCGAAGCGCGGCCGCACCTCGTCACGGAACTTGGTCTGGATCTGGTAGAAGTTCACCGGCAGCTGGCGGTAGCTCCTGAGCTCGCGCCGCGCCAGGTCGGTGACGACCTCCTCGTGCGTGGGGCCGATCACGAAATCGCGCTGGTGGCGGTCCTTGAAGCGCAGCAGCTCCGGGCCGTACTGCTCCCAGCGCCCCGACTCCTGCCACAGCTCGGCCGGCTGCACGGCGGGCATCAGCACTTCCAGCGCGCCGGCGCGGTTCATTTCCTCGCGCACGATGGCCTCGACCTTGCGCACGGCCCTGAGGCCCATGGGCAGGAAGGTGTAGATGCCGGCGGCAAGGCGGCGGATCAGGCCGGCGCGCAGCATCAGCTTGTGGCTGACGACCTCGGCTTCGGCGGGCGTTTCCTTGGCGGTGTTGACTGGATAGCGGGACAGGCGCATGCAGCGTTCGGGAGGGCAGGGCTCGGGCTTGTAAGGAGGCGCGCAGTCTAGCAGGCCGCGCGGCAGGCCGGCGTTGTGGCCGGGGGCAGGGCGGCCCTATCATGGCTTTTCGCCCATGGAAGTCCCCATGCCCGACAATCGCCCGCGCAGCCGCGCGATCTACCTGCTGCCCAACCTGTTCACCACGGGCTGCCTGTTCTCCGGTTTCTATGCCATCGTGGCGGCCATCGACGGCAACTACGACCGTGCCGGCTTCGCCGTGTTCATGGCCATGCTGTGCGACACCATGGATGGCCGCGTGGCGCGACTGACGCGCACCGAGAGCGCCTTCGGCAAGGAGTACGACAGCCTCGCCGACATGGTGTCCTTCGGCGTGGCGCCGGCCATCGTCGCCTACCAGTGGGGCGTGGCGCGGCTGTTCGAGTACGGGGCGGTGTGGGGCCGCATCGGCTGGGTGGCGGCCTTCACCTACGCGGTGTGCGCGGCGCTGCGCCTGGCGCGCTTCAACACCCGGGCGGCGGTGCAGGACAAGAACTTCTTCGAGGGCCTGCCCAGCCCCTCGGCGGCGGCCATCGTGTCGGCGTTCATCTGGTCGGCCACGCACTGGCGCGAGCCTGGCCTGCCGGGACTGATCCTGGCCGCCTTCATCACGGCCTCGGCCGGCGCGCTGATGGTCAGCAGCTTCGCCTACAACAGCTTCAAGAACCTCAACGCCGAGGGCCCGGTGCGCTTTGCCACCTTCCTGCTGGTGCCGCTGGGCTTCGTGCTGATCGCCATGTTCCGCTCCTATGCACTGCTGGCCATCTTCGGCACCTACGCGCTGTCCGGGCCGGTGCTGTGGCTGGTGCGCCGGCGGCGGCGCGAGCACCGCCACCAGGGCCAGCAGGAGGGACCTGGAGGAGACGGATCCTGATGGCCTCGCGCGCGGCGTACCTGGCGGCCCTGGGCGTGCCGGACTGGCGCCAGCGGCGCAGGCTGGCCGTGCAACCGGAGCCGGTGGCGCCGCCCGCCGCGCCGGCGCAGGAACCCCCTGCCGTTCCGGTCGGGGAACCCGCCGAAGTGCAGGTTGCCGTGCCCGCGGCGCCGCCGGCCGTCCAGGAAGTGCCGGCATCCCCCCGGGTCCGCAGCGGCATCGTGGTGGAGCACGCCGGCGATGACTGGGACAGGCTGGCCGGCCAGGTTGCTTCCTGCACGCGCTGCGCACTGCACAAGACCCGCCACTGCACGGTGTTCGGCGTGGGCGACCGGCAGGCGCGCTGGCTGATCGTCGGCGAGGCGCCGGGCGCCGAGGAAGACCGTCGCGGCGAGCCCTTCGTGGGCCGCGCCGGCAAGCTGCTCGATGCCATGCTCCGGGCCATCGGCCTGGCGCGCGAGCAGGTGTACATCGCCAACATCCTCAAGTGCCGCCCGCCGGACAACCGCAACCCGCTGCCGGCCGAGGTGGCGCAGTGCCTGCCTTACCTGGAGCGGCAGATCGCGCTGATCAGGCCCGCCATCATGCTGGCCGTGGGCAGTGTGGCGGCGCAGAACCTGCTGGGCACGGATGCGCCGGTGGGCCGCCTGCGCGGCCGCGTGCACGCCTTCGGCGCCGCGCGCACGCCGCTGGTGGTGACCTACCACCCGGCCTACCTGCTGCGCTCGCCGGGCGAGAAGCGCAGGGCCTGGGAAGACCTCAAGTTCGCGCGCCGCATCGCCGGCGCCTCGGTTGCGTGAGCGCCCAGGTCGATGCGCTGATCCGCGACATGGGACCGGAGGATGTCGCGGCCGTGGCGCGGCTGGAGTCCCTGTCCTACACCTTCCCGTGGAGCGAGGGCATCTTCCGCGACTGCCTGCGCGCCGGCTACTACTGCTGCCTGGCCGAGCTCGACGGCGAGGTCATCGGCTACGGCATCATGAGCGTGGGCGCCGGCGAGGCGCATGTGCTGAACCTGTGCGTGGCCGAGCGCCACCGCTGCAAGGGGCTGGGCGCGAGCCTGCTGGAACACCTGATGGAGTTCGCCGCCGCCAGCGGCGCGGAGGACATCTTCCTGGAGGTGCGGCCGTCGAACACGCCGGCGCTGCACCTGTACCGCACCCATGGCTTCACCCGGATCGGCATCCGCCGCGGCTACTACCAGGCGGTGAACGGCCGCGAGGATGCGGTGGTGCTGCGCCGGCAGCTCTCCTCCCGCGGACGCTGAGCAGGCCGGCCCAGGCGCGGCCCGTCAGGCCTGGAAGCTGCCCCAGGGGCCGGTGATGGCCAGGGTCCTGCCCGGGCTGTACACGTTCACGAACAGCGTCGAGCCATCCGGCGAGAAGCAGGCGCCGGCCAGCTCGGTCTGCTCGTGCAGGCGCGCGAAGTCATACAGGCCGCCGTCGGGCGTGACGCCGCGCAGGTGGTTGTCCACGTCGCGGGTGTACTGGTCCTCGCACACGATCAGGTGTCCATTGGGGGCGACGGTGAGGTTGTCGCCGTAGTTGAAGGTGGTGATGTCCCCGGACTCCACGAACACCTGCAGCCGGCCTGGCTCGCGCCGCTCGCCGTCCTGGCCCTCCAGGCGCGAGGGGCGGTAGCGCATCACCTGGCCGAGCTTCTTCGCCCCGCCGCTGGTGCAGCAGAAGTACAGCTCGCCATTGCCCATGTGGATGCCCTCGCCACGCGCGAACAGCAGCGCGCCCTTCGCGTGGCCACGCTTGCGCAGGTCATCGCCGGGGCTTTCCACGCCGTCGAGGTCGATCCAGCGCACCGCGTGCCACCGGCCACGCGGCATGCGCACCTCGTCATGGTTGCGGCTGTCGGTGATGTCGCCGACCAGCGCCAGCGCCTGCAGGCGGCCGCCGCGCGCAAGCTCGCCGCGCGCCGCGGGAAGGAAGCGGTAGAGCAGGCCGTCACCGCGATCCTCGGTGAGGTACACGATGCCGGTGCGCGGATCGACCGCGGCGGCCTCGTGGTTGAAGCGGCCCATGGCCGTCAGCGGCACCGGCTCCACGGCGCCGCGCGCGGCCGCGGGCACCTCGAACACCCAGCCGTGGTCCTTGCCGGCCAGGCGCTCGCCGGCGCGCGTGAGGTCCTCCTCGCACGTCAGCCAGCTGCCCCAGGGCGTGACGCCACCGGCGCAGTTGCGCAGGGTGCCAAACAGGCTCATGTGCTGGCGCACCACGCGGCCGCTGGCAAGCTCGTACACCAGCGTGCTGGTGCCGCCCGGCAGGGGCAGGCCGTCCGGGTTGCGATCGTATGCGGCCGCGACCTGCGCCCTGGCGTCGCGCACCGGGCCCAGCTCCTGCTGCTGGGCCAGCAGCTCATGGTTGCGCACCAGGGCCACCTGCCCGTTGCCCAGCCCGAACGCGCCCATGCCGTCGTGGTAGTCGGGCACGTAGAAGCCATCGTCCATGCGCTGGCCGAAGGAGGAGATCACGCGGTAGCTGAAGCCCCGCGGCAGGTCCAGCAGGCCGGCCGGGTCGGGCAGCAGCGGGCCATAGCCGCGCGGTGTGCCGGCAGTGCGCGGGGGGGTGGAACAGGCGCCCAGCAGGCCGGCGAAGGCCGTTCCCGCCAGCGCGAGGGTGAATTCACGACGTGTGCCCAAGGACTTGCTCCGCGATCGGCTGCCGGCGGCAGCACCCGCTTGACGGTACTTGAGCCGCAGGCGCGGGGCAACGCCCTCCGGGCTGCATCCCGGCCGCTATAATTCGCGCCCTTTTCGACAGGAGAGCGGCCCAGATGTCCGTATCGCAGGGTGTCCCGGAGGAGGTGCAGAAGCGCCGTACCTTCGCCATCATCTCGCACCCCGACGCGGGCAAGACCACGCTGACGGAGAAGCTGCTGCTGTTCGGCGGCGCCATCCAGCTGGCCGGCACGGTGAAGGGCAGGAAGGCCGCGCGCCACGCGACCTCGGACTGGATGCGGCTGGAGCAGCAGCGTGGCATCTCGGTGACCAGCTCGGTGATGCAGTTCCCGTACAACGGCCGGGTAGTGAACCTGCTTGATACGCCGGGCCACGAGGACTTCTCCGAGGACACCTACCGCACGCTCACCGCGGTGGACTCGGCGCTGATGGTGATCGACTGCGCCAAGGGCGTGGAGGAGCGCACCATCCGCCTGATGGAGGTGTGCCGCCTGCGTGCCACGCCCATCATGACCTTCATCAACAAGCTCGACCGCGAGGGCCGCGCGCCGCTGGACCTGCTGGATGAGATCGAGAAGGTGCTCAAGCTCACCGTGGCGCCGGTGACCTGGCCCATCGGCATGGGCCGCGACCTGCTGGGCATCTACCACCTGGTCGAGGACCGCATCTATGTGTACGAGCCGGGTGAGCGCGGCGTCCGCGGCGGCAACCGCACCATCGACGGGCTGGCCGGCGCCGAGGCCGGCGAGTTCCTGGGCGAGCGGGCCGAAGCCTTCCGCGAGGAAGTGGAGCTGGTGCGCGGCGCGGCCACGGAATTCGACGTGTCCGAGTACCTGGCCGGACGGCAGACGCCGGTGTTCTTCGGCTCGGCCATCGCCAACTTCGGCGTGGAGGAGTTGCTGCGCTCGTTCACCGAGCATGCGCCCGGCCCGCTGCCGCGCGAGGCGCGCGAGCGCACCGTGCAGCCCGGGGAGCCCAGGCTCACCGGCTTCGTGTTCAAGATCCAGGCCAACATGGACCCCGGGCATCGCGACCGCATTGCCTTCATGCGGCTGTGCTCGGGCCGCTACCAGCGCGGCATGCGGCTGTTCCACCCGCGCCTGGGCAAGGAGATCCGCGTGGCCGATGCGCTGACCTTCATGGCCGGCGACCGCAGCGCCGCCGAGGAGGCGTGGGCCGGCGACATCATCGGCCTGCACAACCACGGCACCATCAATATCGGCGACACCTTCACCGAGGGCGAGAAGCTGGCCTTCACCGGCATCCCGAACTTCGCGCCGGAGCTGTTCCGCCGCGCGGTGCTGAAGGATCCGCTGAAGATGAAGGCCTTGCAGAAGGGCCTGGACCAGCTGTGCGAGGAGGGTGCCACGCAGCTGTTCCGTCCGCTGCGCAACAACGAGCTGATCCTCGGCGCCGTGGGCCAGCTGCAGTTCGAGGTGGTGGCCTTCCGCCTGCAGGACGAGTACGCGGTGTCCTGCGTGTTCGAGAACGTGGGCGTGCACACGGTGCGCTGGGTCACCGGCGACGAGAAGAAGCTGGCGGAGTTCCGCACCAAGGCCTACGAGAACCTGGCCATCGACCATTCCGGCGCGCTGGTGTACCTGGCGCCCACGCGCGTGAACCTGTCGCTGACCATGGAGCGCTGGCCGGAGCTCACCTTCCACGAGACTCGCGAAAGCCACGCATGAGAAACTGGCTCCGCCCGCGGGCGGGGCCGAGGGTCGCATCGCGGGCCGGGCAGGGAGGATACGCGCGTGAAATGGCTGGCACGGCGACCGGCGCTGAGCTGGGCGCTGTACGACTGGGGTAATTCGGCCTTCGCCACCACCGTGATGGCAGGCTTCTTTCCGGTGTTCTTCAGCCAGTACTGGAGCCATGGCGCCGACACCGAGCTGACCACGGCGCGGCTGGGCTATGCCAATGCGCTCGCCGGGCTGGTGATCGCGCTGCTGGCGCCCTTCCTGGGCGCGATCGCCGACCGGGGCGGGCGGCGCAAGCAGATGCTGCTGGCCTTCACGCTGCTGGGCACGGTCTCGACCTTCGCGCTGTACTTCGTGGGGCAGGGCCAGTGGCTTGCCGCCGCGGTGCTGTTCGCCGCGGGCACGGTCGGCTTCAACGGTGGCGTGGTGTTCAACGACTCGCTGCTGCTGGACGTGGCCGAGCCCGGGCAGTACGACCGCGTGTCCTCCTTCGGCTATGCGCTGGGCTACCTGGGCGGCGGGCTGCTGTTCGCGGCCAACGTGCTGATGGTGGTGAAGCCGGCGCTGTTCGGCCTGCCGGACGCGGCGGCGGCGGTGCGCTGGTCCTTCGTCACCGTGGCGGCGTGGTGGCTGCTGTTCACCCTGCCGCTGATGCTGTACGTGCGCGAGCACGCCACCGGTCGGCCGCCCATGGGCAGCGTGTTCGTGGACGGCCTGAAGGAACTGGCGTACACGGCGCGCGCGGTGGCCCGCCAGCCCATGGTGTGGCAGTTCCTGCTGGCCTACTGGCTGTACATCGACGGCGTGAACACCATCATCAAGATGGCAGTGAACTACGGCCTGTCGGTGGGCCTGGCGGCCAATGACCTGCTGGGGGCGCTGCTGCTGACGCAGTTCGTGGGTTTCCCGGCGGCGCTGCTGTTCGGCCGGCTGGGCGAGCGGCTGGGCGCGCGCGCCGGCGTGCTGGTGGGCCTGGTGGTGTACGCCCTCATCACGGTGTGGGCGCTGTTCCTGGATTCCGCGCTGGAGTTCTACCTGATGGCTGCCACGCTGGGACTGGTGCAGGGCGGCGTGCAGAGCCTCTCGCGCGCGCTGTTCGGCCGCATGGTGCCGGAGGGCAAGTCGGCCGAGTACTACGGCTTCTACAACATGGTGGGCAAGTTCGGCACCGTGCTGGGGCCGGCGCTGATGGGCGCGCTGGCACTGGCGGCCGACAGCACCCGCGTGTCCATCCTGGCGCTGCTGGTGCTGTTCGTGGCCGGCGGTGCGCTGCTGTGGCGGGTGCGCACGCCCTAGGAGGCGGCGCCGCGCGGCGCATTGCGCAGCGCCTGCTGCACCTCGCGCAGTGCCGCGCGCAGCGCAGGCAGGCCCTGGCTGCCGGCTGCATCGTGCCGGCCGAAGCGCAGTGCCTCGTAGGTGCGGGTGAAACGTTCCAGTGCCTCGCCGGCGCGCGGCCACCTGCCGGCGGCGCGCCGCCGCACGGCCTCGGGTCCTTCGTGCGCGGCGATGCGCATGCCCTGCCGTGACAGGGTGGCCTCGTAGGCCTTCCACACCCGGCCGACCGCGTCCTGCGGTGCGCGTGGCGCGCGGGCGGCCAGCAGCAACAGCACGCCGGCCCAGGCCAGCGCCCCGGCCAGCAGCAGCGCCGCCATGCCGCGATAGCGCAGTTCACCCAGGCCCAGCCAGGCCAGCAGGTCGCGCTGGCGTCCGGCATTGAACTGCACGATGCGCTCCTGCCACCAGCTGCCGGCCGCGTCCCAGCCATCGCGCAGGGCCCGCAGCCAGCCTGTCTGCTGCACGAAGGCCTCGGTGGCGCTGCGCGCGGCGGGCAGCAACTCGGTCAGGCCGCGCTCCATGCGCTGCGGCGCCACCACGCTGGTGGGATCGAAGCGCACCCAGCCTTCATCCTCCAGCCACACCTCGGCCCAGGCATGCGCGTCGGACTGGCGCACGACGTAGTAGCGGCCGATGGGATTCCAGCTTCCGCCCAGGTAACCGGTGACCACGCGCGCCGGCACACCCGCGGCGCGCATCAGCGTCACGAAGGCCGAGGCGAAATGGCCGCAGAAGCCCAGCCGCGTGTTGAACAGCAGGTCATCGACCGAGTCATAGTCGAGCAGCGGCGGGGTGAGCGTGTACTGGAAGCCGCCCTCGGCGAAGTAGCGCATCACGCGCTCGGCATAGGCACGCTCGTCCGGCGCGCCGGCGCGAAGCTCCGTGGCCAGCTGCAGCGTGCGGGGATTGCGGTCGGGCGGCAAGCGCGTGTCCAGGCGTCGACCCAGCGTGGACAGCGGCCCGGGGTTGCGCCACTGGACATGCGAGGTGGCCTCGTAGATCAGCGGCGTGGTGATGGGACGGTAGCTCTGCAGCTGCTCGTCGAAGGTGCGCAAGTGGCGCCGTCCCTCGATCGATGCGACCATGTCGAGTGCGAACAGGTAGCGCTGGCCGCTGGGCTCCAGCATCACCTGGTAGCGCAGCGCGGGCGAGAGGTACTCCACGGGCTGGCGCGGCGCGCCGAAGTTGCGCGCGGTGCGCCAGGTGTAGCCGTCGAATTCATGCAGCACCGGGCCGCGCCAGTAGCGCTGCGCCGGCGGCGGCGCCTCGCCCTCGAAGCGCACGCGGAAGGCGATCTCGTCGGAGATCGCGAGTTCGGAGATGCTGCCCGGGCTCATCTCCTCGGACAGGCCGGTCTGGGCGGTCTCGCTGCCGGGCAGGGTCCACAGCGCGCCGGGCAGTCGCGGCACCAGCACGAAGGCCAGCAGCGCGAAGGGCAGCGCCAGCAGTGCAGCGCAGCCCGAGGAGGCAAAGGCACGGCGCGGCGAGCGCGAGGCGGCATGGCTGCCCAGCGCCGTCAGCGTGGCAAGGGCCAGCCAGCCGGTGGCCAGGTAAAGCGGCAGGCGTCCCAGTTCCTGGCGGTCGAGGCCGGCCGCCAGCACCAGGATCAGCGCCACCGTGGTGACCACCACGGCGTCGCGGCGGGTGCGGGTCTCCAGCAGCTTCATGCCGCCCATCACCATCAGCAGCGCGCTGCCGGCGGCCAGGCCGTTGACCGTGCCGAAGTTCATCAGCACGCCGGCCAGCAGGGCTGCAGCCAGCAGGTAGCGGGTCCAGCGGCCGGGCAGGCGCAGGCGGCCGGACTGGCTCAGCCACTGCCACAGCAGGCCGCCGGCGGCCATGGCCGTGCACCAGGCCGGCGCGCGATCCACATGCAGCAGGCAGCTGGCCGCGAAGGCCAGCAGCATCAGGCGTGCCGCCGTCGGTCCGATGCCGCTGTTCATGGCGGCAGCCCGTACAGCGCCAGCCGCGCCAGGCAACGCGCGCGGTGTTCCTCGCCGCGGCCGGCCAGCGGTGCCGCGCCCGGCAGGCGCAGCACCCAGCTCTCGCCGCGTTCATCCGCGTCGAGGATCCAGCGCGTGAGCTGCGAGAGCCTTTCCTCCACGCCCAGACCGGCCAGGGCATCGAAGTCGAACTCGTGGCGGTGCGCGCCTTCGCCGTGGTACTCGCGCACCAGCAGCGGTTGCCCGCGCGCATAGGCCTTCCATGCCACCTGGCGCGGCGAATCGCCTTCGCGGAAGTCGCGCAGCCAGGCCAGCTCGTCCTGTCCTTGCACATGGCGCGCCTGGCCGGTGCCGTTGCCGATGGTTTCGGGCACGGGGCGCGTGCCGGCCGCTGCCGGATACACCAGCGTGGTGATGCCGGGAGCCAGCCAGGTCCAGGCCTGGAACAGGCCGAAGGGCGCGCGGCTGGCCAGCCGCAGCGGTGGTGCCTGCCAGCGCCCGCGCCTGGGCGCCGGCAGCTCCAGGCGCAGCAGGACGCCGTCCGCTTCTTCCCCGCCGGCAGGCAGGCCCTGCACGGCCTGGCCGCGTTCGCCAAGCAGCAGGTCCTGGGGGGCGGCGCGGGTGCCAGACACATGCAGCGACAGGCGTACCTGTCCGCCGGCATGCGCGGGCTCGGCAATGGCTTGGTGCACCGTGAGGCCGGCGAGCACGCGCTGGGTCTGCACCATGGCCACCACGGCGAAACCGGCCAGCCAGAAGGTGAACAGCAGCGCCAGTCCGTTGCCGTAGTTCATGCCGGCCAGGAACATGACCAGCAACAGCAGCGCGAAGGTCCAGCCCGCGGAAGTGGGCAGGATGTAGATGCGCCGCGCTGCCAGTTTCAGCGGCAGCACGTCGCGGCCCTGGCGGCGCAGCGCCCATTGCAGCAGGCGCGAGGGGGCGGCGGGCTTGGCGGAGGCGGCCGCGGGCATGGCCTTCAGCGCGGGACGGGCACGGCCTCGAGGAGGGTGCGCACCAGCTGCTCGCGCGGCAGCGCGCCGCGCTCGGTGAAGCCGGGGCGGGGTTCCAGCCGGTGCAGGGCCACCGCCGGCCACACCGCCTGCACATCGTCGGGCAGCACGGCCTCCCGGCCGGCGATCAGCGCCCAGGCGCGCGCGGCGCGCACCAGGCCCTGCGCCGCGCGCGGGGAGAGGCCGAGGCGCAGGTCGGCGCGGGCACGGGTGGCCGCCACCAGCTTCTGCACGTAGTCGACCAGGGGATCGGACACGTGCACGGCGGCGGCCTGCTGCTGCAGGGCGAGCAGCTGCGCCGCGTCCATGGCCGGCTGCACGCGCGCCAGCAGCTCGCGGCGGTCGGGTTCGGCCAGCAGCGTGCGTTCGTGGCGCGGGTCCGGATAGCCCAGCTCGATGCGCATCAGGAAGCGGTCGAGCTGCGACTCGGGCAGGGCGTAGGTGCCGAGCTGCTCCTGCGGGTTCTGCGTGGCCACCACGAAGAAGGGCTCGGGCAGCGGATGGGTGATGCCGTCGACGCTGACCTGGCGCTCTTCCATGGCCTCCAGCAGCGCGCTCTGCGTGCGCGGGCTGGCGCGGTTGACCTCGTCGGCCAGCAGCAGCTGGGTGAACACCGGCCCGGGACGGAACTCGAACTTCTGCGTGCCGCGGTCGAACACCGACACGCCGAGGATGTCGGCCGGCAGCAGGTCGCTGGTGAACTGCACCCGCTGCCAGGAGAGCCCCAGCACCTGCGCCAGCGCGTGGGCGAGGGTGGTCTTGCCCACGCCGGGTACGTCCTCGATCAGCAGGTGGCCGCGGGCCAGCAGGCAGGAGAGGGCCAGGCGGATGGCCTGGCCCTTGCCGAGGATGATGGAATCAAGCGAGGCGAGCGCCGCGGTCAGTGCGGTCATTCAGGGATCCTGTGCGTCAGCCACGCACAAGACCCTGCACGATTTCAATCTGCCGCGCGAGGCTCCCGTTCACCTTTTCGAAGTGCGCAATGCGCTCCTTCTCCTGCGCCACCACCTCGGGCGGGGCATTGCTGAGGAAGTTGGGGTTCTCCAGCTTGGCCCGGGCCTTCGCGATCTCCTGCTGGTTCTTCTGCTGCTTCTTCGTCAGGCGCGCCAGCTCGGCGGCCGGGTCGATCAGGCCCTCCATGGGCACCAGCAGCGTCAGGTGGTCGGCAACCGCCGCGGCGCTGGGCGGGGCGGTCTCGCCGGCAGCCAGCAGGCGCACCGGCTCGATGCCGGCCAGGCGGCCGAGCAGGGCGGCGTAGCGCTCGAAGCGCCGGGCGTCCTCGGCGGTGGCGCCCTGGGCCAGCGGCGAGAGTCGCCGCGCCGGACTGATGTCCATCTCGCCGCGGATCTGGCGGATGCCAAGGATGACCTTCTTCATCCAGTCCACGTCGGCCGTGGCGGCCTCGTCGGAGGCATGCTCCGAAGCCGTGGGCCAGGGCGCCTGCATGATGGTGGGGCCGGCCACGCCGGCCACCGGCGCCACGCGCCGCCAGATCTCCTCGGTGATGAAGGGCATCAGCGGGTGCAGTGCCCGCAGCAGCGCCTCCAGCACGTCGAGCAGGGTGCGGCGGGTGGCCGCGGCCTGGGCCGCGTCCTCACCCTGCAGCACCGGCTTGGTGAGTTCGAGGTACCAGTCGCAGTACTCATGCCAGGTGAACTCGTACAGCGCCGTGGCCGCCAGGTCGAAGCGGTAGGCGGCGAAGGATTCATCCACGCGCCTGAGCATCTCGCCCAGGCGCGAGACGATCCAGCGGTCCACCACGTGCGGGCTGCGCGTGCCGGCGGGGGCGACCTGCTTGCCCTCGCAGGACATCAGCACGAAGCGGGCCGCATTCCACAGCTTGTTGCAGAAGTTGCGGTAGCCGGCCACGCGCCCCAGGTCGAAGCGGATGTCGCGGCTCTGCGTGGCCAGCGCGGCGAAGGTGAAGCGCAGCGCATCGGTGCCGTGCGCGTCGATGCCCTTGGGGAACTGCCGGCGCGTGGCCTTCTCGATGCCGGCCGCCATGTGCGGCTGCATCAGGCCGGTGGTGCGCTTCTTCACCAGCGATTCCAGGTCGATGCCATCGACGATGTCCAGCGGGTCGATCACGTTGCCCTTGGACTTGGACATCTTCTGGCCTTCGCCATCGCGCACCAGGCCGTGCACGTACACCTCGCGGAACGGCACGTCGCCCATGAACTTCAGGCCGAACATGATCATGCGCGCGACCCAGAAGAAGATGATGTCGAAGCCCGTCACCAGCACATTGGTGGGGTAGTACTTCGACAGCTCCGGGGTCTTCTCCGGCCAGCCCAGGGTGGAGAACGGCCACAGCGCCGAGGAGAACCAGGTGTCGAGCACGTCCTCGTCGCGGCGCAGGGCCACCTTCTTCCCGTGCCTTGCCTCGGCCTGCCTGGCGGCCTCGGCCTCGCTGCGCGCCACGTAGACATTGCCCTCGTCGTCATACCAGGCCGGGATCTGGTGGCCCCACCACAGCTGGCGGCTGATGCACCAGTCGTGGATGTTGCGCATCCACTCGAAGTAGGTCCTGGACCAGTTCTCCGGCACGAAGCGGATGCGGCCGGACTCCACCGCCTCGATGGCGGGCTTCGCCAGCGGCTCGATCTTCACGTACCACTGGTCGGTGAGCAGCGGCTCGAGGATGGCGCCGGAGCGGTCGCCGCGCGGCACCTTGAGCTTGTGCGGCTCGATGCACTCGATGAGGCCGGCTTCCCCGAGGAGCTCGAGCACGCGCTCGCGTGCTTCCTCGCGGCTGAGCCCGCGCAGGGCCTCTGGCACGTTGTCATTGAGGCGCGCCTCGGGCGTCATGACGCTGATCATCGGCAGCTTGTGCCGCTGGCCGACCTCGTAGTCGGTGAAGTCATGCGCCGGCGTGATCTTCACGCAGCCGGAGCCGAACTCGCGGTCGACGAAGTCATCGGCGATCACCGGGATCAGCCGGTCGGCGATGGGCAGGCGCACGCGCTTGCCGACCAGCGCCTGGTAGCGCTCATCCTCGGGATGCACCGCCACCGCGGCGTCGCCCAGCAGGGTCTCCGGGCGCGTGGTCGCCACCACCAGGTGGCCGCTGCCATCCTCCAGCGGGTAGCGCAGGTGCCAGAGCTTGCCGTCCTCCTCGGAGGGCAGCACCTCCAGGTCCGACAGCGCGGTGCGCAGCACCGGGTCCCAGTTGACCAGCCGCTGGCCGCGGTAGATCAGGCCTTCCTCGTACAGCTTCACGAACACTTCGGTGACGGCCTCGGACAGGCCCTCGTCCATCGTGAAGCGCTCGCGCGTCCAGTCCACCGAGGCGCCGAGGCGGCGCAGCTGCTGCGCGATGGTGCCGCCGGACTGCGCCTTCCATTCCCACACGCGCTTGACGAAGGCCTCGCGGCCCAGCTCGCGGCGCGAGGTGCCGGCGGCATTGAGCTGCCGCTCCACCACCATCTGCGTGGCGATGCCGGCGTGGTCGGTGCCCACCTGCCACAGCGTGTCGTTGCCGCGCATGCGGTGGTAGCGCACCAGGGCATCCATGATGGTGTCCTGGAAGGCATGGCCCATGTGCAGCGTGCCGGTCACGTTCGGCGGCGGGATCATGATGCAGTAGGGCGTGCCCGTGCCCGAAGGCGCGAACCAGCCCTCGCGTTCCCACTCCTGGTACAGCCGCGACTCGATCGAGCGCGGTTCGTAAGCCTTTTCCATTTCAGCCATCGGCGGATACTTCGACATGTTCGGGCGAGGCGCCGGCCTCGCGGTAGAAACGGAATCGCGTGCGCCCGGCTTCGCGCACGGCGGGATCGCCATCGATCACCTCGATCACCTTGCCGAAGCGCAGCGCTGCGGCTGCCGGTCCGGTGTGCAGGTTCACCAGCGTGTGGAAGCCGGCGTCGGCCAGGCCCGCATCGAGCGTGGCGCCGTCGTGCAGCAGCACCGGCGCCTCGGCGGCGGCGGGATCGGCGCCGAGGCGCTCATGCGGCACAAAGGCGCGGTCGCTGAAGGTCCACAGCAGCTGGTCGAAGACCTCCAGCTGGCGCGCATCGTCCAGCCACACCAGCACGCGCTCGCCGGCCAGGTACGCCTCCTCGGTCAGCAGGCAGGCCTGGCGCAGTCGCGCCATGCCGCCCGTGGCCTTCAAGGTGAAGAAGCGGACCTGCGCCATGCCGCCACGGCCTTAGCCCCGGGCGCCGGCGCGGTGGATCAGGAAGTCGGCCAGCATGGGCACGGGCCGGCCGGTGCCGCCCTTCTGGGCGCCGGACAGCCAGGCCGTGCCGGCGATGTCCAGGTGGGCCCACTTCAGCCCGCTGGTGAAGCGGCCGAGGAAGGCCGCCGCCGTGATCGCGCCGCCGTCGCGGCCGGCCACGTTGGCCATGTCGGCGAAGTTGCTGCGCAGCTGCTCGGCGTACTCCTCGGTGACCGGCAGGTGCCAGCCGCGGTCGTTGGCGCGCACGCCGGCCTCCACCAGCTCGCGCGCCAGCGCGTCGTCGTTGCCCATGACGCCGGTGTGGTGGTGGCCCAGCGCCACCACGCAGGCGCCGGTCAGCGTGGCGATGTCGATCACCGCGGCCGGCTCGTAGCGGCGCGCGTAGTGCAGGGCGTCGCACAGGATCAGGCGGCCTTCTGCGTCGGTGTTGAGGATCTCCACCGTCTTGCCCGAGGCGGAGGTGACGATGTCGCCGGGCTTGGTGGCGCGGCCGCTGGGCATGTTCTCCACCGCGGCGACGATGCCGACCAGGTTGATGCGCAGCTTCAGCAGCGCCGCCACCAGCAGGGTGGCCAGCACGCTGCCCGCGCCGCACATGTCGTACTTCATCTCGTCCATCGCGGACGGATCCTTCAGCGAGATGCCGCCGGTGTCGAAGGTCACGCCCTTGCCGACCAGCGCCACGGGCTTCGCGCTGGCGGCGCCGCCCTTGTACTCGAGCACGATGAAGCGGGGCGGCTCGGCGCTGCCCTTGGACACGGACAGCAGGCAGCCCATCTTCAGGCGCCGGATGGCAGCCTCGTCGAACACCTTCACCTTGAGCGACTTGTGCTCGCGCGCCAGCTCCTGCGCCTGGCGGGCCAGGTAGCGCGGCGTGCACACATTGCCCGGCAGGTTGCCGAGGTCGCGCAGCAGCGTCTGGCCGGCGGTGATGGCGCGGCCATGCGCCAGGCCGCGATCGGCCGCGCGGCGGTCGGCCGTGCCCAGGCCGGCCAGCACCACCTTGCGCAGCGCCGGGCGGGGCGGCTTGCGGCCGGTCTTGAAATCGTTCACGCGGTACAGGGATGCGCCGGTGAGGTCGGCCAGTGCGCGACCGCTGTAGTAGGCATCCACGGCATCGTCCTTGGGCTGCGCGATGGCCACCGCGAGGCTGGTGGCGCGGGTCTTCTGCACGGCGGCGAGCGCCGCGGTCACGGCCTTGCGCCAGCCACGCTGGCGGAACTCGTTGCGCAGGCCCAGGCCCACCACCAGCAGGCGCCGGGCCTTCAGGCCGGCCGGGGAGTGCAGGATCTGTGTGTCGCCGGGGCGGACGGGCAGGTCGCCGGCGGACTTCATGCGCTTGAGCAGGCCGCCCGTTGCCGAATCCACCTCGCGGGTGGTGCCGGTGAAGTCATCGTCCTCGAAGAGGCCAATGGCGAGGCAGTCGGTGGCGACGGCGGCAAGGCGCTGGTCGCTGGTTTCGAACTGGACCATGATGTACTTCGACTCCGCGGCCGATCGGCCGTCCGCAAGAACCCAGAAACAGGGGATTTTATCCCAATGCGCGTGCTGGATCGGTACATCGTCATGGCTCTCTGCCGGCACACGGCGCTGGCCCTGGCGGTGTTCATAGTGCTGGCCGGGCTGTTCCTGTTCGTCAACGAGCAGGGGTGGGTGGGTGCCGGCAGCTATGGCCAGGCCTCGGCGCTGCGCTTCGTACTGGCGCAGCTGCCGGCCACGGCCCTGCAGTTCCTGCCGGTGGCAGCCCTGCTGGGCGCGCTGCTGGCGCTGGGGGAGCTGGCGCGCGGCAGCGAGCTGACCGTGATGCGCGCCGCCGGCGTGTCGGTGGCGCGGCTGGCGGGCTCGGTGGTGCTGGCCGGGTTGCTGCTGGTGCCACCGGCGCTGCTGCTCACCGAATGGGTGGCGCCGCCGCTGGCCGAGGCCGCGCGCGTGGCCAAGGCCCTGCAGCGCAACCAGCAGCCGGCGGGCGGGGTGGTGGCGTGGCGGCGCGAGGGCGACACCCTGCTGCGTGCGGATGCGGCCGGCCTGATGGCCTTCGAACTGCAGGATGCGGCCCTGGTGGCCGTGACCCGGGTGCCACGGGAGGAGGGGGGCGAGGCCGTGCGGATCAGCTTCGCCGAGGACGGCAGCGTGGCGCGGCAGATCGTACCGGTGGACCGGGCCCTGCACGAAGCTGCCCGCCTGCCGCTGTCTGCCGCGCTGGCCGATCCGCGCCAGCAGTCGCTGTCGCAGCTGCGCGCGGACATCCGTGGGCTGAATGCGCGTGGCGACGACGCCACCACCCAGCGCCTGGCGTTGTGGACCGCGATCGCGCGGCTGCCGGCCGTGCCGCTGGCGATGCTGCTGGCCCTGCCGCTGCTGCTGGGATACATGCGCAACGCCGGCACCGGCGCGCGTGCGAGCACGGGGCTGGTGCTCGGCCTGTTCTACTTCCTGGCCCAGCGCACCGTGGAGAACGGCACGCGCGCCTTCAACCTCGATCCGGCCCTGCTGGCCTGGACGCCGACGCTGATGCTGGCGCTGGCCGTGGCGGTGCTGCTTTGGCAGGTGCACCGCGCCAGCGTGGCCTGATCAACGCTGCTTGAAGTCCTCGGGCACCAGCTGGTGCCGGCCGAGCAGCTTGTAGAAGTCGGTGCGGTTGCGCTTGGCCAGGCGCGCGGCCTGGCTGACGTTGCCGCCGGTGATCTGCAGGATCTGCGACAGGTAGCTGCGCGTGAACTCATCGCGCGCCTCGTCGAAGGAGGGCAGGCGGCCCGGTGTC
Organism: uncultured Steroidobacteraceae bacterium; assembly: GCA_964455685.1. Taxonomy (GTDB): domain Bacteria; phylum Pseudomonadota; class Gammaproteobacteria; order Steroidobacterales; family Steroidobacteraceae; genus ZC4RG30. The sequence goes on from CAYVZE010000023.1 coordinate 21,109, forward strand.
CCGCCCAGGCACTGCTGCACCAGCTCCACCGGCACGATGGGCGTCTGCGACATGGCCACGGCCTGGCGCACCAGGTTCTGGAGCTGGCGCACGTTGCCGGGCCAGTCCGAAGTGGCCAGCAGTTCCAGCGCCTCGGGCGGGAAGATGCTGCGCTGTCCGGTCTCGGCCGCGATCTGCGCCAGGAAGTGCGCGATCAGCAGCGGGATGTCCTCGCGCCGCCGCGCCAGCGGCGGCATCTCGATCTGCACCACGTTCAGCCGGTAATACAGGTCCTCGCGGAAGTCGCCGGTGGCGCAGCGGTCCTGCAGGTCGCGGCTGGTGGTGGAGATCACGCGGGTGTTGATCGGGCGCGGCGCATCCGCGCCTGCAGGGCGCACGGCCTCTTCCTGCAGCGCGCGCAGCAGCTTCTGCTGCAGGCGCGGCGGCAGGTCGCCGATCTCATCCAGCAGCGCGGTGCCGCCGTCGGCCTGTTCCAGCGCGCCGACGCGCTGCTTGCCGTCGGCGCTGGTGGCGCCGAACAGTTCGGCGTCGAGCTCGTCCTCGGCGGTGCCGGTGCAGCGGACCACCACGAAGGGCCTGGCGCGGCGCGGGCTGGCCTTGTGGATGGCGCGCGCCAGCAGTTCCTTGCCGGTGCCGCTCTCGCCCAGGATCAGCACGCGGGCGTCGGTGCCGGCCACCATGTGGGCCTGCGACAGCCGCTCCTCCATGATGGCGCTGCGCGTGACGATGTCGGCCCGCCATTCCTCGTCATTGCCGGTGAAGCCGGAGATCTTCAGCGCGCGCTGGATCTGGTCGAGCAGTTCCTGCTTGTCCACCGGCTTGGTGAGGAAGCCGAAGGCGCCCATCTGCGTGGCCTGCACCGCGTCGGGAATGGTGCCGTGCGCGGTCAGCAGGATCACCTTCAGGCCCGGCCAGCGGTTCTGCAGTTCCTTCAGCAGGCCGATGCCGTCGACCGGTTCCATGCGCAGGTCGGAGATGACCAGGTCCGGGCGGAAGCGGGTGGCGGCGGCCAGGGCCTGCGCGGCGCTCTCGACGGCCTCGACATCGTAGTTCTCGGCGCGCAGCCGGATGGTAAGCAGGCGCAGCAGGCCCGGGTCGTCATCGACGATCAGGATGCGTGCCTTGCGACCGGGATTGGAACTCACGGGTTACGTCCCTCGCTGGCTGGTGGGCGGTCGTTCTGCGGGCGCTCGAACTCGGCGATGGCGTTGAGCTTCGCCCGGGCATCCTCGAGCGCCCGGCGCAGTTGCGCATTCTGTTCCTGGGCGGCCTGCAGCTGGCGCGCCAGGGTTGCGGCGGAGGCTTCGGTGCGCTCGCGCTCGCGGGCCTGCTGGCTCTCGGCCATCAGGCGCTGGTTCTCGTCGGTGAGGCGCAGCTCGGCGGTGATGCGTTCCAGCTCCACCTGCGCCAGCGCGCGTTCCATCGTGGACAGCAGTTCCGGGTGGGCGAGGCACTCGCGCAGCACCTGCAGCGCCTCGCCGGGATCGCGGGCCGGATGCGAGGGCGCCGCCAGCAGCAGGCCGTAACGCAGGGCCGCCGGCCCCTGGCGGGCCTGCTCGAAGGCCAGGCGCGCATCCGCCATGATCTCGGCCTGTTCGGCCGGCGTGCCGGTGACCACGCGACCCAGCGTGTTCAGCAGGCTGTTGACCTGCGCGGCCTGGATGGCCTCGCTGGTGGGCAGGGCATCGGGCTGGCGCTCGCGCGGCAGGGTCAGGTTCGCGCAGCCGGCCAGCAGGCCGGCGATGGCAACGCCCACCAGCAGGATGATGCGCTCAGGCTGCATGCGCAGTGGTTCCGGCAGCACGACGGGCTTCGGCCTTGCCGGCCGCGCGGGAGGCGCGCAGCGGCATGTGGATGCGGAAGTGCGCACCCGGCCATTCGCCGTCCACGATTTCGATCGAGCCGCCATGAGCGTTGACGAATTCCATCACCACGGACAAGCCGATGCCGGTGCCCTTGATGTGCCCGGCAGGGGGCTTGCCAGTATAAAAGGCCTCGAACACGTGCCGCCGTTCCTCCGGCGGGATGCCCGGGCCGGTGTCCGCCACCTCCAGGACCAGATCGGGGCCGTTGCCCCGGGCCCGGATGTGGATGGTGCCGCCGCGCGGCGTGTACTTGATGGCATTGGAGATCAGGTTCTCGAGGATCAGCCGCACCTTGCCCCGGTCGGCAGCGAGGGTGAGGTCCTCGACGCTGACGTCCAGGCGCACGCGTTGCGACAGCAATGTGAGCTGCTGGTTCTCAATGGTCTGCTTCACCACCGGCCGCAGGCGGAACTCGGAGATCTCGAGGCTTCCGCTGTTGCTCTGCCAGGCCGAGAAGGACAGAAGGTTCTCGATCAGGCGCTGCAGCCTTAAGCCATTTTCACGAAGGATGCCCGTGACCTCGCGCTGGCCGGCCTGCAGTTCACCCACGGCGCCGTCCATCAGCAGCTCGGTTCCCTCGCGGATATTGGCCAGCGGCGTCTTGAGCTCGTGCGACATGTGTCGCAGAAAACGGTTCCTCTCCTCGGCGAGCTCCAGCAGGCGCATGCGCAGCCACTCCAGCTGGCCGCCGAGCCGGCCGATGTCGCGCGAGCCGTGCACCTTGATGGGGCGGTGCAGCTCGCCGCTGCCCAGCTCGCTGATGGCGCGGTCGATCTGCCGCAGCGGCCGCACCACCTTGAACGAGAACAGCAGCACGGCCAGCACCGACAGCGGGATCAGCAGCAGGAAACTCCAGCTCATCACCCTCTGGGTGCGGCGGGTGCTCTCGCGCAGCTGGGCGGTGGCGGCATCGATCTGGTCGTTGGTGCGGGCCGCGACCACCTCGGCGGCGCGCAGCATGCGGTCCACGTCCGCATCGATGTCCTCGATGCGCGCGCCGCCGCCGCGGATGCGTTCGCCCACCGAGTTGCGCAGCGCGCTGAAGTCGCGCAGCGCCGCGCGCGCGGGTTCCTCGCGCAGGTAGGCCGACAGGCTGGTCTCGGTCTGTGCCAGCCGTGCGTCCTCCTGCGCGTGCGCCTCGTTGAGCTCGGGGCTGTCGATCACCAGCAGGATGCGCAGCCGCCGCCACATGAAGTTGGTCTGCGCGTACAGGTCCTGGGTGAGGCGGGTGGCGGCCACGCCCTCGGCGATGATGCGCTCGCCGCTGGCGCCAAGCTGGCGCAGCTGCACGCCGGCCGTCACCAGCCCCGCCACCAGGGGCAGGGCGATGATGGCCAGTGCGAGCAGCACCAGCGAACTCAGCGATCCGGGTCGCGCCAGCTTCATCCCCCGGATTCTAGGCCACCGGGGGCGCGCCCGGGGGCCGGCTCAGGTCCAGGGCTGCCGGAGCTGGCGGCGCTCCCAGTTCAGGGAGGAGGCGACGATGCCGTCCAGGTCGTCGAGCTTCGGCCGCCAGCCGAGCAGCTGGCGGATGCGGTCGCAGCGGGCCACCAGCATGGGCGGGTCGCCCGGCCGGCGCGGCATCTCCAGCACCTTCAGGGGGGCGCCACTGACGCGCTTCACGCTCTCGAGCACCTCGCGCACGCTGTAGCCGTGGCCGTAGCCGCAGTTCAGGGTCTGGCTGGCGCCGCCGTCGCGCAGGTAGTCCACGGCCAGCAGGTGGGCATCGGCCAGGTCGACCACGTGGATGTAGTCGCGCACACCGGTGCCGTCCGGCGTCGGGTAGTCGGTGCCGAAGATGCTCACCGATTCCCGTCGCCCGACCGCGGCCTCGCAGGCCACCTTCACCAGCAGCGTGGCCTTGCGGGTGGACTGGCCGATGCGTCCCTCGGGATCCGAGCCAGCCACGTTGAAGTAGCGCAGCACCACGTAGCGCAGGTCGGTGGCGGCGGCGAGGTCGCGCAGCATCCACTCGGACATCAGCTTGGAGGTGCCGTAGGGATTGATGGGCGAGAGGGTGGAATCCTCGGCCGCGATGCCGTTGTCCGGAATGCCGTACACGGCTGCGGTGGAAGAGAACACGAAGTGCTTCACGCCATGCGCCGCGCAGGCGGCCAGCAGGCTGCGGGTCTGGCAGGTGTTGTTGCCGTAGTACTTCAGCGGGTCGGCCACCGACTCGGGCACGATGGTGGCGGCGGCGAAGTGGATCACCGTGCGCACGTCGTGTTCGCGCAGCAGCGCACCCACCAGCTGCTGGTCGCCCACGTCGCCCTCGACGAGCTTCACGCCCTCAACGGCCTGGCGGAAGCCGGTGGAGAGATTGTCCAGCACCACCACGGACTCGCCGCGTGCGAGCAGCTGCTGTACCGTGTGGCTGCCGATGTAGCCGGCGCCGCCCGTCACCAGGATCGTTTCACCCACCTTGAGTCGCTCCCTTGAGAGGCCGATGTTGCAGTCACACCATTATGCCGGCCTGACCCCTGATGTGGTCCTCGACGCAGTGGAATCCGCCGGCCTCGTTCCCGATGGCCGGCTGCTGGCGCTGAACAGCTACGAGAACCGCGTGTACCGCGTGGGGTTGGAGGAACCGCTCCATGAGGTGCTTCCCGGAAGCATCCCTTCGCAGGTGGTGGCCAAGTTCTACCGCAAGGGCCGCTGGAGCGACGAGCAGATCCTCGAGGAGCATGAGTTCGCCGCCGAGCTGGCCGGGGCGGAACTGCCGGTGGTGGCGCCGCTGTGCATCGACGGCGCCACGCTGCACGCACACGGCGGTTTCCGTTTCGCGCTGTTTCCCTGCCGGCCCGGCGCCTCGCCCGACCTGGACCAGCCCGGCGCGCGCGAGCTGCTCGGCCGCACGCTCGGTCGGTTGCATGCCATCGGCGCGCGGCGGCCTTTCCGGTACCGCGACAGCATCGCCAGGTGGCGCCACGGGGCAAGGGCGCGCGAGCTGGTGCTGGGGCTGGGCATCGTGCCGCCGCCGCTGGACGAGCGTTATGCCGAGGTGTCGGCGCAGCTGGTGCAGGCCATCGGCGAGGGGATCGAGGCGGCCGGCCCGGTGCGGCGGCTGCGCCTGCACGGCGACTGCCATCCCGGCAACATCCTGTGGCAGGAAACCGGCCCGCTGTTCGTGGACTTCGACGACAGCATCGAGGGCCCGGCCGTGCAGGACCTGTGGATGTTCATCGCCGGCCCGCCCGAGCAGATGCGGCGCGAGTGGAGCCTGCTGCTGGAAGGCTATGAGCAGTTCGCGCACCTGTCGGACGGGGAGGCCTGGCTGATCGAGTCGCTGCGCGCCATGCGCATGCTCAACCACGCGGCGTGGATCGCGCAGCGATGGGACGACCCGGCGTTCCCCGCAGCCTTCCCCTGGTTCGGCGAACCGCGTTACTGGGAGCGGCATGTGGACGAGTTGCGTGAACAGCTGGCCGCATTGGATGATCCGCCACTGTTGCGGGCGTGAGGCCTTTGGGTCATCGGGGGCGCGGATGCGCGGTTTACCTCAGGCAATGATGGCGGCGGCACTGGTGGTGCTGGCCGGGTGCGGCAGCAAGGAAGAAGGCGGCGGCGAGCTCGCCAGCGGATCCGCCGGCGTGGCGCCGGCAGCGGCAGCCCCGGCCGATGATTCGGTGGCCGCGGCGCTGCTGAGCGAGGGGGCACCCCTGGCCACGGTGCGCTTCTCGTTGCCGGAGAGGCCCGGGACCGGCGAGCCCTTCCCGCTGAAGCTGGTGTTCACCGCCCCGCAGGCCGGCGCGGTACTGCAGGCCAGGATCGAGACCTCCGGGCCGGTGGCCGTGCCCGACAGCCTGGAACTGGATTTCACCGCTGCCACCACGACCAGCCAGGAGCTGGTGCTGACCGCGCAGAAGGAGGGCATGGCGGAGCTGGTCGTGAAGATCACGACCGGGGACAGTGCCGCCGAAACGGCCTATGCGATTCCGCTGCTGGTGGGAGCGCCGGCGGCGCCCTGAGCACCGCCGGCTGCCGGGGCTTCCCCGTCAGACGAACCCGATCCAGCGGCCGGCGGCGATGATGCCGACCCAGCTCACCAGCGAGATGAAGCCCGACACGCGTGCCGCCGTGGGCGGACGGCCGGTATCCCAGCTCGCCACGCTGCGGTACGTGGACGCGTGGAAGAACAGCATGTTCAGCCCCGCGACCAGCAGCAGGCCCATCTTGATCAGGAAGGGCGTCTTCTCCACGTAGCCCACGGCATTGGCCAGGAACAGCAGCGTGCCGGTGATGGCCGCGCCGACGAAGGCCACCCAGGTCCACGGCAGCATGCGCTGCGTCAGGTAGGTGACGCGCAGCTGCCGGGAGGCGAAGCCGATCAGGCGGGCATCGACCAGGAAGATGCTGCCGGCCACCAGGGCCAGGAACACCACGTGGGCCGATTCAACCCAGGGGAACCAGCGCTCGCCGACCGCGACCGCCAGGGAAGTGTTCTGCAACCACTCGAAGAAGTTCATGTCAGTAGGGGTCGTAGTAGGCGATGAAGCGGCCGGCGAACATGATCCCGATCCACAGCAGCACGGTCAGTGCCGCGGCGATGCGGTGTGCGCCGGAAACACGGTCGTGCTGGCGGGTCGACACGGAGGACAGCCACGCCGTGATCACGATGGCCACCAGCAGCAGCACCATCTTCAGGTAGAAGACGGGATTGCCCAGCGTGCGGTGCGGCTCCGCGACGATCAGCAGCAGGCCGGTCACCGCGAGGACGACCACCAGCAGCCAGATGAGGCGGATGAAACGCTGCGCCAGCAGGTGCAGCGGCTCCACCGCCAGGCCCTTGCCCCAGAACCGCAGTCCCACCACCAGCGCGGCCGCGAACAGCAGCGCCAGCGCGAGGATGTGCACGGTCTGGATGGAGGGAATCGCCCAGGTACTCAGCTGTATCGCCTGGCTCAGGCCGGTCGATGTCAGCCAGTCATTGAATTGCTGCAGGTCCACGCCCCCGTCACTCCTTGGTACCGGAAGCCGCAGCCTGTGGCTGGCCATGACCCCCGGATTGTTGTCGTTGTCCACCAGTATAGGCGCATTGGGCTTCTGGAGGCGAACACCAAAAGTGGACGGCCTCGATCCAGCAGCGCCATCCGCGCGCACACCTTACGGTGGACCGCGCACGGGGGGGCCATCAAGTGTGGAAAGCCGAAATGGCTTGCCGATGAAGACCAGGATCAGCCGCGGCGCGCGACGTTGCCCAGCACCAGGTCCAGCAGCTTGTCGACGAAGCCGCGGTCGATGGGCATGCGGTTGACCAGCAGGCGATGGAAGATGGGGCCCCACAGCGCGTCGGCCAGTACCTCCAGGTCCGCGTCGCGCGAGATCTCGCCGGAAGCCTGGGCGCGCTGCAGGATGCGGATGGCATCGGCGTAGCGCGGCGCCACGAAGTCGGTGCGCAGCATGCGGCTGGTCTGGGAGTCTTCCTGTCCGAGCGCGATCAGCTCGCGCAGCAGCTGGCCGGCGCGGCCGCGGTAGATGGCGGCGGCGCGATGAACCTGCGCGCGCAGGTCGGCCAGCGCACTGGGCGATTCAGGGACGGGCGCGAGTCGTGGCGCCAGCGCCTCGAGGAAGGCCTCGATGGCCAGCGTGCCCTTGGACTGCCACCAGCGGTAGATGGTCGCCTTGCCGGCGCCGGCGCGCGCGGCGACGCCTTCGACGGTGAAACCGGCGAAGCCGCCTTCCTTCAGGATTTCGTAGGCCGCCTTGAGGATGGCGCTGCGGGAAGCATCGGAGCGGGGGCGGCCCGGGCCACGGCGCCGGCCACGCGTGCGCGTTGCGGTCATTGTGCAAGCATTATAGCGCAAGGCAGCCGCAACGGGCGTCGCGGGGCGGGCGCGTCCCTGCCGTCATCGGGAGTTGTCACGATCGGCAGGCCCGGCGCATTGCGTTACGCTGCACGCAGCCTGGGCCATTTTCCGTCGCCGATGGAATTCAAGGACTACTACGCGATCATGGGCGTGCCGCGGGATGCGACCGCGGACCAGATCAAGCAGGCCTACCGCAGGCTGGCGCGCAAGTACCACCCGGACGTCAGCAAGGAACCCGATGCCGAGGCGCGCTTCAAGGAGGTTGGCGAAGCCTACGAAGTGCTGCGCGATCCGGCGCGGCGCGCGGCCTACGACCAGCTTCTGAAGGGCGGGCACCGGCCCGGCGAGCAGTTCCGTCCGCCGCCGGACTGGGGGGCCGGCTTCGAATTCACGGCCGGTCCCGATGAGGACGCCTTTGCCTTCGAAGGTGATCCCAGCGAGTTCTTCGAGGCGCTGTTCGGCCGTGCCGGCTTCGGGCGCCGCGGTGGTGCGCGCGGTTTCCATCGTCCGGGCCGCGGGCGCGACCACCATGCGCGCGTGGTCATCGACCTGCCCGCCGCCATCGAGGGCGGCACGCGCACGCTGACCTTGCGCGTTCCCGAATGGGACGAGGAGGGGCGGCCGCGGCTGCGCGAACGCACGCTGGACGTGCGCATCCCGCGCGGCATCCAGGCCGGCCAGCACATCCGGCTGGCCGGCCAGGGCGAGCAACCGCCGGGCAGCGAGCCTGGCGACCTGCTGCTGGAGGTGGAATTCGCGCCGCATCCGCTGCTGCGCGCCGAAGGGCGCGACCTGTACATGGAATTGCCGGTGGCGCCCTGGGAGGCGGCGCTGGGCGCATCGGTGCGGCTGCCGCTGCCGGGCACGCCGGTGGAGCTGAAGGTGCCGCCGGGTTCGAAGGCCGGCACCCGGCTGAGGCTGCGTGGCCGCGGCCTGCCCGCCAGTCCACCGGGCGACCTGTACGTCACATTGCGCGTGGTGCTGCCGCCGGTGCAGGGCGCTGCGGTGCGTGCTGCCTATGAAGCATTGCGTGATGCCGCGCCGGGTTTCGACCCGCGGGTCGGCATGGGAGCAGGAGCATGATGCTGGAGGACAAGGGCATCCTCACCGCGCAGCTGGTGGGCGAGGACCAGCAGTGGAGCCTCGAGGAAGTGTGCGGGCTGTTCGCGGTCGAGCGGCAGTGGATCGTCGAGCTGGTGGAGCAGGGCGTGCTGGAACCGCTGCACCCGTCCGGCGAGCCGCGTTTCGGCGGCGAGGCGCTGCGGCGCGTGCGCATTGCGGTGAGACTGCGGCGCGACCTCGGCGTGAACGCCGCCGGCACGGCGCTGGCGCTGGAGTTGCTGGAGCGCATCCAGATGCTGGAGCGCGAGCTGGCCCGGCGCCCTGCCTGACCGACGGGGCAGCCGTGGCGCCGGGCCCGGCCGCCGGGTATCGTTCGCACATGCCAATCTACGACTTCAAGTGCCGCAAGTGCGGCAACCAGTTCGAGCAGGTCGTGAAGGGCGATGAATCTGCGTCCTGTCCGGCCTGCGGGGCCGTCGACGCCGAGCGATTCTTTCCACTGTCCGCCGGGGTGAGCACCACGCGCACGCGCGAGCGCGCCAAGGCCATTGCGCGCGCCCGCGCGCAGTCGGTGAAGAAGGAAAGGGACCACGCCCACCAGGAATACCTGCGCAAGCACATCGAGGACCACCACTGAGGGGCGGGCAGGCTCACCCTTGCAGGTGCAGGCTGCCGCTTCCGCAATCGCCGCAACAACTTGAGGAGCGCGCCATGCAGATCACCGACATCCTCGCCCAGGTGGGCGGACTGGGATCGATTGCGAAACAGCTGGGCATCGACGAGGGCCAGGCTGCGAAGGGCGCGGCTGCGCTCGCGCCGGCCATCCTCGGCGGTTTCCAGAAGCAGGCGCAGGCCGGTGGCGGGATCGACGGGCTGGGCGGCCTGCTGGGCAAGCTGGGCGGCGGCGGATTGCTCGACCAGGTCCTCTCCCAGCAACCGGGCAACTTCGACCAGGGCAATGCGGTGCTCGGCCAGATCTTCGGCTCCAAGGACGTCAGCCGCGCGGTGGCGCAGAAGGCTGCGTCGGGTTCGGGCCTGAGCCCCGACCTGCTGAAGAAGATGCTGCCGCTGCTGGCGATGGCAGTGGCCGGCTACATGGCGAAGCAGAAGTCCGGCGGTGGCCAGGTCGCCGCGGCCGGCGGGCCGGGTGGCCTGCTCGGCGGGCTGCTGGGCGGGGGAGCGGGCAGCAAGGCCAGCGGGCTGGCCGCCATGCTCGACCGCAATGGCGACGGCAACCCGCTGGATGACATCCTGCGCTCGCTGGGCAAGGGCTGATCGGTTGCCGCTTCGTGGCCGGGGCACCTCGGCCGCGATGTGCCGCGCGGCGGCTGATTGGTGCGGCCCGGCCCGCATCATGCAGAATTCGCGGCGATGAAATCCGCCGCAACAGCGCCGCACCTGCCGCAGGGGACATCGTTCCCGCTGCAGCGGGCACCGGCTTTCGCAAAGGTGTCGGTCGCACCGATGATGGACTGGACCGACCGCCACTGCCGCTACTTCCTGCGGCTGTATTCCCCGTTCACCGGCCTTTACACCGAGATGATCCACGCCAACGCCATCCTGCGTGGCGACGGTGCACGCCTGCTGCAGTTCTCGCCCGAGGAGCAGCCGCTGGCCATCCAGCTGGGCGGTTCGGAGCCGGAGCAGCTCGCCGAGGCGGCGCGGCGCGCCGAGGCGGCGGGTTACGCGGAAGTGAACCTCAACTGCGGCTGCCCCAGCGACCGCGTGCGCGCCGGCACCTTCGGCGCCTGCCTGATGCTGCGGCCGGCGCTGGTGGCCGAGTGCGTGGCGGCGATGAAGCAGGCGGTGCGCGTGCCGGTGACGGTGAAGTTCCGCATCGGCGTGGTGGACCGGGAAGCGGCCGGTGGTGCCCGGGAAGCCCTGGCGCGGGGGCAGGTGTTCGACGCCGCGGATGAAGCGGCGCTGCAGGGCTTCGCCCGCGGGCTGCTCGAGGCCGGCGCCGATGCACTGGTCGTGCACGCGCGCAAGGCGGTGCTGGGCGGGTTGTCGCCGCACGAGAACCGGACCGTGCCGCCGCTGCGCCCGGATGTGGTGGCGGCTTTGCGGAGCCAGTTGCGCGGAGCTTTCCCGGGCGTTCCGGTGGTGCTCAATGGCGGACTGCGCACCGCGCAGCAGGTGCTCCAGGCCCTGACGGACTTCGACGGCGTGATGATCGGCCGCGAGGCCTACCACCGGCCGCAACTGCTGGCCGAACTGCATCGCGCGCTGCATCCCGGCGCACCGCCGCCGCCGGGACCGGCGCAGATCCTGGCGGCCATGCGCGAGTACGCGCGCCGCGAGGCCGCGGCGGGCACGCCGCTGAACCTCGTGACGCGCCACATGCTGGGGATGCACAGCGGCAGGCCCGGCGCGCGTGCGCTGCGGCAGGTGCTTTCGCAGGAGGTGTTGCGCGCCGGCGTGGACGAGGTCTTCGACCGGGCGAGAGACATCCTTGAAGAGGCTGCGTAAGACCTTGTTTTCCAATGCCTCATGCCTCAAAGTGTGAACTTGCTCACATTCCTGCAAAGGGCTGAATGGGTACCGACGTAGAGCTGGCCGTCCTTTTCTCCGACGTGGTGGGATCCACGCGCATCTACGAGGCGCTGGGGGACCAGCGGGCACGCGAAGTCATCGCCATCTGCCTGGACCTGATGCAGGGAGCCACCGAGGCCCACAAGGGAACGGTGATCAAGACCATCGGCGATGAGGTCATGGCGACCTTTCCCACCGCCGATGACGCGATGAACGCGGCGGCGCAGATCCAGCGCAGCATCTCCACCCATTCGGCCCTGCAGATCGACGGCCAGTCGGTGTCGGTGCGCATCGGCTGCCACTTCGGGCCCGTGGTGCTGGAGCGCCACGACGTGTTCGGCTCCACGGTGAACACCGCCAACCGGATGACCAGCCAGGCCAAGTCGGGCCAGATCGTGACCACCGCGCAGACGGTGGCGCTGCTCTCGCCGGACTGGCGTGCCTCGGTGCGCCAGATCGACCTGGCCACGCTGTCGGTGCAGGGCGCGGAGGTGATGCTGTACGAGGCGCTGTGGCAGAGCGATGACATCACCAGCATGCTGCCCTCCATCCACCTGGGCGGCCAGGACCGCAAGGCGGTGCGCCTGCGGCTGCGGCTGTCCGACCGCGAGCTGCTGCTCGATGAGACACGCCCGCAGGTGGCCATCGGCCGCGCCGACGAGAACGACGTGATCGTGCGCGGCAACCTGATCTCGCGCATCCATGCGCGCATCGAGCTCTCGCGCAGCAAGTTCCTGCTGGTGGACCAGAGCACCAACGGCACCTTCGTCACCACGAGCACGGGCGAGGAAGCCTTCGTCCGGCGCGACAGCATGCAGCTGAAAGGCAGCGGCATGATCGGGCTGGGCAAGGTACCGGAACCGGATTCCCCGCAGACCATCCGCTTCATCTGCGAGGAGTCCTGAAGCAGGCGGCGGCGACAGGCCGCCGGAAGGAGGGGGGATGAACAATCACCGTCTGGCGCGCCTCTCCGGCGTGCTGCTGCTGGCCGCGGCAGGCGCGGCGCAGGCGCACCATTCAGCCGCGATGTTCGACCAGGCCACCACGGTGGAACTCACCGGCACGGTGCGCGAGTTCCAGTGGTCCAATCCCCATTGCTACATCCAGCTGCTGGTCAGGGACGGGAAGGGACAGGAACAGGAGTGGAGCCTGGAGATGGGCGCGCCCATGTACCTGTACAACCGCGGCTGGCGGCCCTCGACGGTGAAGCCGGGCGACCGCCTCAAGGTGAAGCTCTCGCCGCTGCGCAACGGTGGCCATGGCGGCCTGCTGGTGGAGGCCAGCACCGAGGACGGCAAGCCCCTGGGCCGGCAGCCCGGCCCGGCCGGGGGACAGTCGAAATGAAGCGCTCCCTGCCTTGCGGCCTGGCCTGCGGCGTCGCGCTGCTGGCCATGGGCTGCTCATCCGGCCAGCAGCAGGCCGCGCTGCCGGACTGGAGCGGCGTGTGGGTGGCGGCGGACACCGAGATCGACATCTCCGGCTATCCCACCGCCGATTCCCCGCAGGGGATGGCGCTGGACCTGCTCCAGCTCGATGCCGCGCCGCTGACGGCGGAAATGCGCGAGCGCATGCGCACCGAGTTCCCGCGGCTGATGGCGGCCGATGCGACGCGCCGCGGGCAGGGCTGGGGCTATCCGCTGATGATGGAAGGCGTGGCGCCGCTGCAGTTCCTGGTGACGCCGAAGGAAACGCTGATCCTGAACTTCTACCGCGACATCCGCCACGTCTACACCGACGGCCGGCCGCTGCCGCCGGAGGAGGACCGCTGGCCGGTGCCCTGGGGCGAGTCGGTGGGACGCTGGGAAGGCGACACGCTGGTGATCGACACCGTGTCGGTGCGCAATGCCAGCGTGCTGCCGCTGGCGTTGCCGCCGCTGTCGGAGAAGGCGCGCTTCAGCGAGCGCATCCGCCTCACTGCGCCGGACACGCTGGAAGTGCAGATGAGCATCGAGGATCCCGGGGTGCTCAGCGAGCCGTGGAAGCTCAGGTTCGAGTACCGCCGCGCGGAGGGCATCGACCGGCTCATCCACGACGTGATGGAGAACGATCGCACGGTGGTGGAGGGGGACAGCCTGACCATCGCGCCGGCGGACTGAAGGCCGGCGCCGCGCTGCGCACGCCGCAGGGTCGCGGCAAGGCTGGCACCGGAAAGAAAAACGCCGCGACGGTCACCCGCCGCGGCGCATCTTCAGATCAGGCGACAGGGCCTTCTCAGCCCAGGCGCTTCTCCACCTCGTCCAGCTCGTCCAGCAGCGCCTTGGGCGTGCGGGCGCCGAACTCGCCGAGGTAGTTGCGGATGTCCGCCACTTCCTTCTTCCAGGCATCGGCCTTCACCGACAGCAGCTCCTCCAGCGCGCCCGGCGCGATGTCCAGGCCCTGGGTGTTGATGTCGGAGGGACGCGGCAGGTAACCGATGGCGGTCTCCTGCGCCTCGGCGCGGCCGGCCACGCGCTCCAGCGCCCAGGCGATGGGACGCAGGTTGTCGCCGAAGCCCGGCCACAGGAACT
>CAYVZE010000024.1:0-33483 GCA_964455685.1 uncultured Steroidobacteraceae bacterium
GTGGAGGGCGAGGCCACGCTGTTCGCCACGCGCGGCTCTGATCGCTGCGCGACGGAGGACCTGGTCCGCACGCCGCTGGAGGGCGGCGTGGATCGCGTGGGCGTGCGTGGCTACTGCGTGGATCCGGCCTCGGACCTGGCCGGCGTGGAACGCCTGCTGGTGCCGACGTTCACGTTCACGGCGCTGGTGCGCCGCGAGGAAGGAGACGCCGCCGCGCAGTGAACGCGGCGGCGGTCGCGGCCGGGACTAGCGCTCGCCCCACACCTCGCGGGCCACCTTCACCACCAGCTCCAGCTTGCGGCGCTGGTTGTCCCAGGAGATATCGTTGCCCTCGGCGCTGCTGGCGAATCCGCACTGCGGCGACAGCGCCAGCTGCTCCAGCGGCGCGTACTTCGCGGCCTCGTCGATGCGGCGCTTGAGCAGGCCCGGGTCCTCGAGCTGGCCCACCTTGGTGGTGACCAGGCCCAGCACCACGGTCTTGCCTTTCTTCAGGTAGCGCAGCGGGCTGAAGCCGCCGGAGCGCTCGTCGTCGTACTCGAGGAAGTAGGCGTCGATGTTCATCTCCGACAGCAGCGCCTCGGCCACCGGCTCGTAGTCGCCGCTGGCAGCGTGCGTGCTCTGGAAATTGCCGCGGCACAGGTGCATGGCCAGCAGCATGCCGGCCGGCTTGTGGGCCACCACCTTGTTCACGAACATGGCATATCGGCGCGGCAGCTCGTTGGGATCGTCGCCGCGCGCACGGGCCGCCTCGCGCATCTTCGAGTCGCACAGGTAGGCGAGGTTGGTGTCGTCCATCTGTACGTAGCGGCAGCCGGCGTCGTACAGCGCGCGCAGCTCATCGCCATAGGCGCGGGCCACGTCGTCGTAGAAGGCCGGGTCCAGCTCGGGGTAGGCCTCCTTGCTGATGCCGGCGCGGCCGCCGCGGAAGTGCAGCATGGTGGGCGAGGGAATGGTCACCTTGGCGACGCTGCCCGGCGAGAGCTGCGACTGCAGGTAACGGTAGTCATCCAGCTGGATGGGGCGGTCGTGGCGCACCTTGTCCACTACGCGCATCACCGGCGGGGCCAGCTCGCGGCTGCCGTCCGGCTTCTCGACGATCACCGGGTCGCTGGTCTGCACGCCACCCAGCTGGTTCAGGAAGTCGATGTGGAAGTAGGTGCGGCGGTACTCGCCATCGGTGATGGCCTTCATGCCCACGTCTTCCTGGAAGCGCACGATCTCGGTGATGGCGCGGTCCTCGACCTGGCGCAGCTCGGCGGCGCTGATTTCACCCTTGGCGCGCTTCGCGCGGGCCTCGAGCAGGTAGCCGGGCCGCAGGAAGCTGCCCACGTGGTCGTAGCGGGCGGGAAGCTGTGGATGTTCGGCGCCCGGGGCGCCGGCGGCGGTGTTGTGGATATTGGTGCTCATAGGGCCGCCCATCCTAAGCAAGCCGCTGATGAATAGAAGTGATATAAATTCAGGGATACATGAAATCCAGTCATGAGTATCTGGATCGCGGCCACCTGGCCATCGTGCGGGCGGTGCACCGCCACGGCTCGCTGACCGCGGCCGCAGGGGCGCTGCACCTCACCCAGTCGGCGCTGAGCCATGCCATTGCGCGGCTGGAGCGGGCGGTGGGCACGCCGCTGTGGCGGCGCGAGGGCCGCGCGCTGCGATTCACCCAGGCCGGCGCCTACCTGCTGGAGGTGGCCAACCGCGTGCTGCCGCAGCTCGAGCACGCCGAGCAGTCGCTGCAGGGCTTCGCCCGCGGCACGCGCGGCAGCCTGCGCATCGGCATGGAATGCCATCCCTGCTACCAGTGGCTGCTGAAGGTGGTGGCCGACTACCTGCCGCGCTGGCCCGACGTGGACCTGGACGTGAAGCAGCGCTTCCGCTTCGGCGGCATCGATGCGCTGCTCGGGCACGAGATCGACCTGGTGGTCACGCCCGATCCCGAACCGCGCCCGGGGCTGACCTTTGAACCGGTGTTCGACTATGAGCAGGTGCTGGTGGTGGCGCATGACCATCCGCTGGCGGATGCGGCCTTCGTCGAGCCGGAGCAGCTGGCGAGCGAGGTGCTGATCAGCTATCCGGTCGCCGTCGAAAGGCTGGACGTGTACACCTTGTTCCTGACGCCCGCGGGCATCGTGCCGCGCGAGCATCGCAGCGTGGAGTCCACCGACCTGATGCTGCAGATGGTGGCGGCCGGGCGCGGCGTGGCCGCGCTGCCGCGCTGGCTGGTGGAGGAAAACATGGCGAAGGCCGCGGTGGTGCCGGTGCGCCTGGGGCCGCACGGCGTGCCCAAGCAGATCCACCTGGGCTTCCGCACGGCTGATGCGGCGATCGCTTACCTGGAAGGGTTCATCGCCACGGCGCGCGCAGTGCGCCGCTAGCGGCGGATGTGGTGGCACAATCCGCCGACGATCACGACAACAGGGGGGGGATGACATGCGGCGGATCATGATCGCGACGCTGGCGGGCAGCCTGCTGGCAGGCTGCGGCGCGGGAACGGACGGCCCGCAGGCGGCGGTGGAGGATGGCAATGCCGTCTCGCCTTCGGCCACGCTCCGGGAGCCGGTCCCTGATCCCGACGATCCCAGCATCCACCACCAGCCGCAGCTGTCGGTGAGTGGCAAGCCGATCGCACCCATCGTGGTGGCCAGGGACCAGCATGCGCTGCTGGAGAGCAAGGACCCGAAGCTGGCGCGCAACAAGAAGCATGTGTACGACTTCTGGCGCATCGTCTACGAGGCCGGGCACATGGAGCGCGCCGCGGAGTTCATGGCGCCGGAGTACATCCAGCACAACCCCAACGTGGAGTCCGGTCGCGACGCCTTCATCGCCACCATGAGCCAGGCGCGGCCGAAGCGCGAGGTCGAACCGGTGTCGCGCTTCCCCATCATCGACATCATCGCCGAGCGCGACATCGTGATGGTGATGTGGGCGCGCAAGGTGCGCGACCGCGAGGACCCGAACCTGATCTACGAGATGGTGTGGTTCGACGTGTTCCGCGTCGACGAGGAGAGCGGCCTGATCACCGAGCACTGGGATTCCTCCGAGCGCTGGGGTTCGGCCGGCCGGCCGCCGGGCGCCGAGTTCTTCCCCTGATGCGGGCAGTGCCATGAATACCCCGCGCGTGGGATTCATCGGCGTGGGCACCATGGGGCGGCCGATGGCCGCCAACCTGGTGCGCAATGGCTTCGACGTGCGCGTGCACGACGCGCTGCCGGAGCGCGCAGCGGAGGTGGCCGCGGAACTGGGTTGCTTCTCGGCCGCGACGCTGGAGGAACTCGCGGATCGCGAGTTCATCATCACCATGCTGCCCGACGGCCAGGTGGTGCAGCAGGTGCTGGTGCACGAGGGCGGCAGGCTGCTCGAACGGCTGGCGCCCGGCTCAGTGTTCATCGACATGAGCTCCTCCGAGCCCATGCTGACGCGCCAGACCGGCGAGCTGCTGGCGCAGCGGGGGTTCCATCTCGTGGACGCGCCGGTGTCGGGCGCGCGCATGCGCGCCGAGGCCGGCACGCTGGCCATCATGATCGGATGCGGGGACGCGGCGCTGCTGGCGCAGGTGAAGCCCGTGCTGTCGGCCATGGGCAGCCAGCTGTTCGAGCTGGGCGGGTTGGGCAATGGCCACGCCATGAAGGCCATCAACAACATCATCGGCGGCGCTGCCATGGTGGCGGTGGCCGAGGGGATGGCGCTGGGCGAGCGCTTCGGCCTCGACCCGGCCACGCTGGTGGACGTGCTCAATGCCTCCACCGGCCGCAGCTTCGTCACCGAGCTGGTGGCGCGCGAGCACGTGATCCCGGGCCGCTACGCCACCGGCTTCGCGCTGGGGCTGCTGGCCAAGGACATGCGCATCGCGGCCGAGCTCGGCGACCAGCTCCGGCTCGACCTGCCACTGTTGCGCCTGGCGCGCGAGCGCATGGCTTTCGCGCGCGAGGTCGAGGGCGCGCAGAGCGACAGCTCGCGCGCGTTCATGGCCATCCGGGCGGCGGCGGAACCGGAACGGGAGGACTGAATGGACAGGAAGAAGCTCGAAGCGGCCGGCCTCGCGCTGCGCCGGAAGATGTTCGGCAGGTCCGGCGCCGACGACGCGCTGGACAATGCCACGCCGTTCCGGCGGCGCTTCGAGGAGATCGTCACCGAGCAGTGCTTCGGCGATGCCTGGAACGAGCCCACGCTGGACCACCGCACGCGCAGCATGCTGACCATCGCCATCCTGGCGACGCTGGGCCGCAGTCCGCAGCTGCGCTACCACGTGCAGGGCGCGATCGCCAACGGCGTCACGAAGGAGGAGATCCGCGAGACGCTGATGCAGGTGTGGCTGTACGCCGGCATCCCCGCCGCGGCGGAAGGATTCAACGTCGCCGGCGCGGTGCTGCGCGAGCTGGGGCTGGACTGATCAGAACGGCGCGCCGAACACGATGCGCCATCCCGAGAAATCCCCCGCGAGGCGATAGCCGAAGCCGAGCCTCGGCCAGCGCCAGCGGCCGATGCGCGGCCGCGGCTCGGTGTTGAAGGTCACGCCCAGCTCGATCTGCATCACGCTCTGCTCGCCCACTTCGTCCGGCACCTCGGGCGGATCGGTGACGATGTCGGCGATCGCGTAAAGGCCGGCCACCAGCTGGCGCGATGGCGTGGCCTTGAAGGCGGTGGCGCGCAGGTCGACGCCATTGCGCAGCCTGAGGAAGCGGTCGCCGGGAATGTTGCCGTGGTAATCCACTGCCGCCAGCACCAGCTCGTGCAGGCGATCCACCTTCAATCCGCCCAGCTCGCCGGCCCATGCCAGGCGCAGGCCGGCGCCGAACAGCCGCCCGTCGCTGTGGCCGGCGGAGAAGCTCGCGCCGGCGCGCAGCCAGGGCGTGAGCATCCAGCCGCCGTCGCGCGGGAAGTCGAAGGCCACACCCGGCATCAGGCTGAAGCTGTCGATGCGTTCGGGTACATCCGGCTGCAGCCTGTCGAAGGGGTTGAAGTCGAAGGAGCCGGCGGCCACCGGCAGCACCAGGCGCACGCCGGGTCGCGAGCCCTCGGGCTCGCGCAGCACATGCTCCGGCGCCACGCGGACCACGAAGATGCTCCGCCCGCCGATGTCGTACACGCCCGTGCCCAGCTCTGTGGCGAAGGCATGGTTGATGGTGGTGATGGCGGCGCGATCCTCGGCCGGCCATGCCGGCGCGGCGGCCGCGAGGGCCATGAGTCCGATGATCCGAAGTGTGTTGTTGCGAATTGTCACTTGCCCGGTCAGTAAGCGATTACCCATCGCATATACGTAGTGCATGGCCTTGCAGTCCGCTAGTTTCCGCGACAGGCAGTTTTCTGTCTCCTGGGTCTTAAGGAAGAGAGAGGCGCCAGGGCGCCTCGAAGAAAAACGAGGGGGTTTCATGTCGATCTCAGCCCGTACGCAGGTCGCGCGCGCCGTCGCGCTGGCCGTCGTTTCCTCCGTGCTGGCGCAGAACGATGCGCTGGCGGCGGAGAGCGAATCGCTCGAGGAACTGCAGGAAGTGGTGGTCACCGCGCAGTTCCGCGAACAGCGCCTGCAGGACACGCCGCTGGCCATCACGGCCGTCAGCGCCGAGATGCTCGAGGCGCGCGGCCAGACCAACATCGCCGACGTGGCGGCGCAGGCGCCGAACGTGTCGCTGCGGCCGCAGCCGCAGAACGGCGGTTCGGGCCTGATTGCGTTCATCCGCGGCGTGGGACAGGTGGACTTCAACTACGCCGTCGATCCCGGCGTGGGCCTGTACGTGGACGACGTGTACATCCCGACGCTGTCCAGCTCGCTGCTGGAGCTGATCGACCTCGATCGCATCGAGATCCTGCGCGGCCCGCAGGGCACGCTGGCCGGCAAGAACTCCATCGGCGGCGCCATCAAGCTGTTCAGCGCCAAGCCGCGCGGTGACAACAGCGGTTCGCTGCGCGTGTCCTATGGCGCCTTCGACGAGCTCACGCTGCGCGGCATGGCCGACCTGGCGCTGAGCGAGGACGTGGCGCTGCGCGTGTCGGGCATGACCCGCAGCCGCGATGGCTACGTGGGCATGCTGGATTACGGCCAGACCCATCCGAGCTCGAACGTGCCGCGCAACAACGCGCGCGGACGCGGCAACTCCGACTACGAGACCATGGGCGGCCAGGCCATCACCGCGCTGCGCGCGGCGTTGCGCTGGCAGGCCGGTGACCGGACCGAGGTCAACCTGACCACGGACTACACCCGCGAGCGCTCCGAGGCCATCCCGACCGTGCTGATCGCGGCCGGTGAGCTCAACGTGCCCGTGTTCGATCCGTTCCTGCCAGGTGCGGCGGTGTCGGTGGATGGGGCGGTCGGCGGCGTCCCGCAGTTCACCAGTGCCTGGCTGGTGGGCAAGGATGGCAACCCGGTGCAGGTGGGCTGCCAGTTCGTGCCCTACGGTCCCTACAGCTGCGACAACGCGCCGGACAGGAACCTGATGGGCTGGAACCCGAAGTACGTCAGCTACTCGAACTTCATGGACGCCATGCGTCCCACCGACCAGGCGCCGTTCAAGCCCTACTTCTCGCTGCCCATCACCGAGTTCACGGGCTGGGGCGTGAGCGGCAACATCACGCACGATTTCAACGACAACCTGCAGTTCGTCTACATCGGTTCGTACCGCAAGTACAACTCGAAGTTCGGCCAGGACCAGGACGCCACGCCGGTCGCGGTGGCGCAGCTCGACAACGAGCTCGACCACCATGCCTTCACTTCCGAGGTGCGCCTGAACATGCGCTCCCCGGGCGGGTTCATCGAGGGCACGATCGGCGGCTTCTACCTCGACCAGAAGGGCATCTACACCGCGCGCGTGGACCTGAACTACGTGCTGCCGGCGCCGATCGATTTCCTGCACGGCCCGGACGAGACACCGAGCAAGACCACCGCGGTGTTCGGTACCGCCACCATCCATCCCACCGATGCGCTGAGCATCACCGCCGGGCTGCGCTACACCGAGGACGAGAAGAACTACACCTACCTGCGCTCGAACCCGGACCACTCGGTACCGGACCCGGGCAGTTGCCTGCCGCCGGACCTGGCCGATGACTGGTGGTACACGCCAAACTGCCTGCTGGCGGGCATCTACAACATCACCGGCCGGTTCAAGGGCGACCGCACCGACTGGCGCGTGGCGGCGGATTACCGCTTCACGCCGGACTTCATGGCCTATGCCTCGGTATCCACGGGCTTCAAGGGCGGCGGCGTGAACCCGCGTCCGTTCTTCGAGACGCAACGCCTGCCGTTCAACCCGGAGACGCTCACCACCTACGAGGTGGGCTTCAAGTCCGACTGGCTGCAGCGCCGGCTGCGCCTGAACGGCGCGCTGTTCCTGAACAAGTACGAGGACATCCAGCTGCGCAAGCAGGCCTGCCCCGAGTCCGCCCCGTACCCGGCCTCGCCCTGCCTGCGGCCCGACAACATCGGCGCGGCCGACGTGAAGGGCTTCGAGCTGGAGGCCACGCTGCGCCCGGTATCCGGCCTGACCATCGATGCGACGGTCTCGGTGCTGGACTTCGAGTACACCTCGCCGGTGGACCCGGGCACGGGCTTCCTGGTCAACACCGCCATCCCGGAGAATGCGATCACGCCCTACACGCCGGAGCAGACCTACTCGCTGGGCGTGCAGTACGACCACAACGTCTCCTCGGGCGTGCTGAGCTTCCGCGTCGACTCGTCATACCAGAGCGAGGTGTTCGACAACTCCGAGAACACCTCCTGGGGGCGGCTGGGCGGCAGGACGCTGACCAACGCACGCGTGTCCTACTCGCGCAACGATGACTGGAAGCTGGCGCTGGAGGTGCAGAACGTCTTCGACAAGTACTACTTCCTGTCGAAGAGCGACGTGAGCGCCGGCCAGCTGGGCGTGGTCACCGGCGTGCCGGGCCTGCCGCGCACCTGGGCGGTGTCGGTGGAGCGCAGGTTCTAGCGGGCGTTCCTGCCCCCGCGGGCCGGCTTGCCGGCTCGCAGGGGCGGAGCGGAAAAGGAAAAGGGCCGGAAGGTGGCTTCCGGCCCTTTTTCATTCACGTCCCGGCGGGACGGGCGGGGAACTGCTTCAGAGCAGGTCCTTCACGCCGTCGCGCTCCTCGCGCAGCTCCTGGTCGGACAGGTCCATGCGCTTGCGGCTGAACTCGTCGATCGACAGGCCCTGCACGATCTCGTACTCGCCGTTCTTGGTGGTGACGGGGTACGAGTAGATCACGCCTTCCTTGATGCCGTAGCTGCCGTCGGAGGGCACGGCCATCGACACCCAGTCGCCCTCGGCGGTGCCGTTGACCCAGGTGTAGATGTGGTCGATGGCGGCGGCGGCGGCCGAGGCGGCCGAGGACGCGCCGCGCGCCTTGATGATGGCGGCGCCGCGCTGCTGCACCACCGGGATGAAGGTCTCCTCCACCCACTTCTGGTCCACCAGCTCGCGCGCCGGCTTGCCGTCGATCAGCGTGTGCGAGATGTCCGGGTACTGGGTCGAGGAGTGGTTGCCCCAGATGGTGAACTTGCGGATCTTCGTGGTGTGCACGCCGGTCCTGGCTGCCAGCTGCGAGAGGCCGCGGTTGTGGTCCAGGCGGGTCATGGCGGTGAAGTTGCGCGGGTTCAGGTCCGGCGCGTTGGCGCGCGCGATCAGCGCATTGGTGTTGGCCGGGTTGCCCACCACCAGCACCTTGATGTTGCGGTCGGCCACCTCGTTCATGGCCTTGCCCTGGGCGCTGAAGATCTGCGCATTGGCCAGCAGCAGGTCCTTGCGCTCCATGCCGGGGCCGCGCGGGCGGGCGCCCACCAGCAGGCCCACCTGCGAGTCACGGAAGGCGACCTTGGCGTCATCGGTGGCGGTGACCTTGTTCAGCAGCGGGAAGGCGCAGTCCTCCAGCTCCATCACCACGCCCTGCAGGGCCTGCAGCGCAGGCGTGATCTCCAGCAGGTTCAGGTTCACGGGCGTATCGCTGCCCAGAAGCTGGCCGGAGGCGACGCGGAAGGCGAGGGCATAGCCGATCTGGCCGGCGGCGCCGGTGATCGTCACGGTGACGGGCTTCTTCATTTCTTCTCCACTGCTCGATGGGTGGGGGCGGATTCTACTCCCGCAGCCGCGGCCGATCCTGCCGCGGCAGCGCTGTAACGCAGCCCCGCGGGGAATCCGGCTACTGGTCCGAGGCCGGCATGCGGTCCTCCGGCGCGGGGAGGGGCGGTCCGACGGGGGTACCGGGAAACGGCGCCTGTTGCAGATTGGTCCCTATAAGGACCAATGGTGGGGAAACGCTGTGCAATAGTTCCAAAACAAGCACCATGGGCGCTGCACCGCGATGGTGACTCCCACGAGGGTGTTACATCATCATCCGGCTGCGGACCGACCGCGATGACAACCGAAGGAGCGGCATGGCTTTCCTCGAAAGCCGGCGCAACGAATCCACGCTCGAACTGGCCCTGCGCGGCGCCTGGCGCGCCCAGGCCATCGATTCCATCCGCAGGGAGGTGGAGGCGCTGCCGCTCGACGGCGTCGCCGAGGCGCGCATCACCACCGGCACCGCCGAGGTGCTCGACCTCTCCGGCGCGTGGGCGCTGGATGACCTGACCCGCGTGCTTTCCGGGCGCGGCGTGCGCGTGGCCTTCGCCGACGAGGAGCCCTCGATGCTGCCGCTGGTGCGCACCGCGCTGGAGGCGGAGTCCCGGGACAAGCCGCCGGGGCTGCGCGGCGAGGTGAACTTCAGCATCGTCGAGCGCCTCGGCCGCACCGCCGTCGAGCGGCTCGACGACGTCAAGGACGGGCTGGCCTTCGTCGGCCATGCCGCCGAAGTGTTCGGCCGTGCGCTTATGCACTGGCGCGCGCTGCGGCCCATCTCGGTGGCGCGCCACATCTATGACACCGGCATCACCGCCATCCCGGTGGTGTCGCTGATCGCTTTCCTGATCAGCGTGATCGTGGCCTACATGGCCGCCAGCCAGCTGCGCAACTACGGCGCCGACATCTACGTGGTGGACCTGATCACCGTGGGCGTGCTGCGTGAGCTGGGCGTGCTGCTGACCGCCATCATCGTCGCCGGCCGCACCGGCAGCTCCTTCGCCGCCGAGATCGGCTCGATGCGCCTCAACGAGGAGGTGGACGCGCTCGACGCCATCGGCGTGGACGCGGTCGAGACGCTGGTGCTGCCGCGCATCCTGGGCATGATGATCGCGCTGCCGCTGCTGACCATCATCGCCGACCTGGTGGGCATGGCGGGGGGCGCGCTGCTGTGCCACTGGCTGCTGGACATGCCCATCGCGCAGTTCATCGCGCGCGCCAACGAGGCCATCGCGCCCACCACCTTCTGGGCCGGGCTGGTCAAGGCGCCGGCCTTTGCCATCCTCATCGCCATGGCCGGTACCTACCGCGGCTTCCAGGTGCGCGGCTCGGCGCGCGAGCTGGGCCGGCTGACCACCGTGGCGGTGGTGCAGGCCATCTTCCTGGTGCTGCTGGCCGATGCGCTGTTCGCGGTGCTGTTCCTGGAGATCGATTTCTGATGGCCGGCAGCGAGGAGATCGTGGTGGAGGTGAGCGGGGTGGTGAACCGCTTCGGCCGCCAGGTCGTGCACGACGGCCTCGACATGCAGGTGCGCCGCGGCGAGGTGTTCGGCCTGCTGGGCGGATCAGGATCGGGCAAGTCGGTGCTGCTCCGGACCATCCTCGGCCTGCACCGGCCCCAGGCCGGCCGTGTCCTGCTGGAGGGCGTGGACATCACCAGGCTGCCGGAACAGGAGCTGATCCGCACCAAGGCGCGCTACGGGGTGACCTTCCAGCACGGCGCGCTGTTCTCGGCGCTGACCGTGCGCGAGAACATCCAGCTGCCGATGGTGGAGCACCTGTCACTCAGCGCCCGCGCCATGGACGAGCTGGCGCTGCTGAAGCTGCGGCTTGTAGGACTGCCGGAAGACGCCATGGACAAGTATCCGGCACAGCTTTCCGGCGGCATGATCAAGCGCGCCGCGCTGGCGCGCGCACTGGCGCTGGATCCGCCGCTGTTGTTCCTGGATGAGCCGACCTCGGGCCTGGATCCCATCAGTGCCGCGGCCTTCGACGATTTGATAGCCTACCTGCAGCAGGAGCTGCACCTGACGGTGGTGATGATCACGCATGACCTCGACACGATCTTCCGCATCTGCCAGCGGGTCGGCGTGATCGTCGACCGCAAGCTGGTGCAGGACACGCGCGAGCGCATCGTGGATTACCCGCATCCGTGGATCCAGGCGTACTTCCACGGCACGCGCGCGGCGCGCTTCTCGCAGCAGGGAGCGCCGCATGGAGCGTAAGGCCAACTACGCCGCGGTCGGCACCTTCGTGCTGCTGGTTGTCGCGCTGGGCTTCGGCTTCGTCTACTGGTATTCGGAAGGGCGCGACCGGCGCAACTACGAGCGCTACGAGATCTACTTCCCCGGCTCGGTGACGGGACTGTCCGAGGGCAGTTCGGTGCGCTACCTGGGCGTGGAGGTGGGCAAGGTGCGCCGCATCCGCCTCGATCCGCGCAGCCCCGGGCGGGTGCAGATCCTTGCCGACATCGACCAGGCTGCGCCCATCACGCCCACCACGGCGGCCAACCTGTCGATGCTGAGCTTCGCGACCGGCCTGCTGTACATCGACCTGCGCCAGGTGAGCAATGCCGCCGACATGCTGCCGCCGGTGCCCAGCGAGCGTTACCCGGTGATCAATTCCGTGCGCTCGGGCATCGATGCCTTCCTGTCGGCGCTGCCCGAGCTTGCGGGCAACATCGCCGAGGTGCTCGACAGCGCGCAGCAGATCCTGTCGAGCGAGAACGCGGACGCGATCACATCCATCGTGCAGAACCTGCACAAGGCCTCGGAGGGACTGCCCGCGACCATGGCACGCCTGGATCAGCTGCTGGGCGAGGTGGGCGAGGCCACGCGCGAGGCGCGGCGGCTGGCGCAGGGCCTCGGTGCGGTGACCGGCGACGTGGGCGAGCAGGTGCGGCGCGTGGCCGACCGGCTGCAGGTCACGGCCGGCTACCTCGAGCAGGCCGGCGAAGGCATCAACCAGATCCTGAGCGACAACCGCGACGGCGTCGCCCAGTTCACCCAGCAGGGGCTGCCGCAGCTCACGCGCACGCTGGAATCGGCGGAGGGCGCGGTGGAGGAGCTGCGCGCGCTGGCGCAGCAGCTGCGCGAAAACCCCTCCCAGCTCATCTACCAGTCGCCGTCGCGTGGAGTGGAGGTGCCGCCGTGATCGCGCAGGCAAGGTTCATGGGGCGGCGGATGCTGGGCGGGCTGGCGGCGGTGGCGCTGCTGGCGCTGGCGGGTTGCGGCGGATTGCGCAGCGATGCCGAGCCGGACCGGCTGTACGTGCTGCGCGTCGAGCGCCCTGCCGCGTCCGGCGAGGCGCCGGTGGCGGGCCTGCTGCTGGTGCCGCGCCCTGCGGTGCAGCCCGGGCTCGACACGGCGCGCATCGCGCTGACCCGGCCGGGCAACCAGCTCGATTTCTACGCCGCCGCCCGCTGGAGCGGCGCGCTGCCGCAGGTACTGACGGCCTTCGCCGTGCAGTCGCTGGATGGCGCGTTCACCACCGTGGCCGCTGCCGACCGCGGCCCCGGCGCGGCGGACTTCGAGCTGCTGATGACCGCGCGGCATTTCGAGGCGGAATACGACGACGCCGGCGGTGCGCCGCAGGTGCGCGTGGCGCTGGAGTGCCTGCTGGTCTCCACCTCGCCGCGCCGCGTGCTGTCCAGCTTCGAGGTGGACGTGCGGGAGCCGGCGGAGCGCAACCGCATGTCCTCGATCGTGGCAGCGTTCGAGCGCGCGGCGCAGCGCGCGCTGGCCGAAGTGCGCAGCTCGGCCGTGGCCGCCGCGCGCGCGGCACCTGCCCCGGCGCGCTAGAAGGTCGACAGCCCGGTGGCTTCCATGAAGCCTGCGCGCCACAGGCGCAGCAGGCTGTCCTCGGCCCAGGCATCCGGCGGATCGGAGTAGGGCACGCCGCCGGCGTTGTTCCACAGCATGTCGAACCAGCCCGTCGCCTCGCGGGCCACCACGCTGTCCGCTGGCGCAAGCACCTCGACATTGGCCTCGAGGTTGTAGTCGGCGAGGTTGCGGCGGGTGAAGTTGGCCGAGCCCAGCGTGAACCACACCATGCCGCGGCTCCTCACCGCGGCGAACTTGGCGTGGAACTGCTCGCCGCTGGTGCGGTACCAGCGCAGCGCGATGCCGCCCCTGCTCCGGCGCAGCAGCGCGTTGCCGACGGGGCGGTTGGGAATGCCGCCCTTCTCGAAGCCGAAGGCGTCGCGGTTGGGGTCCAGCAGTACGCGCACGCGGGCGCCGCGCGCGGACGCGTCCAGCAGCGAGCGCAGCACGCGCCGGTCGGAGAGGTAGAACTGCGCGATGTCGATGGCGTCGCCGGCGACGGCCGCATCGAGGCGTCCCAGCAGGGCCTCGCGGATGGCGCCTTCGGTGATGATGGCCACGTGCACGGCCGCGCCTGGTTCGGTGGCCGGTCCGGCAGCCGACGATTGCGCCAGCTGCTCCAGCGTCCCGCCCTTCCATCCCGAGAACCTCGCCACCGCGAGCTCGCTGTGGAGCAGTGGCCGAAGTGCCTCGCCCCGGATGCGCAGCGCCACGTTGGAATGCGCGCTGCTGGCGTCATGGGGGTTGGCCGAGGCCACGATGCCGCGCAGCGATCCGGCGCCATCGCCGGTGATCGCCAGCTTGCGGTGGTTGGCCTTGAAGTTGGGCAGCTGCAGCAGCGCGCCCGGGTGCAGGCGCGGGCCCGCGCCGTCGAGCACATTGGGCAGCCAGCCCTCGCCGCGTGCGGGCAGCCACCTGCCAGCCAGCGTGCGCCACGGCGCGCTGTACAGCGGGTTGGGATCGCGCAGCGCCGACAGCCGCGTCACCACCACGTCGATGCCGAGCGGGCGCAGTGCTTCCAGTTCCGCCGGCGCGGTGCCGCGGTAGTAGTCGTTGATGGGATCGGTGAGCACCAGTATCGGCAGGTCCGGCTGCTGCTGCTTCAGCCTCCGCAACGCCTCGAGGAGTTGCGCGGATACGGGCGAAAGGCCGTTGCCCGGCACCAGCGGTCCCTTCGGCCCGCCCTGGCCGTTGAACAGGAAGTAGTCCAGCACCAGCAAGTCACGCGCGCCGCGCACCAGCTCGAGCGTGGCCTCGTGGATCACCTGCCGCCGGATCATGCCGCCGGCGCCATCCTGCGCGGTGATGTCTGCGAGGAAACGCACCCAGGCATCGGGCGTGGCCACCGGCGCGCCGCGTACGTGCACGCCCGGCGGCAGCGGCTTGTGCACATGCCAGGCGCCCACCAGCGTGCAGGCGGCCAGCAGCGCCAGCGCGGCGCGGCGCCACGGGCGGCGCAGGCGGGATCGGTTCAGCGGAACGGAAGGTGCGGGCGGGGATTCAGGCGCTGCCATCGCGGACCGCACGCGCTTCATCCGTGAAGCACGGGAACGGCGAGCGGCCGGTGGCCACCTGGCGCGACAGCATCGCGCCCAGGTCCTCGGCCGAGCACGGGTCGCCGAACAGCCGGCCCTGGGCGAAGTTGCAGCCTGCCTCGCGCAGGAACGCCAGCTGGCCCTCGGTCTCCACGCCCTCGGCGACTACCTCCATGCCCAGGCTGCGGCCCATCTCGATGATGGTGCGCACGATGGTGGCGTCGTTGCGGTCGATGTTGGCGTCGCGGACGAAGGACTGGTCGATCTTCAGCGTGCCGATGGGGAACTGCTGCAGCGCCGAGAGCGAGGAGTAGCCGGTGCCGAAGTCGTCGATGGCCAGGTGCACGCCCAGGTCGGCCAGCTCCTGCAGCATGCCGATGGTGCGCTTGGGATTGGCCATCAGGGTGCTCTCGGTGATCTCCAGCTCGATGTTGGCCGGCGAGACGCCATGGCGCTCGAACACCTGCCGGTAGTCGAGGATGAAGCTGGCCTGCCGCAGCTGCTTCAGCGACAGGTTCAGGGCGATGCGGCCGGGCGCGCGGCCGCTGGCCGACAGCTCGCGGTAGTCCAGGCACACGCGGTTGAGCACCCACTCGCCGATGCTGGAGATGAGGTTGTTCTCCTCCGCCAGCGGGATGAACTGCGAGGGCGGGATGTCGCCATGGCCGGGCAGGCGCCAGCGCAGCAGTGCCTCGGCGCCGACGATGCGGCCGTCGGTGACGTCCACCTTGGGCATGTAGGCGACCACGAACTCGTCGCGCTCGATGGCGCGCTTGAGCTTGCTCTTGAGCATCAGCCGCTCGACCGAGGCGGCGTTCATCTCCGGCGAGTAGAAGGCGCAGGAATTGCCGCCGTTCTGCTTGGAGTAGTACATGGCCGCGTCCGCGTTGCGGATCAGGTCGACCACGTTGTCGGCGTCGCGCGGGCACAGCGCCACGCCGATGCTGGCCGACAGGAACACTTCCTGCCCGCCCACGTAGAAGGGCTGGGCCACGGCATTGAGGATGTCGCGGGAGAGGTGCCGCACCACCTCGCGGGCGGTGCTCTCGGAAATGCCGTCGATGAACAGCGCGAACTCGTCGCCGGCCAGCCGGCCGAGCACCGTGTCGGGGGGCAGGGTGGCGGTCAGCCGCTCGGTCAGCGCCTCGAGTACCCGGTCGCCCGCGCCATGGCCGAAGGTGTCGTTCACCTCCTTGAAGTGGTCCATGTCGAGGTACAGCAGCGCCAGCCCGGTGCGCGTGCGCAGTGCCCGCGCGATCGCCTGCTGCAGCAGGTGCTGGAACTGCATGCGGTTGGGGATCTTGGTCAGCGCGTCGTAGCGGGCCAGGTAGCGGATGCGCCGCTCGGCGCGCTTGCGGTCGGTGATGTCGCGGGCCACGTAGATGCGGCCCTGGAAGTTGGCGTCGCTGCTGTCGAGCTCGGATCCGGAGAAGGACACCGGCAGGGTCTGGCCGGCGGCGTTGCGCAGCACGGCCTCGCCGGTTTCCGCGGCGCGGGCCACGCGCTCGCTCTCGGACAGGTCGGGCGCCACCAGCAGCGAACCGATGTGGCGGTTGAGCAGCTCCTCGGAGGAGGAACCGGTCAGCCGCTGCGCGGCAACATTGGTGGAGCGGATGCTGCCGTCCGGCCGCACCACGAACACCGCGTCGACCATGCTGTTGAGCACGTTGTCGAGGTAGTTCTTGGTGATGGTGGTGTCGGCCAGGCTCTTGCGCATCTGGTCAACGGTGCGCTGCAGGTCGCCGAGCTCGTCGTTGCGCACCACCGGCACGGGACGCGTGAAGTCGCCCTCGGCCATGCGATGGGTGCTGTCGTTGAGCTGTTGCAGCGCGGTGGTGAGGCGGCGCCCGACGATGAAGGCCAGCCAGGTGGCGCCGCCGATGGTTGCCAATGCAATGGGGATCGCCACCGAGCGCGCCGCGCCCGGATCGCGGAGCATCGCTGCCACCGCCAGCATTCCTGTCATCAGCAGCAGCCCGAAAGCAGCGCCGAACAGGGCGAATTTGGTCTTCAGGCTGTGCAAAGTGCACTGATGTTAACCTCGCCCTCCGAAGGGCGGCTAGCGGCGCCGGATAACGACAGTTGCTTATGGGTCATCCCGAATTTTCGATTTTCGAACTCACGGGCAGGGCCCGGACCCATGTCGTCGACCTCACGGAACCCCGCTGCAGCCTGCACCGCGACGTGGTCGAGCCCTTCCTGGCCATGCGCCGGGCCGCGGCGGAGGACGGCATCGACCTGGTCCCCTTCTCCTCGTTCCGGGACTTCGACAAGCAGCTGGACATCTGGAATGCCAAGGCCCGCGGCCAGCGCGACCTGCGCGGCCCGGACGGGGAGCTGCTGGATGCCGCCGCGCTGGACGAGGCGGGCCGGGTGGAGGCCATCCTGTGCTGGTCGGCGCTGCCCGGGGCCAGCCGCCACCACTGGGGCACCGACCTGGACGTGCTGGACCGGGCGGCCCTGCCCCCGGGCTACCGGGTGCTGGCGGTGCCGCAGGAGTTCGCCGCCGACGGAGTGTTTGCCCGGCTGGATGCCTGGCTGGCCGCCCATGCGGCGAGGTTCGGGTTCTACCGTCCCTACACCACCTGGCGCGGCGGGGTGCGGCCGGAGCCTTGGCATATCAGCCATGCCCCGGTGGCCAGCGCGGCGCTGGCGCAATACTCCGAGGCCGTGCTGCGGCAGGCGCTGGAGGAAGCCGAGATCGACGGCAGGGCGGTAATCGAGGGGCGGCTGGCCGAGCTGGTCACCCGCTACGTGATGAACGTGGACCCGCCGCCGGCGGCGGCGCTCAGCGCGGCTGGCGCGCCCAGGCCCGCCTGAGGTAGCTGGACATCAGCCCGCGCACGTTGTTGAGCGGGTCGGGCTGGGCGGTGTAGACCTTGGGGGTGCGCCGCAGCATGCGCCAGCTCTCCGCGCGCAGCACCTGTCGCAGGTAGTCGAGGCTGCGCTGGATGGCTTCCATGTACGGGTTCTGTCCGCCGAACAGCGGCTCCAGGTAGCGGTAGGCGCTGCCGAAGGCGCCATCCAGGCGCTTGGTGATGGTGTCCTGCATGAACTGCGGCGTCTGCCGCAGCAGGTCCAGGCCCGAGGCATAGCGCACGCCGGTGTCGCCGGTATCCGAGACGGACAGCGCCACGCCGCCGAGCACGAACTCGGGGTACAGCCGGTCGCGGCACTTCTCCAGGTAACAGCGGTCGGCCATCTGCGCGATCATGTCGGCCGTGCCCAGCAGGTGGCCCAGCGCGATGTCGCGCGGGTCGGTGACCACCTTGCCGATCTCCTCGAAGCTCTTCTCGTAGCCGGTGAAGTGCACCAGCTCGGCCGCGACCGGCGCCCAGTGCGCGTAGCCGATCTGCGGCAGGTAGAAGGAGAGGAAGCGGGCGCTGCGCGACACGTGGTTGCGGGTGAACTCGGCGCCATTCTGCGCCTCCTCGCCCTTCTCGCGCAGGTAGCCGACATCGTGGAACAGGGCCAGGAAGATGCCCACCGCGCCGCGCTCCGCGCCCAGTCCCAGCGGGGTGCCGCCGTGGGCGCGCTCGTAGCCGACGATCAGCCTGGCCATGGCCAGGGTCACGTCCAGGGTGTGCTGCTGGTCGTGGTAGACGGTATCGACGCCGAAGTAGCCGGGCATCCGGCCGGTGAAGGCCAGCTCCAGGTCATGGAAGGCCCGCGCCACCGGCCCGAAGTACATGCCCGGCCAGGTGGCCAGGAACAGCTCCTTCACCGCATCGCGAACATCGGGGGCCGAAGACACCCGCACCGTGTTGGTGACGTCGTAGTCGCTGCGGCGGGCGCTGTACATGGCCGCAGTCTAGGCAGTGCCGCGCGCGCGGCACGCGACGCGTTCCGCACTTTGCGTCACAGACGATCCGCCGATATGTCAATTAGGGGAAACCCTGATCAGCCGGCGATGCCATGCAGGCGCAGCAGCGGGCCGATGTCGGGCGGGCGTCCCCGGAAGGCGATGAAGGCGTCCAGCGCATGGCGGCTGCCGCCCCGCGACAGGATGGCGTCCACGAAGCGCCGCGCGGTGGCGCGGTCGTAGATGCCGGCCTCCTCGAAGGCGGCGAAGGCATCGGCCGACAGCACCTCGGCCCACTTGTAGCTGTAGTAGCCGGCCGCGTAGCCGCCGGCGAAGATGTGGCCGAAGCTGTTGGGATAGCGGTTCCACTCCGGGATCCTCACCACCGCCACCTCGCGCCGCACCTCCTCGAGGATCTCGTACAGGCGCGCGCCCCTGGCCGGGTCGTACTCGGCGTGCAGGCGGAAGTCGAACAGCGCGAACTCCAGCTGCCGCACCGTGGCCAGCCCCGCCTGGAAGCTGCGGGTCTTCAGCAGCTGGGTGATCTTCTCCTCGGGCAGCGGCGAGCC
The DNA here is from genome assembly GCA_964455685.1 of uncultured Steroidobacteraceae bacterium. Lineage (GTDB taxonomy): Bacteria > Pseudomonadota > Gammaproteobacteria > Steroidobacterales > Steroidobacteraceae > ZC4RG30. The sequence continues at coordinate 18,765 of CAYVZE010000024.1, forward strand.
GTCCGCCACGTGCGCGGTCATCTCGCGCAGCACCTCTGGCTGCCAGGCGTAGTTCTCCATGAACTGGCTGGGCAGCTCGACCGCGTCCCAGGCCACGCCGTTGATGCCGGCGATGGAGGGGTAGCGCACGCGCGTGAGCAGGTGATGCAGGCCGTGGCCGAACTCGTGGAACAGCGTCACCACGTCGTCGTGGGTGAGCTGCGCGGGCTGGCCGGGTGCGCCGGGCAGGGCGTTGCAGACCAGGTAGGCCACCGGCAGCGCGCGGCCGGTGGACAGCTCCTTGCGGCCCACGCAGTCGTCCATCCATGCGCCGCTGCGCTTGTTGCTGCGCGCGTAGGGGTCCAGGTAGACGCCGCCGATCACCCGGCCGCCGGCATCGAGGATGTCGTAGTAGCACGCGTCCGGGTGCCACACGGGCACGTCCTCGCGCGGGTGGAAGCTCACCTCGAACAGGCGGTTGACCACGCGGAACAGGCCCTCGAGCACCCGCGGCAGCGGGAACCAGGGCCGCAGTTCCTCCTGCGAGACATTGAAGCGCTGCTCCTGCAGGCGCTCGGAGTAGTAGGTGATGTCCCAGGCCTCCAGCGGCCGGCCGGCGAACTCGACCAGCTCGGCCAGGTCGCGCTCGGCGGCGGGTCGGGCGGCCTTCGCCAGGCGGCGCAGGAAGTCCATCACCTCGCCGGTGGTGCGCGCCATGCGCCGCGCCAGCGCATAGCTGGCGTAGTCGGGATAGCCCAGCAGCTGCGCGGCTTCATGGCGCAGGCGCAGCAGCTCCTCCATCACCGGCGTGTTGTCGTACCTGGCGGGCGTGGGGCCGGTGGTGGACGCGCGCGTGCTCCAGGCGCGATAGAAGGTCTCGCGCAGCGCGCGCGAGCGGGCGTCGGTCATCACCGCCACGTAGGTGGGCTGGTCGAGGCCGAGAAGCCAGCCTTCCTTGCCCGCGTCCAGGGCGCGCTGCCGGGCCTGCGCGACGATGGTGGCGTTGAGGCCGTCGAGTTCCGCCGCGTCCTTCACCTCGTGGGTGAAGGCATTGGTGGCGTCGAGCACGTTCTCCTCGAACTTCGACGCCAGCCGCGACATTTCCAGCATCACGGCCTTGAAGCGGTCCTTCTTCGCGCCGTCGAGCGCCACGCCGGCAAGGCGGAACTCCAGCAGCGCGTTGTCGACCACCGCCAGCTGCTCCTCGTCGAGGCGGTCGGCCTCCTTCTCGCGCACTGCCGTGAACGCCTGGTACAGCTTCTCGTTCTGCGCCAGCTCGGTGTTGTATTCGGACAGCAGCGGCAGGCAGGCGTTGTAACGCTCGCGCAATGCCTCGTTGTTCATCACCGCGTTCAGGTGTCCCACCGGCGACCATGTGCGGGCGAGGCGGTGGTGCAGTTCCTCCAGCGGCTCGACCAGCGAGTGGAACGTGGGCTCGGCTTGGGACTGGATCTGGCGGATGCGGGCGCGGTTCTCGTCGAGCACGGCGCGCACGCCTTCCTCGACATGTTCCGGACGGATGGCATCGAAGGCGGGCAGCGGCCCGTCGCGCAGCAGCGGATTGGGGTTCATTTCTCCTATTATGCGCCCATGAGTGAATCCTTCGATCTGGTCGTGCTGGGCGGCGGCAGCGGCGGCATTGCCACTGCGCGACGTGCCGCCGAACATGGCGCGCGGGTGGCGCTGGTGGAGGCCGGCCGCCTGGGCGGCACCTGCGTGAACGTGGGCTGCGTGCCCAAGAAGCTGATGTGGAATGCGGCCGAGCTGGCCGGCGCCCTCGACGATGCCCGCGGCTACGGCTTCGACGTCACCGTCGGCGGCCACGACTGGAAGGGATTGAAGGCGCGCCGCGACGCCTACGTGGCGCGGCTCAACACCATCTACGAGGGCAACCTCGCGCGCAGCGGGGTGGAGCTGGTGCGCGGCTACGGCCGTCTGCTGCCCGGGCGCTGCATCAAGGTCAACGGCCGCCGCCTGGTGGGCGAGCGGGTGGTGCTGGCCACGGGCGGACGGCCACGCAGGCCGGCCATCCCGGGTGCGCAGCTGGGGCTGGACTCGGACGGGTTCTTCGAGCTCGACCACCAGCCCGAACGCGTCACCATCGTCGGCAGCGGCTACATCGCGCTGGAGCTGGCGGGAGTGTTCGGCGCGCTGGGCAGCACGGTCACGCTGGTGGCCCGTGGCAGCACCGTGCTGCGCAGCTTCGACCCGCTGCTGGTCGAGGCGGCCACCGAGGGGCTGAAGGAGCTGGACGTGGCCATGCACATGGACTGCCAGCCCACGGCGCTGAAGCGCGGGGCCGATGGCCGGCTGGATCTGGAACTGGGCAAGGGCGACACGCTGGTCGGCCAGGACGTGGTGATCTGGGCCGTCGGTCGCGACCCCCTGGTCGACTGCATCGATCCCGCCGTGCGCCGCACGGCCGAGGGTTTCATCGAGGTGGACGAGTTCCAGGAAACCTCGGTGCCGGGCGTGTTCGCGGTCGGCGACATCACCGGCCGGGCGCCGCTGACGCCGGTGGCCATCGCCGCCGGAAGGCGCCTGGCCGACCGCATCTGGGGCGGCATGGCCGGGCGCAAGCTCTCCTACGAGAACATCCCCACCGTGGTGTTCTCGCATCCGCCGCTGGGCACCGTGGGCCTGACCGAGCCGGAGGCGCGGCAGCGCTTCGGCGATGATGCGGTGAAGGTCTACCGTTCCTCGTTCGTGCCCATGTACCACGCGCTGACGGAAGCCAGGCCGCGCACGCACATGAAGCTGGTGACGGCAGGACCGGAGCAGCGCGTCGTGGGCGTGCACCTGGCTGGTCGCGGCGTCGACGAGATGCTGCAGGGGTTCGCCGTGGCGGTGCGCATGGGGGCCACCAAGCGCGACTTCGATGATACGGTAGCCATCCATCCCACTGCGGCCGAAGAACTGGTGACCATGCGCTAGGCGCCTGATGCTGAAGCTGAACCTCGTCAATACGCTGGCCTTCTCCGGCGTGGTGCTGATGCTGGGCTACCTGCTGCGGCGGGTCTTCCCGGTGCTGGCGCGCCTGAACCTGCCGGCGGTGGTGCTCGGCGGCCTGCTGGTGTCGGTGGCGGTGCTCATCGCGCGCAATTACGAGGTGACGCTGTTCGAGGTCGACACCACGCTGCGCTCGCCGCTGATGATCGCGTTCTTCACCACCGTCGGCTTCGCGGCCAGCGTGTCGATGCTGCGCGTGGGCGGCCCGCAGGTGGTGATCTTCCTGGTCGTGGCCACGGTGTTCGTGGTGCTGCAGAACGTGCTCGGCGTGCTGGTGGCGATGCTGTTCGGCCTGGACCCGCTGTTCGGCCTGCTGGCGGGTTCGGTGACGCTGGCCGGCGGGCCGGCCACGGGGCTGGCCTTCGCGCCGCTGTTCGAGCAGGCCGGGGTCGAGGGCGCGGCGCCGGTGGCGCTGGCCATGGCCATGGCCGGCATCGTGTCCGGCGCGTTGATCGGCGGGCCCGCCGGCGGCTGGCTGATCGAGCGCTTCCGCCTCTCGGCCAGTCCGGGCGCCGTATCGCCGGCGCCCGCATCCCCGCCTGCAGCAGCCGCCGAGGCTGCCGCCGGCGCGGGCGATGAGGAAGGCGCCGAGACCTGGGCGGTGATGAAGAACGTGGTGATGCTGCTGGTGGCGATGGCGCTGGGCTCGTGGCTGTCGGCATGGATCGAGGCGCGCGGCATCACGCTGCCGGCCTACATCGGCGCCATGATCGTGGCCTCGGTGATCCGCAACCTCGACGACCTCACCGGCTGGTTCGGCCTGTCGATGCGCATCCTGGATACCATCGGTGCCATCTCGCTGTCGCTGTTCCTGGCCATGGCGCTGATGACGCTGGAGCTGTGGGAGCTGTCCAGCCTGGCGCTGCCGCTGGTGGTAAGCCTGCTGGCCCAGGTCGTGCTGATCCTGTTCAGCGTGCCGCTGATCTTCCGCCTGATGGGCCGCGACTATGAGTCGGCGGTGATGGGCAGCGGCTTCGTCGGCTTCATGCTCGGCACCACCGCCAACGCGATGGCGGTGATGCGCGCGCTGGTGGAGCGCTACGGTCCCGCGCCGCGCGCCTTTCTGGTGGCGCCGCTGGTGGGTGCCTTCTTCATCGACTTCATCAACGCGTTGCTGGTGACCTGGGGCATCAACCTGCTGCAATGAGCGCGCCCCTCCTCATCGGCCACCGCGGCGCGAGCGGTCACCTTCCCGAACACACGCTGGCCTCCTATGCGCTGGCGCTCCTGCAGGGCGCGGACTTCATCGAGCCGGACCTGGTGGCCACGCGCGACGGCGTGCTGGTCGCGCGCCACGAGAACGAGATCAGCACCACCACCGACGTGGCGGACCATCCCGAGTTCGAGGACCGCAAGCGCACGCAGTACATCGACGGCGTGGACGTGTCGGGCTGGTTCACCGAGGACTTCACCCTCGCGGAGCTCAAGACGCTGCGCGCGCGGGAGCGCATCCCCGAGCTGCGTGCCGGCAACATGCGCTACAACGGCCGCTTCGAGATCCCCACCTTCGAGGAGATCCTGCAGTACGTGGGCTACGTGAACTCGATGCGCGAGCCCGCGGGGCTGAAGCCCATCGGCGTCTATCCCGAGACCAAGCATCCCTCGCACTTCGCCTCGATCGGCATCCGGCTCGAGCCGCTGCTGCTGGATACCCTCAAGCGCTGCGCCGGTGCGGCGCCGGTGTTCATCCAGTCGTTCGAGGTGGGTAACCTGCGCTACCTGCGCCGCCAGTGCGAGTATCCGCTGGTGCAGCTGATTGCCGCCGAAGGCGCGCCCTGGGACCAGTCGCCGGAGAAGGGCGGCACCTACGCCAACATGTCCACGCCCGAGGGCCTCAAGCGCATCGCCGAATACGCCGACGTGGTGGGCGTGCAGAAGAGCATGGTGGTCAGCGAGTCGCCGGATGGAACGCTGAAGCCGACGGCGCTGGTGGACAACGCGCACGCCGCAGGGCTCAAGGTGCATGCATGGACGTTCCGCGCCGAGAACATGTTCCTGCCCGTGCGCTTCCGCCGCGGCACGAGCCTGTCGGCGCATGGTGACCTGGCGGCGGAGATCGAAGTGCACGTGAAGGCCGGCATCGACGGCCTGTTCTGCGACCATCCGGACATTGCGAAGGCAGCCCTCAGGCGCATGCGCTTCTGAGGGACAACGGCAGCCCGGGCAATCATTGCGTCGACCTGACGCCGCGTGGCGACAGTTCCCCCGATATTGTCCTGGCCGTGGCATCGTCCTGCCGGCAGGGCGCTATATTCAGGATGCCTCGTTTCCAGGATCCGGGGGGAATGATCATGAAATCCAGATCGAGGAGCGGACTCGTGGCGCTGGCCACAGGGGCATTGCTGGCGGTGTCCATCGGCGTGCAGGCGCAAGCGCAGGCACCGGGCAGCGGACCGCCGCGCGACGGCATGCGCATGGGAATGGGCGCGCAGCTCGACCGGGCCGGAACCCTCCAGCGTTTCGGGCTGGATGATGCGACGCTGAACCTCACCGCCGCGCAGAAGGTGCAGATCGACAACGCCGCGGATGCCTACGTGGCGGAGATGAATGCGGTCAACGAGAAGTATCCGTTCACGCCGGGTTCGATGCCCGGCGAGCAGGGCATGGCCGCCCGCCAGAAGGTGCGCGATGCCTTCATCGCGGCAGTGAACAAGGTGCTCGATGAAGAGCAGCGCAGGAGCTGGGAGGCCGTGCAGGCCGCGCGCCGCGGCGGCATGGGCATGGGACGCGGTGGTCCTCCGGGCGGCATGGGTGGCCCCGGGGAAAGGCCCGGCATGCCCGCAAGCCCGCAACCCGGGAATCAGTAGGCTGCCGTCGCCATCAGCCGACAGCCGAATCCGACATTCTTCACAAAAACTTCGCGCCGCGACCTGCTTCATGCAGGGCTTTGTGCCTGCGCGGCGTAACATGCATTCACCCGTATCCAGACTCAGGAGGAGATCCTCATGGCCAGGACCAACAAGACAACGCCGATGCTCGCCGCCCTCGTGGCCTGCGGTGCGCTGGGGCTGGCGGCCGCGCCGGCCCATGCGCAGGTGCCGGGCGTGGACTTCTACCTCGGCGCCAGCATCGGCCAGAGCAACGCGGACCTGGATGACCTGCCCGAGGTCAGCGACATCGACGAGAAGGACACCGCCTGGAAGATCGTCGGCGGCGTGCGCATCGCCTCGGTGTTCGGCGCGGAACTGAACTACATCGACTTCGGCTCGGCCGGCATCGATGCGGTGTCCGCCGACTACAAGGGCCTGGCTGCATACGGCCTGTTCTACCTGCCGCTGCCGCTGCCCATCCTCGACGTGTACGCCAAGGCCGGCCTGGCGAAGATCGACCTCGACATCGATGCCGAGGACTTCAGCGCCGACGACACCAAGTTCGCCTACGGGCTGGGCGTGCAGCTCAAGCTCGGTTCCTGGGCGATCCGCGGCGAGTACGAGCGCTTCAAGATCAGCGACAGCGGCCTTGGCGCCAAGCCGTCGCTGCTGTCAGTGGGCTTCACCAAGTCCTTCCTCTGATGAGTCGCTGAAAGACGCCAGGGAGGCGGCGTGCTGCGCGGATTGCTGGATCGACTGGTACTGCTGGCCGGCACCCTTGCCGGCGGATGCGTTCCCGGCTTCATCCAGCAATACCGCCAGCGCGTGGGCGGGCGCCTCGACCAGGTGCAACTGGACCTGGCGCCCTTCCAGGAGATCGCGCGCCGCTTCCATGGCGGCGACATGGACAGCCTGGTGCATCACCACCTGTCCAGCCCCGATCCCAGCTTCAACGCCGAGGGCCAGGCGCTGCAGGGCATGCTCGACGCGCTGCAACGGCTGCAGGCCATGGCCGAAGGGCTCAGCGGCACGCTCTGGCAGCAGATCGCATTCCTGCTGCGCCACTACGATGCGGACATTGGCGCCGCGACCTGGCGCGACCACGTGCCCACCTTCGCGATGAACCCCGACGGCCTGGTGGTGGCATTCACCATCGGGCTGGCGCTGTGGGCGGCCTTCCTGCTGCTCTGGCAGCTGGGTTCCTGGCTGCTCGATGGGGTGTCGCTGCGGCTGATGGCCGCGCGCCGGCGCTGAGGCCGGCGGTTCAGGCGGCGCCGCGCAGTTCCGCGGTCAGCGCGCTGAGCACCGAGGGCGTGTCGGGCCGCACGCCGCGCCACAGGTAGAACGACTCGGCGGCCTGTTCCACCAGCATCCCCAGTCCGTCCACGGCGCGGGCCACGCCGCGCTGGTGCGCCCAGCGCACGAAGGGTGTTTCGTCGCGCGCATAGGCCAGGTCGTAGCAGATGCTGTTGGAAGAGACGATGCTGGCTGGCAGCAGCGGCAGCTCACCCGACAGGCTGGCGGCGGTGGCGTTGATCACGATGTCCCAGGCCTGGCGGTTGCCGGCCAGGTCCTCATAGGAGATGGCCGACACCTTGCCCATGTCGCTGAAGGCGCTGGCCAGGTCCAGCGCGCGCTGCACGGTGCGGTTCACGATGCACAGCTGGCTGGGCTTCAGGCCCAGCAGCGGCGCGAGCACGCCGCGGGCCGCGCCGCCGGCGCCGAGCAGCAGCACGCGCCGCCCGGCGATGCTGATGCCGTGGTTGTTCACCAGGTCGCGCGCCAGGCCGGCGCCGTCGGTGTTGTCGCCGAGCAGGCCGCCCTCCTTGCGCAGGGCGAGGGTGTTGACCGCACCGGCGCGGCGCGCGCGCGGCGTGAGTTCATCCACCAGCTGCACCGCCGCCTCCTTGTGCGGCACGGTGACGTTCAGTCCCTTGCCGCCGGAGGCGAAGAACTCGCGCACCACCCGCTCGAACTCGGCGGGCGATGCGTCGATGGTGGTGTAGACCAGGTCCTGGTTCGTCTGGGCCGCGAAGCGCGAATGGATGAACGGCGAGCGGCTGTGGCTGACGGGATGGCCGATGACGGCGTAACGGTCGGGGGCGCTCATGCGGCTGCGATTCTACCTGCGCCGCCTTGGCGCCGCCCGTCCCGTTGTCGCCGTCACTGCGCGCCGGCGGCCTTGTCCTGGTTGGCGCGCGCGATCACGTAGGCCAGGATGGCGCGGGCGTCCTCGGCATCGAACACGTCGTGGAACGAGCTCATGCCGCGCGGTTCGCGCGCACCGGCCATCACCACCTGCTCGAACTGCTCCGGCGTGCGCAGCAGAGGCGTGCGGCGCAGGTCGGGCAGCAGGCCCACGCCCACCACGCCGGCGCCATGGCAGCTGCCGCACCAGGTCTCGTACAGCGGTGCGCCGCGTGCCACGGTGGCCTCGTCGGCGGTCAGCGGCGGCGGATCCAGCGGCGGGCGCTGCATCTGCGGCGCCGGCGGCAGCTGTGCCTTGCCGTCGAGCTTGAACACCAGCAGGCGCGACACGTTCGGCAGCGCGAAGCCCTTCATGTTGGCATCGCCGCCGATCATGGCCCACGAAGCGCCGGTGCCCACCATGATGGCTACGTACTGCTCCCCGTCGATGGCGTAGCTGACCGGCGCGGCCACGATGCCGGTCTGCGCCGGGAAGGACCACAGCTGCTCGCCGGTGAGGGCATCCAGCGCGGTGAACTCGCCCGAGCCCGTGCCCTGGAACACCAGCCCGCCGGCGGTGGCCAGCGCGCCGCCATTGGCCTGGCCGGCGCGCTCCACTCGCCACACCTCGCGCTGGTGCACCGGATCCCACGCGATCAGGCGGCCGTAGGTGTTGTCCAGCACCCACTTCGGGTCGAGCGCGGCATTGCCGGAGAAATCCGCGCCGGTGTTGGTGGCCTTCTTCACCGGCTTGTAGCTCGCCGGGTTGTCGAAGATGAACGGCGTGCCGTGGATGGGCACGTACACCAGCCCGGTCTGCGGGCTGTAGGCCATGGAGTGCCAGGTGTGCACGCCGTTGGGGTTGTGCGTGGACTGGAACGGCTTGCCGGTGATGTTGTAGCGCGCCGCCGGGTTCTCCACCGGCCGGCCGGTGGCCAGGTCCACGTGCGTGGCCCAGGCGATCTCGGTGACGTTCTTCGCCGAGATCAGCTTGCCGTTGGTGCGGTCGAGCACGTAGAAGAAGCCGTTCTTCGGCACCTGCATCAGCACCTTGCGCACCTCGCCGTCGATGGTGAGGTCGGCGAGGATCATCTGCTGGGTGGCGGTGTGGTCCCAGGTCTCCCCCGGCGTCACCTGGTAGTGCCAGCGGTAGCTGCCGTCATCCGGGTCGAGCGCGAGGATGGAGGTGAGGAACAGGTTGTCGCCCTTGCCCTCGCTGCGCAGCGAGTGGTTCCACGGTGAGCCGTTGCCCACGCCTACGTACAGCAGGTCGAGCTCGGGGTCGTACGACATGGAATCCCACACCGTGCCGCCGCCGCCGATCTCCCACCACTTGCCCGACCAGGTGGGCCGCGCCAGCTCAGCCAGCACGCTGTCGGAGGCGGCGCCGTCGGGACCGTCGGCGGGATTGCCGGGCACGGTGTAGAAGCGCCAGGCCAGCTCGCCGGTACCGGCGTCGTAGGCCGACACGTAGCCGCGCACGCCGAACTCGGCGCCGCCGTTGCCGATCAGCACCTTGCCCTTCACCACGCGCGGCGCGCCGGTGATGGTGTAGGGCAGGGACTGGTCGACGGTGACCACGTCCCAGAGTTTCCGGCCGGTCTTCGAGTCCAGCGCGACCAGGCGGCCGTCGATGGTGCCGACGAAGACCTTGCCTTCCCACACGGCCACACCGCGGTTGACCACGTCGCAGCAGGCGTTGACGCCGGCCGAGCCGGGTACCTCGGGGTCGAAGGACCACAGCGCCTTGCCGGTCTTTGCGTCGTAGGCCTTCACCTTGCTCCACGCGGTGGAGACATAGATGACGCCGTCGACCACGATGGGCGTGGCCTCCTGGCCGCGGTTGGTGTCCATGTCGGCATACCAGGCGAGGCCGAGGCGGCCGACGGTGTCCCGGTTGATGGCGTCGAGCGGGCTGAAGCGCTGCTCGGAGTAGGTGCGGCCGTGCGTCATCCACGAGCCCGGCTCGCTGTCGGCATTGACCAGCCGGTCGGCATTGACCGCGGCCTGGCCGATGACGGTGGTGGCGGCGCGCTTCTGGCATCCCGCCGCAAGGACAGCCGCGAGCATGATCCCCAGCGCGCCGATCTGCACGAGGCGCGGGTGGCCGTTCCGCATAGTCATGTCATTCCCCCTTGTTCCCTGGTCGCGTCCGCTTCGGGTGCGGATTCTTGCCAGGGGCGATTATAGGCCCCGGCATCGATGAGGGGGCGGCGGGCGCCCGAATCGGTCCCCCGGGACCCATCACCATCCGCGAATGCCTTCCCGTTCGGCTACGATCGCGTCCTTTCCGAAGGAGGTCGCCCGACGATGAATCCGCTGCTCGAACTGCGGCAACTTGGACAAAGCCTGTGGGTGGACGACATCCGCCGCAACTGGCTGGCCGATGGCACCGTGCGCGCCTGGATCGAGCAGGACGGGCTGGCGGGAATGACCTCCAACCCGGCCATCTTCGAGAAATCCATCGCCGGCGGCGAGGAGTACCGCGATGCGGTGGCGCGGCTCGCCGCGCAGGGGCTCGCGCCGCTGGCCATCTACGAGGCGCTGGCCATCGAGGATGTGCGCGCCGCCGCCGACCTGTTCCGCGACGTGCACGGCAGCACGGGCGGCGTGGATGGCTACGTCAGCCTCGAGGTCTCGCCGCTGCTGGCCGATGACACCCCGGGCACGCTGGCCGAGGCCCGGCGGCTGTGGCGCGCGCTCGATCGTCCCAACGCGATGATCAAGGTGCCGGCGACGCCGGCCGGCCTGCCGGTGATCCGCGACCTGATCGCCGACGGCATCAACGTCAACGTGACGCTGATCTTCGGCCTGGGCCGCTACCGCGAGGTGGTGGAGATGTTCCTGCAGGGGCTGGAGCGCCGTGCCGCGCAGGGCCAGCCGCTTGCCGGCGTGGCCTCGGTGGCCAGCTTCTTCATCAGCCGCATCGACACGCTCGTGGATGCGCGGCTGGATGCCATGGGCACCGCCCGGGCGCGCGCGCTGCGCGGCCGTGCCGCCATCTCCAATGCCCGGCTGGCGTACAAGTACTTCCGTGAATGGAGCTGCAGCGAGCGCTGGCAGCGGCTGGCGGCCGCGGGCGCCTCCGCGCAGCGGCTGCTGTGGGCGTCCACCTCGACCAAGGATCCGGCCTACGACCCGCTGCTGTACGTGGAGGAGCTGGCGGGCCCGGCCACCGTGAACACGCTGCCGCGCGCCACGATGGAGGCCTATCGCCAGTCGGGCCGGCCGCAGGTGCGCATCGGGCACGACCTCGAGGGCGCCGCACGCTGCGTGGCGGAGCTTGCGTCGCTGGGCATCGACCTGGAACAGGCGGCGGAGCAGCTCGAGCGTGAGGGCGTGCAGAAATTCGTCGAGCCCTTCGAGCGGCTGATGGCGCTGCTGGCGCGGCCGGCCTGACGATGCCGCGGCCCTGCGTCCCATGCGCATGGCACGGGCGCAGGAGGTGCCGGGAAGGGAGGGCGATGAGGGGCTGGCCCCTAGGGACAAGCACCGATGGCGCCTCCCGGGGGGCTGACGCATACTGGTTGCCGGAACAGCCTGGAGGGCGCCCATGTCCAACCGTATTCCGCTGAACGTGCCGCAGGAGCGCCTGGAGGAACTCCGGGAGGATTTCGAGGAGGTCGACCACGACCAGGACGGCACCATCGACTTCGGTGAGTTCACCGAGCTGATGGAGAACCTCGGCGCCAGCATGTCGTCGACGGAGCTGCGCATCGGCTTCGAGGAGATCGACCAGGACCGCAACGGACGCATCAGCCTCGCGGAATTCGTCGCCTGGCGCTGCCAGGACTGAATCGGAACCGGCAAGGAACTGGACCAGGAGACTGCCATGTCTGAAGTGACCACCGAGAAACTGCTCGAGGACCTGAGGCAGGTCATCCGCGACGCCGAGGAACTGCTGCGCGCCACGGCCGGCGTCGCCGGCGACAAGGTGGCCGAGGTGCGCGAGCGCGCCGAGGAGACACTGCGCTCCGCCAAGGCCCGCCTGCTCGACCTCAGCGTCGACCTCAACGAGCGCGCGCAGGCCGCGGCCGACAGCGCCGACCGCTACGTGCGCAGCAATCCCTGGACGGCCATCGGCATCGCCGCGGCGGCCGGGCTGCTGCTGGGTGCACTGCTGACAAGGCGCGAAAGGGACTTCTGAAGTGGCCGGCGAAGCGGACGTGGCGCAGGCGGCCCGCAACCTCGCTGATTCGCTGGCGCGCCTGAAGGACGATGCCGTGGGCTTCGGCCGCGGCAAGATCGAGGATGCGCGCCATTCCGCCCAGGCGGAAGTCCGCCGCCGCATCATCATGGTGGCCGGCGCCTGCGCCGCGCTGCTGTTCGTGGTGCTCGCCATCGTGTTCGCTGGCGTGGCCGTGATCCTCGCCTTTGCCGACACGCATCCGGCGCTGGCCGCCGCCGGCGTGACCCTGGCTTACCTGCTGCTGGCCGGCCTGGCCGTCTGGATGATGGTGCGCGCGCACCGGCGCCGCCCCAGGACGATGGGGCAGGTCGCCTCGCTGGCCGGCTTGCTGCTCAAGCTCCGCCGCGCGATGAGGTGATGGCCTTGCGACGCGAATGGCTTCCCTGGCTGATTGCGCTGCCACTGGTGGCTGCGGCGCTGGCGCTGGCCATTGCCTATGCGCCGTCGGCGCAGGCAGCGGCCGCCGCGCAGCAGGATTTCCAGTCCGCCATGGCGAAGACGCCCGATGCGGTGCGCGGCGAGCGGCTGTACATCACCTGTGCCGGCTGCCACCGTGCCACCGGCATGGGCAATCGTGATGGCAGCGTGCCGGTGATCGCCGGCCAGCACCGCGCCGTGATCATCCGCCAGCTCGCCGACTACCGCCATGCGCGCCGCTGGGACCCGCGCATGCAGCACTATGCCGATGCGCACGTGCTGGTGGATGCGCAGGCCATCGCCGACGTGGCCGAATACATCAGCATGCTGCCGCGCGGCGAGGGGTCGGGCACAGGGCAGGGCGACCTGGTGCAGAAGGGCAATGCGATCTACGCGGCGCGCTGCGTCACCTGCCACGGCCGCAATGGCGAGGGCGATGCGGCCGGGCTGGTGCCGCGCGTGGGCGGCCAGCACTACGGCTACCTGCTGCGCGTGCTGAACGATGCCGTCGAGGGCACGCGGCCGAGCTTCCCGGCCGATCACCTGCGCATGCTCGCGGGCCTGTCGCCCGACGAGCGCATCGGCCTGGCCGATGCGATCGCGAGGCTGCGCTAGCAGCTGCGGCGAACCCGGTCTGCGCGCCTCACGCGGCGCCCTCTTCCCGCACCAGCCAGCGCACCCGGCTCCCGCCCTTCGCGCCCAGCAGGCGCTCCAGCACCGGCTGCCATTCGCTGGCGCGGACATCGAGCTGCCACGGCGGATTCACCACCAGCATGCCCGAGCCGTTCAGGCCGGCGGCGTGGTCCGGTTCGTTGACGCAGAACTCGGCCGTCACCGCAGGACGGGTGATGCCGCGCACGATGCGTGCCAGCCATGCATCGCTGTCCTGGCGGCGCTTGATCGGGTACCACACCGCGAACACGCCGGTCTCGAAGCGTGACAGGCCGTCCTTCAGCGCCGCGGCCAGCGGGACCTCCTCGTCCGCCTCATAAGGTGGATCGATGAGCACCAGTCCGCGCCGGGTGGCCGGGGGCAGGCGCGCCCTGAGCTCGCGGTAGCCATCGCCCTGCACCACGCGTGCACGGGATGCGGCGCCGGCGCGTTCGAGCGCACGCTGCAGGGCGCGCGCCACTGGCGGCTGGGCCTCCACCAGCACCGCCGAGTCCACCTCGCGCAATGCGTCGAGGGCCAGCAACGGGGAGCCGGGGTAGAGGCTGGCGCGGCCGCCGTGTTGCTGGCGGAAGGCCCGCACGGCGTCCAGGTACCGGTTGATGGCCCCGGGCAGGGCCTCGCCGCCGGCGGCCGAGGCCTCGAGCCGCGCGATGCCCGCCGCGCTCTCGCCGCTGTGGCGGGCATCGCGGCCGGCGAGGTCGTACACGCCCTCGCCGGCATGCGTGTCCATATAAAGGAAGCCCTTGGCCTTCTGCTTCAGTGCCGCGAGCAGGTCCAGCAGGGCGATGTGCTTGTGGACGTCGGCGAAGTTGCCGGCGTGGAAGACGTGGCGGTACTGCATGGGTCAGCCGGTCATGGCCGGCGCCAGGGGGCGGCATAGTTTGCCCGCCCGCCAGCAAGGGCGCAAAGCGCCGGGAAACCCTTCCGGACGCGACCTCACCGGTGCAGTGGTACCCCCGACGCTTCCATTGCCGCCTGCAATTGCATATCGGCGATTAATTCATTCACCGCCAGGAGCCGCCTTGTAACCGGTTGTAACCGCATCGCGACTGACCCGCTAACCGCCCCGGTCCCACCCTCTCATGCCAATTACTCATCTGGAAGAGGAGTGCATAGCGTGGAATTGCGATATCTGGTGGCGGCGGGCCTGGTGGCGGGTGCGCCGTTGGTGGCTGTCCAGGCGCAGGAAGCGGCGCCACTGACCGTCGCCGCAGCCGTCAGCGCCGCGACGGACGGCCTGGAGGAACTGGACGTGGTCACGGTGACCGCCCGCCGGCGTGAAGAGGAGCTGCAGGACGTGCCCGTGGCCATCTCCGTGGTGGATGCCGCCATGCTGGAGAGCACCGGCAGCTTCAACGTGGCGCGCCTGACCCAGATCCAGCCGACGCTGCAGTTCTATGCCCAGAACCCGCGCAACTCCGCCGCCAACATCCGCGGCCTGGGTGCGCCGTTCGGA
>CAYVZE010000025.1:0-32928 GCA_964455685.1 uncultured Steroidobacteraceae bacterium
GCCACCAGCCGGCGGGCGTAGTCCATGGCCGCCTCGGGGTCGTGGATGGAGCAGGGCCCCACCACCACGATCAGGCGGTCATCCTCGCCCTTCAGGATCTTCTGCACCGCCTGCCGGGCCGCGACCACGGTGGTGCTGGCTGCGTCATCACGGGGACAGTCGGCCACCAGCTCCGCTGGCGTGATCATCTCCCGCATCGTCTTGATGCGCAGGTCATCGGTATTGACGGTCACGGTCCTCTCCTTAGCTCCCACCCAAAAAAAAACCGCCAGTCTTGCTGGCGGTTTTTCCGGGTTCGTTTGGTTTGCTGCTCTCAGCGCACGCCCAGTCCTTCCGCCATCCTGTCCGGATCGGAAAAGTAGTGCCAGAAGAAAAAGTACTGGGCGTTCATCTGGAACACGATTTACCAGAGGCGCGCAATGGCCGCAACCAGATTTTGCGGCCTTTCGGGAGGCCGGGGCGGGGGGCGGGGCGGGATGGGCAAGCGGACCGGCCGGGCCAGGCCTCAAGGTTGCCCTGGGCAGTGATCTCGTGGCGCAGATCCGGCCCGTACCCGGCAAACCTCCAGGGGAAGCGACCCGTGGAAGGCCTGCAGCCGGTCATCTTCCCGGCCCGGTGTCGCCTTGCCTGCCGCGCGCAGGGTCTGCAACGATCGGACCCTTATGCCGGCCCATCGGCCGTTGGCACGACAACGGAGTTCCTCATGCCCGTGCGAGCATCCGCGCGCCAGTACCTGTCGCTCCTGCTGCTCTTCCTCGCTACCACCGCGTTCGCTGCCGCACCGCCGCCGCCCGAGCGCATCACCGAGGTCGAGGGCATCACCGAATACCGCCTGCACAACGGACTGAGGGTGCTGCTGTTCCCCGACCAGTCCAAGCCCACCATCACGGTCAACATGACCTACCTGGTGGGCTCGCGGCACGAGGGCTATGGCGAGACCGGCATGGCCCACCTGCTCGAGCACCTGCTGTTCAAGGGCACGGCCAGCATCCCGGACATCGGTCGGGAGTTCAACGGCCGCGGCATGCGCTTCAACGGCACCACGTCCATGGACCGGACCAACTACTACGAGCTGTTCCAGGCCAGCGAGGAGAACCTCGACTGGGCGCTGATGATGGAAGCCGACCGCATGGTCAACGCGAAGGTGGCGAAGGAGGACCTCGACACCGAGATGACGGTGGTGCGCAACGAATACGAGAACGGCGAGAACTCGCCGCTGGGCGTGCTGGTCAAGCGCCTGCAGAGCGTTGCCTACGACTGGCACAACTACGGCAACTCGACCATCGGCAACCGCTCGGACATCGAGAACGTCGAGATCGGGAACCTGCAGGCCTTCTACCGCCGCTACTACCAGCCGGACAACGCGGTGCTGCTGGTGGCAGGCAGGTTCGATCCGGCGGCCACGCTGGAGAAGATCAACCGCTACTTCGGCGCCATCCCGAAGCCCGAGCGGCAGCTGCCGAAGCTGTGGACCATCGAGCCGACGCAGGATGGCGAGCGCAGCGTGGTGGTGCGCCGGGTGGGCGACATGCAGATCGTCGCGCTGGCGTACAAGACGCCCTCGCCGCTGCACGAGGATGATGCCGCCATGGACTTCGCCAGCTTCACGCTCACCAGCGCCCCCTCGGGCCGGCTGCACAAGTCGCTGGTGGAGACCGGCCTGGCCGCGCAGGTGCTGGGCGGCAGCATTGCGGGCGTGGACGGCACGCTGCACATCTTCGGCGCCATCATGAAGAAGGGCGATCCGGTCGAGCCGGTGCAGCAGGAGCTGGTCCGCGCGGTGGAGGGCCTGGCCGAGGAGCCGCCGACCGAGGTCGAGATGCAGCGTGCGCGACTGAGCTTCGCCAATGCCGCCGAGCGCACCATGGCCGACCACGAGAACATCGGCCTGGCGTTGTCGGAATTCATCGCGCTGGGCGACTGGCGCCTGTTCTTCCTGAACCGCGACCGGCAGCAGGCGGTCACGGCGGAGCAGGTCGCGGCCGCGGCGCGCAGGTACCTGCGCCGGGACAACCGCGTGCTCGGCGTGTTCCTGCACGAGGACAATCCGCAGCGCGCCGAGATCCCGCGCGTGGCCAGCGCCGCCGAGGCGCTCAAGGACTTCAAGCCGAAGCAGGTGGTGGTCGAGGCCGAGGCGTTCGACCCCAGCCCCGCGAACATCGAGCAGCGCGTACGCAGGGTCGAGCTCGGCGGCATGAAGGTCGCGCTGCTGTCGAAGAGGAACCGCGGCAACACCGTGTTCTTCAGGATGTCCCTGCCTGCCGGCGACGTGCAGTCGCTGTCCGGCCAGGACTACGCCGGGATGCTCACCGGCAGCATGCTGATGCGCGGCACCACGCGCTTCACGCGCGAGCAGCTGCGCGATGAGTTCACGAAACTCAATGTCAATGGCGGCGTGGGCTCGATGAGCGCCAGCTTCCAGACCACGCGGCCCAACATCGCCGCGGCGATCCGGCTGGCCGCGCATGCGCTGCGCGAGCCGTCGTTCCCGGAGAGCGAGTTCAACCAGCTCAAGAACCAGGTCATCACCAGCATCGAAGCCTCGCTGTCCGAGCCCTCCTCGCTGGCCTCCGAGGCGCTGGGCAGGCACTTCAACATCTATCCCAAGGGAGACCCGCGCTACTCGGCCACGCTGCAGGAGCAGCTGGAGGGCATCCGCGAGGTGACACTGGAGGACGTGCGGCGCTTCCACCGCACCTTCTACGGCGCCGACCGGGCGCTGGTCTCCATCGTGGGCGACTTCGACGAGGAGGAAGTGCTCGAGGCCCTGCGCGAGAGCCTCGGCGACTGGCGCAGCGGTGCGCCCTGGGAGCGCATCACCCGCGAGCATCGCGACATCGCGCCGGCCAACATCACCATCCAGACGCCGGACAAGGAGAACGGCGTGCTGCTGGCGCGGCTCAACCTGGACACCAACCAGAACGACCCGGACTACCCGGCGCTGTTCCTGGCCGACTACATGCTGGGCGGCGGCGCCGCCTTCGACTCGCGCCTGTTTGCCCGCATCCGCATCAAGGAAGGCCTGAGCTACTCGGTCGGCTCGCAGGTGTCCGGTCCCATCTTCGACCGTGCCGGCGGCTGGATCGCGCAGGCCATCGCCGCCCCGCAGAACATCGCGCGCGTGGAGGCGGCGCTGCTCGAGGAACTGCAGAAGGCCATCGACGAGGGCTTCTCCGACGAGGAGGTCGCCAAGGCCAAGTCCGGCTGGCGCCAGAGCTATGCCGACCAGCGCTCGCAGGACGGCGCCCTGGCCAGCCGGCTGCTGTCGCACCTGGACTCCGGCCGCACCTTCCTCACCTGGGACCAGGTGTTCGAGGAGCGCGTGATGGCGGTCACCCCTGAACAGGTGCGCGCCGCCGTGCGCAAGCACATCGATCCAGCGAAGCTCACCATCGTGAAGGCGGGCGATTTCGCCAGGGTTGTCGGCGACGCGGCACCCTGACGCCGGCTGCACGCCAGGGAAGAAGGGGAGGGCGCGGCACGGAACCGAAGCTCACCGGATGTCCTGCGGCTCTTCCGACATCCCCTGCTCGTAGGTACTCCACCCCGAGTTGATCCCGTACGGCGCCCGATGGAACACCGCCTCGATGCGCCGGATCAACCCGTCCTCGATCTTGAACAGCTCCGCCAGCTGCCAGGTCCAGTTGATCCGGTCGTGGTCGAAGAAACCGAAGGCGAACACGATGCCGCGCTCGCGGTCCACGGCCACGAAGCGGCGGTCGCGGATGCGCGAGACGATGCCGTTGAGGGAGCCGTTCTCGAACTGCTCCTTGCAGCCGGTGCGGCGCGCAGGTTCGCCATTGGGGCCGGGACGGCCGGCCAGCACGTCGATGCCGTTCTCGTAGCGCACGCAGTCGTCGGTGAAGGGGTAGTAGCCCTTGCCGTCATTGCGCTGCAGGCCGGTGAAGTAGTAGTTGGCCGTCTTGATCAGCTCCTCGCGCGTGGGCCGCCGGTCCTCGGGGATGACCTGGCGGTAGATCTCGTGCGGCTGGCCCATGGCTTCCACCGCCTGGCCGGTGGGCGGGAAGCGCGGCGGCGCGGACGGGGCATTGCCGCCGCCGGTCACCTGCTGGGTGTTGTCGGGACGGATGGCGAGCTGCTCCACCTCGGTGATCCGGTCGTTCCTGACCTTCAGGCGCAGCGCGATCGCCGCCAGCGTGCCGTCGTCGGCACCCTGGCCGCCGTAGCGCACGGTGCCGATGTAGGCCACCTGCTGGGTCTCGACATCGGGCACATAGAACCGGTAGTTGCCGATGGCGTTCATGTCGAACCACAGGCCCTCCCCGCCCAGCGGCAGGCGGATGCCGTTCTCGGTGAACTTCACGTCGCGCGCGAACAGCTGGTCGCTGACCACGTTGTCGCGCATCGCGGCAAGGTAGCGATCGACGAATCCTTCAAGGCAGGCGCGGTTGCACGGACCGGGCTGGGCCGGCGGGTTCTGCGCGGCCGGCGCGAGCAGCGGCGCAGCAAGCACGGTGAGCAGGCAGGCGAGGCGTGCGGTTCTCATGGACTTCCCTCCCGTTGGATCCTGCGCAATTGAAGCGCCGGCCGGAAGCCGGGGGCAACCCAGCCGGAAGGCTATGACCTCAAGGCTCGCCGCGGTGCCTGCGATGTGATTTCCACTCGTGGATGACCTGGTAGCGCGGGCCCTCGCCGGCGCCGCCGCTGGACATCAGCACGAAGCCGTCCGCCGAGAAGGCCAGGGGTTCCGGCAAATCCATCGGCCAAGCCTGTTCGCGCAACGCCTGCGCGTGCAGGCCGCGTGCGACGGTCACATGGGCGCGGAAGGGTTTGTCGTCCGGGGCCAGCCCGATGGCGCGGCACGCCGCAGTGAGTTCGGCCGCAAGCCGGCCGACAGGGGCGAGCGCATTGGAGGGCGCGGGCAGCAGGCACAGCACGCGCGATCTGCGCCACAGGTCGATGCGATCGATGACGAGGTCGAGCGCCAGGGGTTCGATGCGGCCGGCCGCCGCTGCCAGCGCATCCACGTCCTCCGCGGGCACCTGGCCGAGGAAGCACAGCGTCAGGTGCAGGTCATCGGCGGGCACGGGCCTGCCGCCCAGCCGCCGTGCCAGGGGCGCGGTTGCGGCCTGGATCGCGGCGCGCTGCGGCAGCTGGGGCCGCAGCGCGAAGAACAGGCGGGGCATGACGGCGGGCGGAGCGGCGGCGGGGCCTTCAGGTGGCCAGCGAGACCAGCAGGTCGGCCAGCAGCTCCGGCGCCGTCACCTGCGGGGAATGGCTGGCATCCATCTCGCGATACTCCCAGCCTTCCTCCTTCGCGCGCGCGGCGAACGGGCCGAAGGTGTCCACTGCGGGGCGGCGCAGGGCGTACAGGTAGGCCCGCGGTACCTTGATGTCCCCCGACAGCTTCACCGGCCGGTCGAAGCAGTGCAGCGGCTGGGGCATGCGGAAGCGTTCGATCCACGCCACATCCCCGGGCGAGGTGTCCTCGGGAATGGGCATGGAGGGCACCCGCCAGCCATCGCCGGCGGCCATGCCGGCCAGCAGCCGGTCACGGGTCTGCGGCGGCACCAGGTCGAACAGCGACTGGCCGTCGCGCGGCACGAAGGCGTCCACGTAGATGAGCTTGCGGATGCGTTCGGGCACGCGGTCGGCCACCGCGGTGGCCACCATGCCGCCATAGCTGTGGCCCACCAGCACGAAGTCCTCGAGCTCCTCGAACTTGATCACGCCGAGCACGTCATTGATGTGCGTCTCGAGGTCGACCTCGGGGCTGGCCAGGTGCTCGCGCTCGCCGAGCCCGGTGTAGGTGGGCACCAGCAGCCGGTGCCCTGCGGCGCTCATCAGTGGATGCATCTTCTTCCAGGACCAGCCGGCCGACCATGCACCATGCGCCACCAGGAAGGTGGTGGCATTGCCGGCCGCTGCGCGCGGGCCTGCAGTCGTTGACGGGTCATTGCCGCGCGTGCAGCCGGCGGCCAGTGCCGCCGCCGCACCCAGGACCAGCTTGCGTCGATGCATGTTCCCCCCCTTTGATCCCCGCGATGCCGGCATTGTGTACCATGCCGCCCAAAACAACGAATCCGGGGAGATGACCCGATGACGCATTCCGCGCGCGCGTTCGCGCCGGCACCCGGGAGCTGGGTGTCCATCGGCCTGATCTACTGCTATGGCGTGCTGACCACGGCGTCGCTGTCGAAGATCATCCCCATCGTCGGCGACATCGGCGCCAGCCTGGGCGCCTCGCCGACGCAGTTCGCGCTGCTGATCTCGCTGATGACCATCCTGCCGGCGGTGCTGGCGTCGGTGGCCGGGTCCATCGTCGATCGCATCGGCGCACACCGCGCGCTGCAGATCGTGGCGGTGATCGGCGTGGCAGTGAACGTGGCTTACCTGCTGTCGGATTCGCTGGCCGCCTTCATGACCGTGCGCGTGCTGGAGGGCCTGCTCGCGGTGGGCGCCTACTCGGCCGCGCCGGGACTGATCATGGCCACCGCGCCGGATTCGCGCCGCCGCCGCGCCATGGCGGTGTGGTCCACCTACACGCCGGTGGGCGTGTCGCTGGGCCTGGCGCTGTCGGGCAGCTTTGCCGGGACGTCCGGGTGGCGCAATGGTTACTGGCTGCACCTGGCACTGTTCGGCCTGCTGGTGGCCACGATGTGGATGCTGCCGCGCGCGCCGGCCGCGCCACGCGGGCGCATGCGTCTCGCAGAGCTGTTTTCCGCATGGAAGGAGCCCGGGCCGCTGCGGCTGTCGCTGTCGTTCGCGCTGCTGATCATCGTCGGCTTCGGCATGAGCACCGTCTATCCCGACTGGTACTCGCGCCAGCAGGGCGTGCCGGTGGGGCAGGCCTCCAACATCCTCGCCGGCGCCAACCTGATCATGGTGCCGGCAGGCTTCCTCGCCGGCGCGCTGCTGGGCCGCGGCTGGCGCGACGGCCGGCTGCTGATGGTGCTGGTGCTGGCCACCATTGCCACCAGCGTGCCGCTGTTCATGCCGGGACTGGGGGACCTGCCGCGCCAGGGAGCGCTGGTGGCGTGGATGCTGCTGCAGGGCGCGATGATCGCCGTGGTCGTTTCGGCATTGCCGCGCGTGGTGGCCGACCCGCGCCAGGGCGCGGCGGCCGCGGGCCTGCTGTCGCAGCTGGCTTCGCTGGTGACCTTCGCCACGCCGCTCATCTGGCAGCCGCTGCTGCAGTCGGCCATTGCCGATGCCCCGGCGTGGACGGGATTCGTGGTGGTGGTGGCGGTGGCCGCGATGGCGTCGCTGCTGGTGTTCCCGCGGCGCTGAAGCAATCCGGGGCGGCCGGGTGGTACGGTTGTACCGTCGCGGCGACACGGGCGGAAAGCCGCGGGCTGGGGCATGATGGGGCCGCAGCCCGGAGCAGGGCTGTGGCGACCGGGGGTGGGACATGGAGAGATCGCGCGGGCACCGTCCCGCATTGCTGGCACCGGTGGTGATGGCGCTGCTGGTCGCGGCCTGCCAGCCGCGCAGCGTGCCGGCGCCCGACCGCAGTGCCGACGCAGCCGTCATCCGCGAATTGCTCGAGACGATTGCCGCCGACTTCAACGCCCGGCGTTACGACGACATGCTGGGCCACTACCAGGATGACGTGGTGGTGCTGGCGCCGGGCCGGCCCGACATCGTCGGCAAGGCGGCATGGCGCGAGGTGCTGGCCAGCTCGCTGCCGGAGGAAGGAGACATGAAGCTGCGTTTCGACACCGAGGAGCTGTCCATCGACGGCAACCTCGCCTACGAGCGCGGCACCTACCTCGTCGAGATCACCACCGGCGACGGCCTGATGCAAATCGAGGGTCGGCACATCCACATCTTCCTGCGCCAGCGCGATGGCAGCTGGAAGGGCTGGCGGCTGATGGAGAACTCTTCCGATCCGTCGACCGCGCCGCCGCCGCTGCCGGTCAGGCCGTAGCGGTGCGAGCCGCGCCTCGCTCCGCTTCCGTCGCAGGCGGCAGGATGGGCGGCAGCGGGCACTCGAGCACCGCGCAGATGGCGCGCAGCAGTTCCGCCTCGGAGGGCGCCAGCAAGGCATCGTGCGCGATGGTGCGCACCAGCGCCTCCACCAGCAGCTGTTTGGCAGGCGCCTGCAGCTGGCAGAGCCGGTCGAGCGCCTCGTCGAAGGGCGCTACCCAGTCATCGATGGTGCCGTAGCCGGGCCGGTGCCGCGGCAGCAGCGATGCCATGCCGGCTTCGTAGGATTGCCGGGCCTGCTGTGCATCGTGCGCGCCGCTGCGGGCCAGCACCGAGAACACCACGCCGAGCTCGTGCGTGCACTCCTCCAGCGTCAGCCGGCCATGGGGCGGCCTGGGGTCCTCCAGCGCCAGCAGCGCGCGCACCACGAGCTTCTCCAGCGCGTACTCGAACACCGTCAGCCCGCCATCCAGCCGCACCAGCTCGCGCAGCACCTGGGTGAACACCAGGCGGTCGGGCGGCGGCAGCGCGCGCAGTGCAGGCATCAGCTGCAGTACTGCCGGCAGGCGCTGCAGCGGCGCGAGGTTGGCGCTCACGGGGGCCACCTCGCGTACGCGCGCGGTGATGCCCGGGCCCAGCCGCTCGTTGATGAAGTCCAGCCGGCGCTCGCGCACGGCATGGTCGGCATAGATCACGATGGACAGCAGGACCGCCTGCGCCGTTTCCGGATCCTCGGCGCTGGCCCGCAGCACCGGCGGCAGCGCGCGCCGCAGCGCCATCGCGTGGTCGATGTGGCGCGGGGCAGGGTCCCCGGCGGTGGCCGCGATCAGCGCGGCGGCGGCCGGCACGGCAACGGCCGCCGGCACCCCTGCGCCCGTGCCGCCGGCCAGCGGCATCGCCTCGCGCGGGTTCGCTGCGCTGGCGGGCGTGGCCTCGCGCGCCTCATCGGCCTGCCAGGCCTTCACGGCCTGGCGCTTGAGCGACTCCAGCCGGTCCTTGTTGATGGAGGGATCCAGCGCCTGCAGCCGTTCCAGCAGCGGCGGGTGCGTGGCGAACAGGCTGCGCGCGCCATGGGTGAACAGCATGTGGGCCACCTGCTCCATGCCGCTGGTGGCGTAACGGCGGTACTCGCCCATGGCCGCCACCCGCACCAGCGCCTGCTTCAGGGCCTCGGGGTTGCGGGTGAACTGCACCGCCGAGGCATCGGCCAGGCTCTCGCGGCGGCGGGAGATCCACGCCTGCAGCAGCCGCGCCATCACCCAGCCGATGTAGCCCACCACCGCCATCACCGCGCCGAGCACTGCCAGCCAGGCACCGGCTCGGCGCGCATGCGCGGCCTCGCGCAGCATGGTGCGGCCCACCGCCGCCACCGCCATCAGGCCGAAGTTCAGTCCGATCAGGCGGATGGACAGGCGCATGTCGCCATTGAGGATGTGGCTGAACTCGTGCGCGATCACTGCCTGCAACTGCTCGCGGTTCAGCCGCTGCAGGGCGCCGCGCGTCACCGCCACCGCGGCGTCGGCAGGCGTGTGCCCGGCGGCGAAGGCATTGATGCCGTCTTCCTTCTCGAGCACGTACACCTCGGGCATCGGCACGCCCGAGGCGATGGCCATCTCCTCGACCACATTGGAGAGCATACGCCGGCGCGGGTCCACGGCATTGCGTTCCACGCGCACGCCGCCGAGGCTGCGCGCCACGTAACCGCCGCCCTCGCGCAGCTGCGTCATCCGCAGCAGGCTGGCGCCGCCGATGAAGGCGCCAAGCAGCAGCAGCACCAGCACCACCGTGCCCGGGTGGTGCATGGCCCAGGTCCACAGCGAGTCCTCGAAGGGATCCCCATGCCGGCCGGCAGTGAAGGCCACGCGCAGCACCGACAGCGCCAGCGCGCCGATGACCAGCACCACCGCGGCCACGCAGCCGGCATATGCCCAGCCGAGCAGGCGCGAATCGCGCCGCGCGCGCGCCTGTGCGCCGAAGAAGTCCATCCCGGCGGCTCAGCGCCGAAGGATCAGCCGAAGCTGACCCGCGGCGGCTCGCGCTTCTCCGGTGCCGGCGCGTCGAGCATCTTCGCGGGCTGGAAGCCGAAGGAGCCGGCGATGAGGGAGTTGGGGAAGATCTCGCGCGCGTTGTTGTAGTTCATCACCGCGTCGTTGAACGCCTGGCGGGCGAAGGCCACGCGGTTCTCGGTGGAGGTGAGCTCCTCGGAGAGCTGCATCATGGTGGTGTTGGCCTTCAGGTCCGGATAGGCCTCGGCCAGCGCGAACAGGCGGCCCAGCGCGCCGCTCAGGCCGGCCTCGGCGCCGGAGAGCTGCGTCAGCGCCGCGGCGCTGCCCGGGTCGGCCGCGGCCGCCTTCAGCCCGGCCACCGCGGTGTTGCGCGCGTTGATCACGGCCTCGAGCGTCTCGCGCTCGTGCTTGAGGTACGCCTTGGCGGTCTCGACCAGGTTGGGGATCAGGTCGTAACGGCGCGTGAGCTGCACGTCGATCTGCGCGAACGCGTTCTTGAAGGCGTTGCGGGCGGCGACGAGCCGGTTGTAGATGGACACGCCCCAGAGCGCCAGGACGACCACCACTGCCAGGGTCACGATCAGTGCCATGGGGATTCTTCTCCCTGTAAGACCTTGCCGCTATGTACCACGAATCGCGCCACCGCTACGATGACTGCATCATGGAATCGGGCGTGCTGCTGTGGGTCCTCGGAACCGTGCTGGTGCTGGCGGGCCTGGCCGGCACGCTGTTGCCGTTGCTGCCCGGCATCCCGCTGATGATGGCCGGCATGCTGCTGGTGGCGTGGGCGGATGGCTTCACCCGCATCGGCGGCGCCACGCTGCTGGTGCTGGCCGCGCTCACGGTGCTGTCGCTGCTCGCCGAGGCCCTTGCCGCGGCGCTGGGCGCGAAGCGCGTGGGCGCCAGCCGGGCCGCGGTGGCCGGCGCCGCGCTCGGCGCCTTGTTCGGGTTCTTCGCCGGCATCATCGGCATCCTGGTCGGACCCTTCGTGGGCGCCATGGCCGGCGAGCTGCTGGCGCGGCCGGGCGCGACGCGCGCCGTGGAGGTGGGCGTGGGCGCCTGGGCCGGATTCCTCATCGGCACGGTCGCGAAGGTCGCCATCGCCTTCGTGATGCTGGCCCTGTTCATCGCGGCACTCTTCATCGACTGATGCAACACACACCCCAGGACTTCGATCCCGCGCCGGGCTGGCGCGGCTTCTTCGGGATGCTCGGCGAGCATCACTTCTCGCCGTTCAAGACCTACGTGGACCGCGCCCACCGCACGGTGGTGGTGCTCAATCCCAAGGTGGGCACCAAGACCTTCCGCCAGGCGCTGACCGACTCGCTGCGCGAAGTGCGCGGCTGGGAGGATCCCTCGCAGGGCCGTTACCGGATGTTCCGCAATGCGCGCCGCTTCCCGTTCGCTCCACTGGCGGACTACGCGCACGCGCTGCGCTTCCCCGGCGAGTACCAGTTCTTCTGCTTCGTGCGCAATCCCTATGCGCGGCTGCGCTCGGCCTGGCAGAACAAGTTCGCCTACGGCCACGACAAGGGCTACTCGCGCAGCATCCGCCGCCGCGAGCTGCCGCGCCTGAGGCGCTTCGCGCGCGCCGCCGGGCTGCCGGGGGGCCGGGACGGCGAGGCCATTCCCTTCGCCACCTTCGTGGCCTACGTGGAGGGCCAGCCGGCCGGCCGTCGCGACCACCACTGGGACGAGCAGTGCGCGGTGCTGTTGATGCACCGGCTGCGCTACGAGCGCTGCTTCCGCATGGAGGGGGAATTCCGGCCCGGCCTGCAGCAGGTGTTCGAGCGCATCGGCCTGGCCGGCCCGGCGGTGGAGCGGGCGCTGTCCACCCGGCGCAACGCCAGCCCGCGCGAGGAGCCTGCGGTATTCGACGAGGCGCTGGCCGCGCGGGTGTACCGGCTGTATGCCCGCGACTTCGACCTTTTCGGCTATGCCCGGGACAGCTGGCAGGGGCTCTAGGCTCGCTGCCCGGGTCTGTTAATTGCTGTCCGGGCAATAAAATCAGTTGCTTGGCAGTGGGGATATAACCCCAAGGTTATTTAACGAATAGCCCTCACGGCGGTTGCCACGGCCGGGTCAGTGCGCGATTCTTCGCATAACACACCTGAGGAGGGCAGCTATGTACTGCCCTCCCGCCGATAGGGAAGGGGGGAGAACATGGCTCTGACGTTTCGAAAGCTCGAAGTGTTCGTGGCCGTTGCCGAGGATGGCAACTTCCGGAAGGCTGCCGAGAGACTGGGCATCAGCCAGCCGTCGGTCAGCTCGCAGATCAAGTCGATGGAGCGGTACCTGGGGTACCAGCTCTTCGAGCGCCACCGCGGTGCGACCTGCGAGCTGTCGGCCGAGGGGCGCGAGTTCCTCGCGCGGGCGCGTGAACTGGTGGTGGCGCAGACCGCGCTGACCTCCGAGCGGCGCCGCACGGCGCCGGTGCCGGTGACCCTGCGGGCCATGATCGGCCCGCTGCTGATGGAACGGCGCATCAAGCCCGCGCTGGCGCGCTTCCAGGAGATGCACCCGCACATCGACCTGCAGTTCGTGCCCTTCGCGCCCAGCACCGACGGCGTCAGCACCGTGCGGCGGGGCGAGGCCGACGTGCTGCTGTACACCGGCGCGCTGCCCGAGGTCGACGACGGCGTCACCACCGAGGTGGTCTCGCGCATTTCCTGGTCGCTGTACGGGGTGCCGACGCTGGTGCGCCCGGTGCTGCAGGGCCTGCGCGCCCTGAACGACCTGCCGTTCCTGTTGTGCCCGGACCACTTCCGCATCACCCAGTGGACGCTGGAGCAGTTCCACAAGAAGGGCGTGGTGCCCTACAACATCGCGGCCCGCCCGCCGTTCATGGACACGCTGCTGCAGATGGTGCTGGCCGGCAAGGGCGTGGGCATGTTCTTCGACATCGAGATGGCCTCCCACATGCGGGCCGGCCGGGTGCTGCCCTGCGGGCCGGTGTTCGACCCGGTGGCCAGGGTCATGGTGCTTGGGCCGAAGGCCCGCTCGCCCGAGGCCGCCCCGGTGCTGGCCTTCCTGCGCAACGCCGTCCGCCGGGACGACGAGATTATTGCATCGCAGCATGCCCGCCTGGGCCGTCCGGGGCTGTTGGCAAACGACGACGTTTCGGGGCGGGTGGCCGGCCTGTAGGCCTCGTCCGACTCGCTGACGAGGGCGAATGTGACGCATGACAACAAATTTGTCATGACGCCAGGGCAGGCGTTTGTGTATAGTTAAAACTCGAGAGCGACGGCGTTTTCGCCTCTCGCGTCTCGATAGTCGTGGAACAAGACCCCCCGTTTCCACGTTATATTTTAGCCCCGACCTTGGTCGGGGTTTTTTTTTTGCCCGCGCCCACCGGGACGTTGCGTCTCGAAATTTGTGCGGCGCACGGGAGCCATCATGCGCATCGCTGTACCGCGCGAGATCAAGAACCGTGAATACCGCGTGGCACTCACGCCTTCGGGTGTGCGCGAGCTGGTCGCGGGCGGACATGAGGTGGTGGTCGAGGCGGGGGCCGGGGCGGGCGCCGGCGTCGACGACGCGCTTTACGTCGCGGCCGGGGCCCGCATCGAGACCGACGTCGAGGCGCTGTTTGCCGACGCCGGCCTCATCGTCATGGTCAAGGAGCCGCAGCCGGTGGAAAGCCGGCGGCTGAAGCCGGGCCAGACCCTGTTCACCTACCTGCACCTCGCGGCCGACCGGGCGCTGGCCGAGGCGCTGCTGGCCTCGGGCTGCACCGCCATCGCCTACGAGACCATCACCGCGCCCGATGGCAGCCTGCCGCTGCTGGCGCCGATGAGCGAGATCGCCGGGCGCATGTCCGTGCCGGTGGCGGCGTGGTGCCTGATGAAGGCGCAGTCCGGCGAGGGGTTGCTGCTGGGCGGGGTGCCCGGCGTGCCGCCGGCGCGGGTGGTGGTACTGGGCGGCGGCGTGGCCGGCAGCCATGCGGCGCGCATGGCGCTGGGTGCCGGCGCCGACGTCACCGTGGTCGATCGCTCGCTGCCGCGGCTGCGCCAGCTGGCCAGCGAGTTCGGCATGGGCCTGAAGACCGAATACTCCACCCGCGACGCCATCGAGCACCTGGTGCAGCAGGCCGACGTGGTGATCGGCTCGGTACTGATCCCCGGCGCGGCCGCGCCGAAGCTGGTCACGCGCGCCATGGTGGCCGGCATGCGGCCGGGCTCGGTGCTGGTGGACATCGCCATCGACCAGGGCGGCTGCTTCGAGACCAGCCGGCCCACCAGCCATGACGATCCGGTGTTCATCGAGCATGGCGTGGTGCATTACTGCGTGACCAACATGCCCGGCGCCGTGCCGCGCACCTCCACCGCCGCGCTCACGCACGCCACGCTGCCGTACATCCGCGCGCTGGCCGATGCCGGCGTGGCGCGCGCGCTGTCCTCCGACCCGCATTTCCGCCGCGGGCTGAACGTGGCCGATGGCGAGATCAGGAGCGAGCCGGTGGCGAAGGCGCTGGGCCTGCCGCTTCGACCATGAGGCCGATGGCGCGGCCATGAGCAGGCCGCGCCGGTGCGGCGTGCCGTCCGCGCGGACTGTCGTTTCGAGCGCCGCTGGGCGAGAATCTCCCGACTCAACAGCAGGGGGAAGCAATGCCGCGCACCAGCCAGGAACAGCAGAACCTCGACTTCGTGCTGGCGATGTACCGCGACGTGCTGATCCCCTTCGATTCCTCGAAGGTGGACCAGTACATCTCGCCCGACTACGTGCAGCACAGCTCGCTGGCGCCGCCGGGGCGCGAGGCCCTCAAGCAGTTCCTGGACTTCATCCGCGGCCAGTCGCCCGACGCCGAGACGCACATCAAGCGCGCCTTCGTCGACGGTGACCACGTGATCGTGCATACCCACGTGATCCGCCACAAGGGCGACCGCGGCATGGCGGTGGTGGACATCTTCCGCCTGGCCGGCGGCATGATCGTCGAGCACTGGGACGTGTTGATGGACGTGCCGGAGAACCCGGTCAACCCCCTCCCCATGTTCTGACCGGGAAGCAGGTCATGCGTGCAAGGTTCGACGGCAAGGTGGTGCTGGTCATCGGCGGCAACAGCGGCATCGGCCGCGCGGCGGCGGTGGCATACGCGAGGGAAGGCGGCAAGGTGGTGATCACCGGCCGCGACCCGAAGACGCTGGAGGCGGCGCGCGAGGAGATCGGCGGCGACACGCTGGCGGTGCGCGCCGACATCTCCGACATCGACAGCACCGACGAGGTGGTGCGGCAGGTGCGCGAGCGCCACGGCCGCGTCGACGTGCTGTTCGTCAATGCCGGCGTGGGCGGCTTCGCGCCCGTGCCCGAGGTCACGCCGCAGATGTGGGACCAGGTGCACGGCGTGAACCTCAGGGGCTGCTTCTTCGCCGCGCAGAAGGTGCTGCCGCTGATGGGCAAGGGCGGCGCCATCGTGTTCACCGGCTCCATCGGCAGCCAGCTGGCCGCGCCGGGCAACGTCGTCTACGCGGCCGCCAAGGCCGGGCTGCGCGCGGTGGCGCGCATCTTCGCGGTGGAGCTGGTGTCGCAGGGCATCCGCGTCAACATGGTCAGCCCGGGTCCCACCGAGACGCCCATCATCTACCGCAATCCCGGCATGGACGAGAAGGCCGCCGACGCGCTGCGCCAGATGATGATCGCCAACACACCGATGAAGCGCATGGGCACGCCGGAGGAGATCGCCAACGCCGTGCTGTTCCTGTCCTCGGACGAGGCCAGCTTCATCACCGGCGTGGACCTGTTCGTGGACGGCGGTGTCATTGAACTGTAGTTCCGACCTCACCGCGCTGCTGGACCACCGCCTGGCGCAGCTCGCCGAGGCGGCGCCGGGCACCGCGGCGCTGCTGGCGGGCGATCCCGCCCTGGCCACGCAGGCGCGGCGCGTGTTCGTCGGCAGCGACTTCGCCCATGCCGCGCTGCTGCGCGATGACGCACTGCTGCCGGTGCTGGTGGAGCAGGGCGCGCTGGCCGCCGCGCGCAGCCTGGAGGACTACCACGCGCTGCTTGCGGCGCTGGAGCAGCAGCACGCCGGCGATGAGGCCGGCTATGCACGCTCGCTGCGGCGCCTGCGCCGGCGCGAGATGGTACGGCTGGCCTGGCGCGACATCGCCGGCCTTGCGCCGCTGCACCAGACCCTGCGCGAGACGTCCTGTTTCGCCGAGGCCGCGGTGGCCAGCGCGGCGCGCATGTCCGCGGCCTTGCTGGCCGCGCGCCATGGCCGACCGCCGGCCGATGCCGGCGAACTGGTGGTGCTGGGCATGGGCAAGCTCGGCGGCTCGGAGCTGAATTTCTCCTCCGACATCGACCTGGTGTTCCTGTGCCCCACGGGCGAGGGCGAGACCGACGGGGCCTCGCCGCTGGCCACCGAGGAGTACTTCACCCGCCAGGGGCGGCTGCTGATCCGCCTGCTCGACGCCACCAGCGAGGAAGGTTTCGTGTTCCGCGTCGACATGCGCCTGAGGCCCTTTGGCGACAGCGGACCGCTGGTGCCCAGCTTCGCCTTCTTCGAGGATTACCTCGCGGCGCACGGCCGTGACTGGGAGCGCTACGCCTACGTGAAGGCGCGCGCGCTCACCGGCGCC
Source organism: uncultured Steroidobacteraceae bacterium (assembly GCA_964455685.1). Lineage (GTDB taxonomy): Bacteria > Pseudomonadota > Gammaproteobacteria > Steroidobacterales > Steroidobacteraceae > ZC4RG30. The sequence goes on from CAYVZE010000025.1 coordinate 16,475, forward strand.
GCGCTGTTCGAGCCGCAGCGGCGCGAGGTGCTCAGGCCGTTCGTGTACCGCCGCTACCTCGACTTCGGCGTGTTCGAGGCCTTGCGCGAGATGAAGGCCATGATCGCGCGCGACGTGCAGCGGCGCGATCGCGCCGGCAGCCTCAAGCTCGGCATCGGCGGCATCCGCGAGGTGGAGTTCATCGTGCAGGCCTTCCAGCTGGTGCGCGGCGGCCAGGACGGCCGGCTGCGCGAACCCTCGCTGCTGACCGTCCTGCCGCGGCTGGCCGGCGAGCGCATGCTGCCGCCTGCGGCGGTGGAGGAACTGCAGCAGGCCTACGAGCTGCTGCGCCTGCTGGAGAACCGCGTGCAGATGCTGGCCGACCAGCAGGAGCACGAGCTGCCTTCCGACGCGATGGCGCTGGAGCGCATCGCGGTGGCCGCCGGCTTCGGCTCGGTGGAGACCCTGCACGCGCGGCTTCAGGCGGCACGCGCGGCGGTCAGCCGGCACTTCGCCGAGCTGTTCAGCGACGGCGCCGGTCGCCGCACCACCGCGCTGGACCTGGCGCCGCTGTGGGAGCCGGGCCTGGATCCCGGCCCGCTGCACGAGCAGCTCGCGCCGCTGGCGGCTGATGGCGACGGCGCGGCGCTGCATGCACGACTGGTGGAGTTCGTGCAGGGCAGCCGCCTGAAGCGACTCGACGAGACCGGTCGCCGCCGCCTGAAGTCCTTGCTGGAGCTGCTGCTGGCCGGCCACAAGGCCGCGCACGAGCCTGACACCTTCCGGCGCGTGTGCAACGTGATCGAGGCCATCGGCCAGCGCTCGGCGTACTTCTCGCTGCTGGTGGAGAACCCGCCGGCGCGGGCCGAACTGCTGGAGATCTGCCGCCGCGGCGACTTCCTGCCCGGCCAGATCGCGCGCAACCCGGCACTGCTCGATGAGCTGCTGGACCAGCGCTGGAAGCAGGCGCTGCCCGACCGCGCGCAGCTTGCCGACGAGCTGGCCCTTCGCCTGGCCGACGTGCCGCCGGACGACGTGGAGCGCGAGGTGGAGGCGCTGGCGCGCTTCAAGCAGGCGGCGGTGTTCCGCGTGGCGCTGGCCGACCTGTCTGGCCGGCTGCCGCTGATGCAGGTCAGCGACCGGCTCACCGAGATCGCGGGCCTGATCCTGGAGAAGGCGATGGACCTGGCCATGCGGCAGATCGGCGGGCAGTACGGCCGTCCGTACTGCACCGACGGGAGCGGCCGCCGTCCGGTGCGCATCGCCGCGCTGGGCTACGGCAAGCTCGGCGGCTACGAGCTGGGCTACGGCTCGGACCTCGACCTGGTGTTCCTGCACGACAGTACCGGCGAGCAGCAGGAGACCGACGCGCCCGAGCCGCTGGACAACCAGGTGTTCTTCCTGCGCTACGCGCAGCGGCTGATCCACCTGCTGACCATGCACTCGCCGGCCGGCCGCCTGTACGAGGTGGACGTGCGCCTGCGCCCCTCGGGCAAGGGCGGCATGCTGGTCACCAGCATCGAGGCCTTCCGCCGCTACCAGTTCGAGGAGGCCTGGACCTGGGAGCACCAGGCGCTGCTGCATGCCCGCGCGGTGGCCGGCGACCCGGGCCTGCAGCGGCGCATCGAGGAGGTGCGCATGGAGGTGCTGCGCGATGCCGTGCGCCGCGGCGACCTGAAGCAGAAGGTGGCCGAGATGCGCGAGCGCATGCGCCGCGAGCTCTCCTCGGCGAAGCCGGGCGAGTTCGACCTGAAGCAGGACCGCGGCGGCATCGCCGACATCGAATTCCTGGCGCAGTACTGGGCGCTGCTGCATGCCGCCGACCACCCCCCGGTGGCCCACTTCTCCGACACCATCCGCCAGCTGGAGTCGCTGGCCTCGGCCGACCTGGTGCCGCAGCCCACCGTGGACGTGCTGGTGCGGGCCTACCAGGCCTACCGGCAGGTGGCCCACCGCCGTTCGCTGGAAAACCTGCCCAACGTGGTGCCGGCCAGCCAGTTCGCGGCCGAGCGGGAGGCCGTGGCGGCCATCTGGCGCGCCGCGATGGAGGAGCCCGTATAATCGCGGCCATGTCTGCCTCTACTTCCGCCAGCAACCTGTTGCCCGCCAACGCGTCCCGCACCTACGAGGTGGAGCCGGCGGACCTGCCGCTTTCCTGCCCGATGCCGCAGATGAGCCTGTGGAACTCGCATCCCCGGGTGTACCTGCCGATCGAGCAGACCGGCAGCGCGAAGTGTCCCTACTGCGGCGCCGAGTTCCACTTGCGCCGTTGAGTCCCGCGCCGGCTAAGCCCGTGCTCCGCCTGCTGCGCACCGCCGTGCGCGGCCCGTCCGGGCAGGGCGCGTGGCTGGTCAATGCCGCGGCCGGGGCACCGGTCACCCTCGAATGGTTCGACCCTCGCCATTGGCTGGCGCGCGAGGCCGTGTTCGCGCGTCATCGCGGGCGCGGCGCCGTGCTGGGCTTCGAGCACCAGGGACAGCGCTACCTGCTGCGCCACTACCGGCGCGGCGGACTTGCCGCACGCTTCAGCGCCGACCGCTACCTGTGGCTGGGCGAGGCCCGCACCCGGCCGCTGGCCGAGATGAAGCTGCTGCTGCACCTGCATGCCGCCGGACTGCCCGTGCCGCGCCCGGTGGCGGTGTGCTACCTGCGGCGCGGCGCCAGCTACCAGGGCGACATCATCACCAGCTACCTGCCCGGCACACGCACGCTGGCCGAGCTGCTGGCGGAGGGCGAGCCGCCGCTGGAGAGCTGGGCCGCGGTCGGCCGCACCATCCGCCGCTTCCACGAGTGGGGCGTGGACCACGCCGACCTCAATGCCCACAACGTGCTGCTCCGCGACGACGGCGAGGTGTTCCTGGTCGACTTCGACAAGGCGCGGCTGCGCGAGCGACCGGGCATCTGGCGCGACGCCAACCTGGCGCGCCTGCGCCGCTCGCTGGATGCGCTGGAGGATGGCCGCGCCACGCGGCGCTTCGACGACACGCAGTGGCAGGTGCTGCTGGCGGCGTGGTGGCATCGGTGAGGCATGCGGCGCGCGCTGTACTCGCTGCTGCTGTACCTCGCGCTGCCCTTCGCCGCCGGCGCATTCCTGTGGCGCGGCTGGCGCGACCCGGCGCGCCGAGGGAGCCTGCGCGAACGGCTTGCGTTCTGCACGCCGCGACGCACTGACGGTCCGCTGTGGCTGCATGCCGCCTCGGTGGGCGAACTGCGCGCCATCGCGGCGCTGCTGCATGCGCGTGGCGATGCTGCGCCGGTGCTCGTCACCGCCACCACGCCCACCGGATGCACCGCCGCGCGGCAGCTGTTCGCCGGCGCCGGCCATGAAGTGCGCGCCGCGCCCTGGGACCTGCCCGGCGCCACGCGCCGCTTCATCGAGGCGGCGGGCCCGCGCGCGCTGGTGCTGGTGGAAACCGAGCTGTGGCCCAACCTGATCGCGGCGGCCGTGGCGCGTGGCGTGCCCGTGGCGCTGATGTCGGCGCGCATCTCCGACCGTTCGCTGGATCGTTACCTGCGCTTCGCGCGCGGGCTGATGCGCGAGGCCGTGCGTTCACTGTCCGTGGTGGGTGCGCAGACCGAGGCGGACCGGCAGCGCTTCATCCGCCTCGGCGCGGACCCCGCGCGCGTGCACGTCACCGGCAACCTGAAGTTCGACCTGCCGGTGGATCCGCAAGCCGTGAGCGAGGGCGCGAGGCTGCGCGCGCGCTGGGCCGCGGGCCGGCCCATGTGGATGGCGGGCAGCACGCATCCGGGCGAGGAGGAACTGCTGCTGGAGGCGCAGCGGCGGTTACTGGCGGCGGCGCGCGGGCGCAACGCGCCCGCGCCGCTGCTGGTGATGGCGCCGCGCCGTCCGGAGCGATTCGATGCGGTGGCGCGCTGGCTGGCCGGGCAGGGCGTGCGGCATGCGCGGCTTTCGGCCGCCGATGATGCGCCTGCCGATGCCGAGGTGCTGCTGGTGGACGCCATGGGGGTGCTGCCGCGCTGGTATGCGGCGGCGGACTTTGCCTTCGTCGGCGGGAGCCTGGCGCCCGTGGGCGGGCACAACCTGCTGGAACCTGCCGCGCTGGGACGCGCCGTGCTGTGCGGCCCGCACACCTTCAATGCGCCGGACGTGACGCGCCTGCTGGTGGAGGCGGGGGGCGCCCGCGTGGTGCGCGACGGGGAGGAACTTGTGGCGGCGGTGGCCGCGTGGATCGCGGATCCCGCCGCCGCCGCGGGCAGCGGCGCGAAGGCCGCCGCCGCGGTGCGGGCCAGCCAGGGGGCGGCCCGCCGCGCCAGCGAACTGCTCAGTTCGCTTCCGGCGGCACCGTCAGCCAGCGGTTGATCTCCTCGATCACCGTGCGGTCGAGGCCGCCGGAGGCGAGGCGCAGCTGGATGATGTTGTTGAGGTAGGCGTACTTGGCGCCGGAGTAGGCTGTCTCGGCCTGGATCAGCATGCGGCGCGCATCCAGCACGTCCACGGCGGTGCGCGTGCCCACCTCGTAGCCGGCCTCGGTGGCCTCCAGCGAGGTGCGGCTGGACTCCACCGCCTGGCGCAGCGCCTGCACGCGCGCGATCTCGCTGATCACGCCCTGGTAGGCATCACGCGTGGTGCGCTCGGTGTCGCGCGAGGTGCGCTCCAGGCGCTCGCGCGCGGCGATCCACTGGTACTGCGACTGGCGCGTGGAGGAGTAGTTGCCGTAGCCGGCGCCGTTGAGGTTCATCGTGAAGCCCAGCGAGACCGACTTGCCGTCGGTGACGGAGTCGTTCTCGCGGCCCTCCAGGTGGTTCTTGCTCAGCTGCAGCGACACGCGCGGCATGAAGCTGCCGAAGGAGCGGTCCACCTGCGCGCGCGCGATGTCGGCGGCCAGGCGCGCGGACACCAGCGACAGGTTGTTCTCCATCGCGGCATTCACCCAGGCGTCCTCGGACTGCGGATCGGGCGACACCAGCGGCATGTCGGGCGTGGGCTCGTTCAGCGCCGGCGGGCGCTCGCCGATGGTGGCGCGCAGTTCCTCCTCGGCGCTGGAGAGCTGGCGGCGCGCGCTGATCACGGCGGCATTGGCGTTGTCGCGCTCGGCGCGCGCGTTCTGCACGTCGGTGATGGCGATCAGGCCCACCTCGAAGCGCTGCTCGGCCTGCTCCAGCTGGCGCTGGATGGCGTCGCGGGCCGCTTCCTGCGCGCGCAGGTTGTCGCGCGCGTTGAGCACCGCGAAGTACTGCCGCGCCACGCGCTGCGCCAGTTCCTGCTGGCGGGCGAGGTAGTCGGCCTCGGCCTGCGCCACCTGGCGGTTGGCGATGCGCAGGTTCATCCAGCCTTCCCAGGTGAAGATGGGCTGGTCGATGGTCACGCGCCAGGAATCGTTGGTGGTGTAGCCGTCGGTGGAACCCGGCAGGGGCACGCCGTTGATGTTCTGCGAGCCCCAGTTGCGGGTGCGCCCGGCCTGGGCCGTGACGCCCGGCATCAGGTTGGCGATGGCGATCGGGCGGTTCTGGCCCGTGGCGCGGCGGGTGGCCTCGGCCTCCCGGATCACCGGATCATTCGCCAGTGCGCGTTCGTAGATCGCCAGCAGGTCTTCGCCGCTGGCCGTGCCGGCCACCAGCATCGCGATGGCGGCGCCGAGTCCCTTCGCGAGGTTCCTGGGTTTCATTAGCTGCATGCCGGTTGTTCCTGGAGTCTTGTCGGTAAATGGGTGGAGGGGAGGGACGGACCGCACGGGCCCGTCCCGGCTCGTTTCAAAGCTCGAACCGGCCGGGCGGCACAGGGGCGTCCAGCGGATCGATCAGCGTCTCGAACAGGCTCTGCTGTTCGCGCTGGCCCCCGGCCGTCAGTCTGATCAGGTGCGCTTCCATTACAGGCGCCGTGCCGGTGACCACGAACAGCCGTCCGCCGGGCCTGAGCCAGGCTTCAAAGCGCGGGTCGTACACGGGCATCGAGCCGTTGATGGCGATCACGTCCCAGCCCGGCGAGGCCGGCTGCCAGGAGAAGGCGTCCGCCTCCTCGACGGTGGCATTGCCCACGCCGGCGGCCTGCAGGTTGATGCGCGCCTGGCGCGCCAGCGACGGGCGGATCTCCAGGCTGTGCACGCCGGCCGACAGCCGCGCCAGGCAGGCGGTGACATAGCCGGAGCCGGTGCCGATCTCCAGCACGGAGTCGGTGCGCTTCGGATCCAGCGCGCGGACGATGGCGCCGGCCACCGTCGGGGTGAGCATGTGCTGGCCTTCTCCCAGCGGGATGGCCATGTCGGCATAGGCGGCGCCGCGCCAGCGCTCGGGGACGAAGAGCTCGCGCGGCATCTGTTCGAACACCGCCAGAGCCTCGGGCGTCAGGACCTTCCACGCACGGATCTGCTGGTAGGCCATCTGGGTTCGGGCTTGGTCGATCGAGGTCATGCGGTCAGTTGCAGGAATAAGGGAAGGTTCAGGTCGGAAAAGCGGTGCTGCAGAATATCAGGTAGCTGATCTTTTTCCCAAGCACACCTTATGTCCAACCGGGACTGTTGCCAATCGGCGACTAGGCTATTCTCGCCCACGTACCGCGCCCGAAGGAAAACATGTCGATAAGCGGGCTTCCGAGCCTCATCCTTTCCCTGATTTCGGCCGTCCTGCTGGTCCTTTGTATCTGGCAATGGCGCCGGGGGCAGGCCCTCGAACGCGTGATTGCCAGCCAGGCAGAGGCCGGCCGCAAGCTGCCGCAGCAGGGCAACCTGTTCGCCCTGGTGGGCGACGCCGTGCACGAGGCCGTGATCCTCTACAAGGACGGCATCCTCTACGCGAATCCGCTGTTCTCGAGCCTGCTGGGCGTGGACCGGGTGGACCTGGTGGGCCGGCAGCTGTCCGAGCTGGTCGATCCCGACCAGGCCGAGCTGGTGGAGCACCAGCTCTCGCGCTGCATGGACGGCGAGATGGCTGCGGCACGGCTGGAAGTGGACCTGGCCGGCGAGCAGGGCCAGCGCAGCCGGCTGGAGCTCACCGCCACCCCGGTGGACTTCGAGCAGGGCCGCGCGCTGCTGATCACCGGCGTGGAGGTGATCCCCACCATGACCACGGCATCGCTGGCGCCGGGCACCGGCATCTTCGAGTCGCTGGGCGCACGTTCGCGCTCGCGCATGGTGATGGACTGCCTGGGCGAGGCGCTGCTGACCACCGACCAGGCCGGGCGCATCGACTACGCCAATCCCGCCGCCGCGGCGCTGCTGGGCGAGGACGCGCGCGCGCTCACCGGCCGCACCCTCGACCAGGTGATCTCGCTGGTGGACGAGACCGATCGCAAGCTGCTGCGCGACCCGGTGGAGATGGCGCTGCGCGGCACCAGCACCTACGGCCTCGGCCGCCGCGCCTTCCTGCTGTCGCGCCAGTCCGGCCCGGAGCGCTCGGTGGAACTCACCGTGACGCCGCTGGTCAGCCGCGACAATGCCGCCGAGGAGATCATCGGCGCGGTGGTGGTGCTGCACGACGTCACGGAGATGCGCGGCATCACCCGGCAGATGTCCTACCAGGCCACGCATGACGCGCTCACCGGCCTGGTCAACCGGCGCGAGTTCGAACGCCGGCTGTCCGAGGCCCTGGAGGATGCCCACTCGGGCGAGGCGCGCCACGTGCTGTGCTTCATCGACCTGGACCACTTCAAGGAGGTCAACGACAGCAGCGGCCACCAGGCCGGCGACGCGCTGCTGCGAGAGGCGGCCAAGATCATGCGCGAGGCGGTGCGCGATTCCGACACGGTGGCGCGCATCGGCGGCGACGAGTTCGCGCTGCTGCTGCCCGGCTGCCCGCTGGACAAGGGCCGGCAGATCGCCGACGACCTGGCACGCGCGGTGCGCGAGAACCGCTTCGTGTGGAAGGACCGCATCCACGGCATCGGCGCCAGCATCGGCCTGGTGGAGGTGTCGCGCGATTCCGGCAGCGTGGAAGAGGTGATCGCCGCCGCCGACTCGGCCTGCTACGTGGCCAAGAAGCGCGGCGACGGCCACGTGGCCGTGTACTCGGCGCGGGACGAGGCCGCCGCCCGCCACAGCGGCGAGATCCAGTGGCTGCGCACCTTGCAGACCGCGCTGCGCGAGAACAGCTTCCGCCTGTACTGGCAGCCCATCGTGCCCACCTGGGCCAACGACGACACCGGCCCGTCGATGGAGGTGCTGGTGCGCCTGACCAACGAGAAGGGCCAGGAGCTCTCGCCGGTGGAGCTGGTGCGCGCAGCCGAGCGCTACCGCCTGATGGGACTGGTGGACCGCTGGGTGGTGCAGACCACCTTCACCGCGCTGGGCCGGGGCGCCATCCCGCTCACCGGCAACCACTCGGTGGCGGTGAACATCTCCGGCCAGACCCTGGCCGACGCGCAGTTCCTGGACTTCGTGGTGGAGTGCTTCGACAGGAGCGGCGTAGACCCGGCGCAGGTGTGCTTCGAGATCGCCGAGAGCGCCGTGGTGGCCAACCTCGATGCCGCGCGTCGCTTCGTGGCCGTGCTGCACGGCATGGGGGCGCAGTTCGCGCTGGATGACTTCGGCAGCAACATCGGCTCGTTCTCCTCGTTGAAGAACCTGCCCATGGACTACCTGAAGATCGACGGCTCGTTCATGCAGAACCTGGCGCGCGACAGCGTCAACCAGGCCATGGTCACCGCCACCATCAAGCTGGCGCGCTCGCTGAACTTCAAGGTGATCGCCGAGCAGGTGGAGGACGCCGCCGGCCTCGATGCCGCGCGCAGCATCGGCGTGGATTACGTGCAGGGCTACGCCGTGGGCAGGCCGCGGCCGCTGGACCTGGCCGCCTGAGCCGCGGCGCCGCTGCCGGCGCCGCCTGCATCGACTCTCCTCAGCGGGCCGCCGCCGGCGGCACCGGGTACCTGGCGAAGATGTCGCGCACCGCGTCCGAGATGGCCTTGCCCGGGTTCTGCTCGGCCTCCTCGGTGATGCGTCCCTCGGCCACGCCTTCCCAGACCAGTTGCCTGCGGGCCGCATCCACCACGTCGATGCTGGCGGTGCCGATCTTGTAGGTGGTGCTCTCCACGCGCCGTCCCGAGTACAGCGGCCAGGCGGTGTAGAAGCCGAAGCGGTCGCGGTACATGTGCGTGCCGAGGAACACGCCGGGCTCGCTGCGCGTGTCGGTGCGCTCGCGCATCGAGGTGAAGAAGTTCACCAGCAGGTCGGGGTTCTCCTCGGCCAGGGTGTAGCCGCGCGCCTGCATCTCGCGCGTGATGGCGTTGCGGAAGTGGGTGGTGACCAGCGAGGAGTAGCCGGCGCGGTCGGTCCCGGGCTCGGGCACGAAGTTGAAGGTGCGGTAGCGGGAGAAATCCGCGGCAGGGTCCTGGTCGGAGCGGATCTTCGGCCCGCTGGCGCAGGCGGCCAGCGCGAGAAGCGCAGCGGTGAGCAGGGTGTATCGCATGGCGCTGCTCCTTTGCAGTTCCGTGTCCCCCATCATACCCCCGCACGAAAAAGCCGGCCCGCGCCTTTCGGCGGCGGGCCGGAGAGGGGACAGCGGAGGCGGCCTAGAAGCGGTAGTGGGCGCCCAGGTGCAGCGAGCGCGGCGCGCCGGGGTACAGCACCTCCGCGCCAGGCGCCGCCACGTCGCGCACCGACACGGTGGCCGCGTAGTTGCGGTCGAGCAGGTTGCGGGCCTCGGCGAACACCTGCCAGTGCTCCGCGGTATAGGCGGCGCGGGCGCCCAGCAGGCCATGCGAGCCCACGCGGTAGCTGTTGGCGTAGTCGGCGTAGCGCGGCCCCACGAAATCGAAGGTCGGCCCGAAGGCGAAGGCCGCCACCGGGCGGAACAGCAGCTCGCCGCGGGCGAACCAGCGCGGCGCGCCGGGCAGGCGGTTGTCGCCCCAGGTGGCATCGTCGTCGAAGGAGAAGGCGTTGTACGTCAGCGCCAGCTTCGGCTCCAGGCGCTGCGTGCCGCTGCCCACGGGCAGGCTGGCGGCCAGCAGGGCCTCCACGCCGGCATGGATGGTGCGGTCGATGTTGGCCGACAGGCTGGTGCCCGGCGCGGCGGGGTCGTCGATGGACAGGATCTCGTCGCGCAGCGCGGTGTAGTAGGCCGACACATCCCAGCTGAACTGGCTGCGCCCGCGCGTGGCGCTGCCGCGCAGGCCGGTCTCCACCGCCACGCCGTGCATGGCATCCAGCGCCTTGCCATTGCCGGTGGCATCGTCGGTGAGTTCGTAGGTGGTGGGTGCCTCGTGGATGCGGCCCACGCTGGCGTACCACTGCGACTGCATGCCGGCCTCGTAGATCAGGCCCAGGCGCGGGTTGAAGGCGCCGTCGCGGCCCGTGACGCCGCCGGCCTCGCGGCGCGAGGAGGCGTACTGCACGCCGTACACCAGCGTCCAGCGCGGCGCGAAGTTCCAGCGGTCCAGCGCGAAAAGCTCGAGGCTGCTGGCCTCGTCATCGGTGCGCCACATCAGCGCGCCGGGCCGGCCGCCGATGTTCTGGTAGTTGCCGCCGGTGATCGCGGTGAAGCTGTAGTTGGCGCCCGCCAGCAGCGCATGCGCGCCGGCGCTGCGCCCGTAGCGCAGCATCGCGCCGCTGTTCTCGTGGTCGGTGTCGATCAGCAGGCTGAAGAAGGGCGAGCTGACGATGGGGTGGTACAGCGACTGCTTCTCGTGCGAGACGCCCAGCTCCAGCGTGCCGCCGGCCACCTGCGCCACGGTGGCCTTCAGGGCCAGGCGCCAGGCCTCGACCTGCTTGGACAGATCGCCCTCGATGGTGTCCGGGCGGGCCTGCCGGCGGTCGGCCAGCATGGCAGCGCGCGACAGCGTCTGCGGCAACTCCGCGTCGTAGTCGCTGTAGGTGCCGTAGAAGCGCAGGGTGGCGCGTTCGCCGGCCTGCCAGCCCACGTTGCCGTAGGCATTGCGGCGGTCCTGCCTGCTGTGCTCGCGGTAGCCGTCGCGCTGCTGGGTCTCCACCACCAGCAGCGCGTCCAGCGCGCCGGACACGCCGCCGATCGAGGCGCGCGCGCCCCACTGGCCGAAGCTGCCGGCCGAGATGCCCGCGGCCAGCGGCGCGCTGTCGCGCGCGGTGGGCGAGGTGATGTCGATGGCGCCGCCCAGCGTGGCGGCTCCGTAGGCCAGCGCATTGGCGCCGTGCGCCACGGTGACGTAGCGGGCGTTCTGCGGGTCGAGCGCGCGGTTGTGGTTGTTGCCGTCGGCGCCGCTGACCGGCAGGCCGTCGAGCATGAAGCGGATGCCGTTCTTGTCGTAGTCGGTGGCGTCGAGGTTGGAGCCGCGGCTGGAATAGAACACGTCGTCATTGCCGTTGTAGCTCTCGGCCCAGACGCCGGGCACGTAGCGCAGCATGTCGGCCAGCTGCGTCACGCTGCGGCTGCGGAATTCCTCCGCGTCCAGCAGGGTCACCGCGCCGGGGGTCCGCTCGCGCTCGGCCGCCAGTTGCGCCTCGATGCGGTCCGCCGACACCACCACGGTCTCCAGCGTCTGGTTGCGCGGCTCGACGCCGATGGCGGGCAGGGGGAGCAGCGGGGAAAGGGCGAGCAGGCTGCGGATACACAAGCGCAGGGACAGGGCGGGCATCAATCTCGTCTCATGCAAATCGCCGTTCTCGGGACGGCTCCGGCCCGGATTCTAGGAACCACCCTGCGGGCCGGGGATGCGGCAGACTGTCGCACCCGCCGCGCCCGATGCGCGCAAGGCTTCGGCTAGTATCCCGCCGATGCTGTATCGCGCCTCCCGTCCACTGCTGCGAGTGCTGTGCAACCTGCGGTGGCTGGCCATCGCAGGCCAGGCGCTGACCATCTGGCTGGTCACCGGACCCCTGCAGATCGCGCTGCCGGCGCTGCCGCTGTGGGCCGGCGTGGGCGCGCTGGCCTTGTTCAATGTCTACGCCACCCTGCGCGCGCGCGGCGGGCCAGAACCCGTGGACGGCGAGGTGTTCGGCCACATGCTGGTGGACGTGGTGGTGCTGGCGTGGATGGTGGGCTTCTCCGGCGGCATCGAGAACCCCTTCTCCTCGCTGTTCCTGCTGCCCATCGCCTTCTCCATCCTGGCGCTGCCGGGTCGATGGGTGCTGGCCATGGCCGTGGCCAGCATCGGCGGCTACGTGGTGTCGGCGCTGCTGGCCCGACCTCTGCCGCATGTGCATGGCACCTTTGGCGATGCCTTCAGCCTGCACAAGCTGGGCATGCTGGTGAACTTCCTGGTGTCGGCGGTGGTGGTGCTGGGTTTCCTCACGCGCATCGCGGCCGACTGGCGCCGGCGCGAGCGCGAGGTGGCGCGGCTGCGCGAGCGCTTCGCGCGCAACGAGGGCATCCTGGCCCTGGCCACGCACGCCGCCTCGGTGGCGCATGAACTGAACACGCCGCTGGGCACGATGACGCTGATGGTGGAGGAGATGGCCGCCGAGGCCGGCGAGTCGCAGCGCGAGGACTTCACCACCCTGCACCGGCTGCTGGATGTTTGCCGCGATCGTGTGCGCGAGCTGGCCAGTCCCGCCGAGGCCGGCGAGGGCAGTGCCGCCGGCATCGACCTGGATCGCGTGATCGAGCGCTGGCGGCTGGTGCGTCCCACGGTGGACCTGCGCCGTTCCGGTTCCACTGCCGGCCTGGGCCGCATCGACCCGGCCGTGGGCCACCTGATCCAGGCGCTGCTGAACAATGCCGCCGACGCCAGCGGCCAGGCCGGCGTGTCGCAGGTGGACCTGCATCTTGCGGCCAGCGGCCGCGGCCTGTCGGCCTCGATCCGCGACTACGGCCCCGGGCTCGATGAGGCCGAGCCGCTGCTGCCCGGCCGCCTGTTCCGCACCAGCAAGCCCGGCGGCATGGGCATCGGCCTGGCGCTGTCGCATGCCACGGTCGAGCGGCTGGGCGGCACGCTGTCGATGCGGCCGGCGCCAGACGGCCGGGGCGTGGTGGTGTCCTTCGAGCTGCCCGTGGTGGAGGCCGCATGAGCAACGAGCCCGGCCTGCTGGTCGACGACAACCTGCTGTACCTGAAGACGCTGCAGCGTTCGCTGCGCCGGCGCGGCTTCGAGGCCCTGCTGGCGCAGCGCGTGGAGGATGCGCTGGCGCTGGCGCGCGAGCACAGGCCGCAGTTCGCACTGGTGGACCTGAAGCTCGGCGAACAGTCCGGGCTGGACCTGATCGCGCCGCTGAAGGCCATCCGCGCCGACATGCGGGTGGTGCTGCTGACCGGCTATGCCAGCGTGGCCACCGCGGTGGAGGCCATCAAGCGCGGCGCGGACCACTACCTGATGAAGCCGGTGACGGCCGAGGCCATCGCCGCCACGCTGCGCGGCGAGGAGGCCGCGCCGCCGGCGCCGGAGAGCACCATGGTGCCGCTGGCGCGGGTGGAGTGGGAGTACATCCAGCAGGCGCTGGCGGAGACGGGCGGCAATGTGTCCGCGGCGGCGCGTCTGCTCGGCACGCATCGCCGTTCACTGCAGCGCAAGCTGGCGCGAAGGCCGGGGCTGGAGCGGTATCCCGGGGACGACCCGGAGGACTGACGGCAGTCGCTGGCAGCCAGTGGCCGCTGCCAGCGCGCCAGCGCTCACTTGCCCGCCGTCGCCGCGCGCGTGATCCCCAGCCACCGCGCCGCCGCCGGGCTGATCCACGGCAGCACCCGGTCGAACACCCACATCACCAGCAGCGATGCAGCCAGCAGCGGCAGCAGCGCCGCCAGCACCAGCATCGCCACCGTCAGCATCCCCGGCCGGCCGCTCTGCACCGGTGGCGTGGGCACGCCCAGCTGTCCCGCCGGGCGCCGCCGGCGCCACATCAGGAAGGCGCTCACGCCCATGGTCACCAGCGCCAGCGCGGTCAGCAGGCCGATCACCTGGTTGGCCACGCCGAACAGCGCGCCCTCGTGCCAGGCCTGGCCGTAGCCGATCACGCGGTCAATCACATGCCGGTCGGCGAAGCGCTCGCGCGAGGTCTCCGCGCCGGTGCGGGCATCAAAGGTGATGCGCGCGCCCAGCGGCCGGTTCTGCACCAGCGAGGTGACCGTCCAGTCCTTCGAGGGCGGCCCGAACAGCACCGCGCCGGGCGCCAGCACGATGGCGGGATAGGCGAGGTTCTCGCGCCGGCTGCGGGCCACGATGTGGTCGAAATGGGCCAGGTCCGCCGGGGTGCCGTGAGCATCCATGGCGGCATGGTCGTGATCATGCGCGTGGTGTGCGGCCGGCGCGGCCACTGGCGCATCGCCGATGCTCCACTGCGGCGCGCCGCGCACCCAGCCGGCCTGCTGGCGCACGGCCTGGAAGGTGCGTCCCCACACTTCGGTCCACGGCAGGCCGGTGAGCAGCAGCACCAGCGCGAAGGCGCTGACCCAGAAGCCGGTCACCGCGTGCAGGTCGCGCAGCAGCCGGCCGCGCCGGGGCCAGAGGACGCCGGCCGGGCCGCGGCCGCGCGGCCACCAGAGGTACAGGCCGGTGAGGATCATCACGATGGCCCAGCAGGCCACCAGCTCCACCACCATGCTGGCGCGCGAGCCCAGCAGCAGCTGGCCGTGCAGGCGCCGGGCCACCTCCACGATGCGCCGCTGGCTGTCCAGGCTGCCCAGTACCTCGCCCCGTGGCGAAACGAACACATCCACCATGCGGCCGTCGGCCTGCGCCAGGTGCACCATCGCCGCGTCGCCGGGGTCGCGCGGCAGCCGGTAGCTGTGCAGGTGGGCGCCGGGGTAGGCCGCCAGCGCCGCCTGCACCTGCTGGCTGGCCGCCACCGCCGAGGTGGCCGGCAGGCCCTGGAAGGCCTTCTCCTCCCAGCGCTCGATCTGCGGCTTGAACAGGAACACCGAGCCGGACAGCGCCAGCACGATCACGAAGGGCAGCACGAAAAGGCCGGCGTAGAAGTGCCAGCGCCACAGCGTGCGATACAGCGCGCCGGGCAGGGAATCAGGACGGACGGACAACACGGACTCCTGCAGCAGTTGGTCGGCCGGCTCTCAGGGCCGGTTCAGTGGCGCCCCCGGTGCCACGGCTCCTCAGGAGCGGCGGGAACGAGTCATGGGGGGATTGTAAAGGCTGTTCCCGGACCATTTTCCGCGCCAGAATCCCCCTTGTCGGCGGTGTCCCGCGGACGCCCCGGCGCGCCCCTGCAGGAGTGCGTGTAAACCACTGTCACGGCTGCATTTTCCCGGGCAATCGATAGTCGGGAATTGTGCTTGACGACACAGTCCCCTCCCCATATCTTGTGTTTGCCAGCGGTGCTCCCCCCAAGACTTGGTGTCCGGGGTGGGCCAAAGAGGTCGATCCGGTGACCACCCGGCGGGGGGATTCCGGAACTGCCTCGCAGCGGTGACCGGATCAGCTTGCGACATAACCCGGGGGTCCCGTTGGACTCCCACGGGCTGCTTTTCGCCGCGATCCGGAAGTCCGCAGCACCTCGCCGCAGCCGTCCGCGCCGGTAGCCCAGCCGGGCGCGGATGCCCAGGAATGCCGAGGGAGTCGAACAAGATGTCAGAAACCACCCCTGTCCAGGCCGCCGCGCCGACGCGCCCCGCCCAGAACGACTTCCGCCTGACGCCGCCGCAGGCCGGACGCAGCGTGATGTCCGTGACCAAGCGCAGCGGCGAGCGCGAGCCCGTCGACGTCAACAAGATCGTGCGGGCGGTCAGCCGCTGCTGCGACGGCCTGCAGGAAGTCGACGCCATGCGCGTCGCCCTGAAGACCATCGCCGGCCTGTACGACGGCGCCACCACGCGCGAGCTCGACGAGCTGTCGATCCGCACCGCCGCCTCCTTCATCGTCGAGGAGCCCGAGTACTCGCAGCTGGCCGCGCGCCTGCTGTCCGGCTTCATCGACAAGGAAGTGCAGGGCCAGGGCGTGTATTCGTTCTCGCAGTCCATCCGCATGGGCTACGACGTGGGCCTGATCAACGACCGCGTGCTGAACTTCGTCGAGGCGCATGCCCGCAAGCTCAACGACGCCGTCGACCCGACCCGCACCTACAAGCTCGAGTACTTCGGCCTGCGCACGCTGTACGACCGCTACCTGCTCAAGCACCCGACCCGCCGCCTGGTGATCGAGACGCCGCAGTACTTCTGGCTGCGCATCGCGGTGGCGCTGTCCACCAGCGTGCAGGAGGCGCTGGAGCTGTACGACCTGATGTCGAGCCTGGACTATGTGCCCAGCTCGCCGACGCTGTTCAACTCCGGCACGCGCCACGAGCAGCTCTCCAGCTGCTTCCTGCTCGACTCGCCGCAGGACTCGCTCGACTCCATCTACGACAAGTACAAGGACGTCGCGATGCTGTCGAAGTTCTCCGGCGGCATCGGCATCGCGTTCCACCGCGTGCGCTCGGAAGGCTCGCTGATCCGCTCCACCAACGGCCTGTCCAACGGCATCGTGCCGTGGCTGAAGACGCTGGACTCCTCGGTCGCGGCCGTGAACCAGGGCGGCAAGCGCAAGGGCGCCGCCTGCGTGTACCTGGAGCCCTGGCACGCCGACATCGAGAGCTTCCTCGAGCTGCGTGACAACACCGGCGACGAGGGCCGGCGCACGCACCACCTGAACCTGGCCAACTGGATCCCCGACCTGTTCATGCAGCGCG
>CAYVZE010000026.1:0-32897 GCA_964455685.1 uncultured Steroidobacteraceae bacterium
TGCCGCCCACCGGCGCCAAGGGCCTGAACCTGGCCGCCACCGACGTGAAGTACCTTTCCGCCGCGCTGGTCGAGTACTACCAGGACAAGAGCAGCGCCGGCATCGACCACTACTCCGCGCGCTGCCTGCGTCGCGTGTGGCGCGCCGAGCGCTTCTCGTGGTGGTTCACCAACCTGATGCACAAGTTCCCGGACGAGGGCCCCATCGCCGCGAAGTTCCAGCGGGCCGAACTGGACTACCTGCTGAACTCCGAGGCCGGCCTGCGCACCATCGCCGAGAACTACGTCGGCCTGCCGCTGGATTTCGGCGAACACTGAAGACCCGCCGCCGCTATCCTTGCAGGCCTGTCATACGGGAGGGATATCCACATGAAGTCGTGCTGGTCTGCCGGCGGCGCCCCGCGTGGCGCGCCTGCCCTCGCCCTGTTCTGCGCGCTGGCGCTGATGGCCGGTTGCTCGTCCGGTGATGCGCGGATCGCCGCGCTGGAGGCGGAAGTCTCCGCGCTGCGCGCGCAGGCGCAGCGCGCCGAGGACCACCTGGCCATCCTCAACCTGCAGTCCATCTACGGCTACTACGTGGACAAGTCCCAGTGGGACCACGCCGCCGACCTGTTCTCGCGCAACGCCACGCTGGAAATCGCCGGCCGCGGCCAGTTCGTCGGCCAGGAGCGCATCCGCGAATACCTGCACGCGCTGGGCCCGGCGGAGTACGGGCGGCTGTTCAACCACCTGCAGCTGCAGCCGGTGATCCATGTGGCCGCGGACGGCCAGAGCGCGAAGGCGCGCTGGCGCTCCTTCATGCAGGTGGGGCACCTCGGCAAGGAAGCCCGCTGGGGCGATGCCGTGTACGAGAACGAGTACGTGAAGGAAGACGGGGTGTGGAAGATCAGCAAGCTGCACTCCTTCATCACCTTCTACGTGGACTACGACCGCGGCTGGAACAAGGGCGCAGTGCCGCTGCCCGGCCACCTGGAGAACCTGGAGCCGGACTCGGATGCCACGGTGAAGTACGGTGCCTTCCCCGAGGTGTTCGTACCGCCCTACCACTATCCCAACCCGGTTTCCGGCCGGCAGGACATCGCGGGACAGTGACCGGCCTCCCGGGCCGGCCCGCGGGGCTGCTGCAGGAAGGCGCGGCCGCGCTATGATCGGCGCGCGCCATACCAAAGGGGGGATCCACATGACGCGCAATTCCGCTGCCGCATCGTTCCGCCGTCCGCTGCTGGGGGCGCTCGCCGCGCTCGCGCTGGGCGGTACTGCCATGGTCCACGCCCAGGGCTTCGGCCCGCCGCCCCCGCCTCCCGGTGCGGTGCCGGCCCCCGTGCCGCCGCAGGTGGCCATCCCGCGTCCCTCCGAGGCCGAAGTCGAGGCCGCACGCAAGGCCTTTGCGGATTTCGTATCGAAGGCCGATGCGAACACGCGCGCGCTGCTGCAGAAGTATCCCGCGCTGCTGCAGGTGCGCCCGCCCGAACCCAACACCGCCATCCTGCCGGCGCTGTCGCCGCAGTTCCGCGCCAAGCACGAAGCCAACCTCGCCGTGGCGCGCCAGGGCGATGCCGAACTGCTGTTCATGGGCGACTCGATCACCGACTTCTGGCGCAATGCCGAGGGTCCCTTCGCCGGCAAGCCGGTGCTGGACAAGTACTTCGGCCAGTGGAAGGTGGCCAACTTCGGCATCGCCGGCGACACCACCCAGGGCGTGCTGTACCGGCTGCAGAACGGCGAGGGACAAGGCTTCAAGCCGCGCGCCGTGATGCTGATGATCGGCACCAACAACACCATGCGCAACACGGCGCCGGAGATCGCCGAGGGCATCGGCGCGGTGGTGCTGCAGTTGCAGAAGAGCTTCCCGGAAGCGCGCATCCTGCTGCTGGGCGTGTTCCCCCGCAGCCGCCCCGGCGACCCGGTGCGTGACACCATCCGCGAGATCAACAACATCATCTCGCGCCTGGATGACGGACGCCGCGTGTTCTACATGGACATCGGCGAGAAGTTCCTCGACGCGCAAGGCAACATCCCCAACGACGTGATGAGCGACCTGCTGCATCCGGGCCCGAAGGGATACGAGATCTGGGCCCAGGCGGTCATCGAGCCCATCAAGGCGCTGATGGCCGGTCGCAACCCGCCCGGCCGCTGATCGCACCCGCGGCGGCGCTGGCCCGTACCTGACAACAACAAGCCGGGGGTCTTCCGCCGCATGAGCGCTCCAGCCTCGCAACGCAAGGTCGTGCTCGCCTCATCTCTGGGCACCGTGTTCGAGTGGTACGACTTCTACCTGTACGGATCACTGGCGGCCATCATCGCGCGCCAGTTCTTCTCGGCGCTGGACGAGACCTCGGCCTTCATCTTCGCCCTGCTGGCCTTTGCCGCGGGCTTCATCGTGCGGCCCTTCGGCGCGCTGGTGTTCGGCCGGCTGGGCGACATCGTCGGGCGCAAGCACACCTTCCTGGTCACCATCCTGATCATGGGCGCCTCCACCTTCCTGGTAGGCGTGCTGCCCGGCTATGCCACGCTGGGCGTGGCGGCGCCGGCGGCACTGATCGTGCTGCGCCTGCTGCAGGGACTGGCGCTGGGCGGCGAGTACGGCGGCGCGGCCACCTTCGTGGCCGAGCACGCCCCCGCGGGCAAGCGCGGAGCGCACACCTCGTGGATCCAGACCACCGCCACGCTGGGCCTGCTGCTGTCGCTGATGGTGATCCTCGGCACGCGCACGCTGCTGGGCGAGGAAGCCTTCCAGGAGTGGGGCTGGCGCGTGCCCTTCCTGCTTTCCGCCGTGCTGCTGGCACTGTCGGTGTGGATCCGCCTGTCGATGGAGGAATCGCCGGTCTTCAGGCAGATGAAGGCCGAGGGCCGCGCCTCCAAGGCGCCGCTGCGCGAGTCCTTCGGCCACTGGCCCAACCTGAAGGTGGTGCTGATCGCGCTGTTCGGCCTCACCGCCGGCCAGGCCGTGGTCTGGTACACGGGCCAGTTCTACGCGCTGTTCTTCCTCACCCAGATGCTGAAGATGGACGGCGCGCAGGCGAACCTGCTGATCGGCCTGGCGCTGATCCTCGGCACGCCCTTCTTCATCGTGTTCGGCGCGCTGTCCGACCGCATCGGCCGCAAGCCCATCATCCTGGCTGGCTGCCTGCTGGCGGCGCTGACCTACTTCCCGCTGTTCAAGGCGCTGACCGCCGCAGGCAACCCGCAGCTTGCCGCGGCGCTGGCCGCCTCGCCGGTGACGCTGCACGCCGACCCGCGCGAATGCTCCTTCCAGTTCAACCCCACCGGCACCAAGAAGTTCACCAGTTCCTGCGACGTGGCCAAGCAGGCGCTGGCCAATGCCTCGGTGAACTACGACACCATCGCCTCCAGCGGCGTGGCGCGCATCCAGATCGGCGACCGCATCATCGAGTCCTTCGACGCCAGGACCCTCGGTGGCGATGCGCTGGCGGCGCGCGAGGCCACTTTCCGCACCGAGCTGTCGCGGGCCGTTGCCGATGCCGGCTATCCGGCCGCGGCCGATCCCGGCCGCGTGAACCGGCCGCTGGTGGTGGCCATCCTGACGCTGCTGGTGATCTACGTGACCATGGTCTACGGGCCCATCGCCGCCATGCTGGTGGAGATGTTCCCCACGCGCATCCGCTACAGCTCGATGTCCCTGCCCTACCACATCGGCAATGGCTGGTTCGGTGGCCTGCTGCCCACCACGGCCTTCGCCATCGTGGCGCAGACGGGCAACATCTACAGCGGGCTCTGGTATCCCATCATCGTGGCGCTGGCCACCGTGGTGATCGGAGGACTGCTGGTGCGCGAGACCCGCGGGCGATCGATCAGCGACTGAGCAGCCCGGCCGCTCAGCGCCATGCCGAGATGTCCGCGCGGTAGCCGCGCGGGAACAACGGCGCCACGTCGTCGTCGGGCAGCGCCGGGTCCTGGGCCTCGACCGCCTGCATCGACGAGGGCAGGTTCAGCGGCAGGCGGCCGCGCGGCGTGGCCTTGCCGGTGAGCACGTCGAGCAGCGCAGCGTCGCTGGCGCCGAACAGCGCCAGCAGCGCCGTGGCCCGGTCGCGCAAGGCCGCCAGGATGGCGGGCCGGTCCATGTCCACGGCCACCACCGCCGGCAGGTCCGCCGGCAGCGCCATCAGCGCGTCGTAACCCGCATCGCCGGGGCGGAAATCCAGCCTGCCCTCGTTCTGCATCGCACCGAAGAAGTGATGCGGATGCAGCCGCTCGAACGGCGTGGCCATCCGCAGCAGCGCCACATCGGCCCCGGCCGGCTCCTCCACCACCACCAGGCCGGCGCTGCGCGCCGCCGCCGGTGAGATGCCGTGCAGCCAGACGCGCAGCCGCGGGCCGCGCAGCGGCAGCAGGCCCTCGCGGTTGTCCAGCAGCACCTGCGACTCGCGCTGTGCGCGCTCGCCGAGGCGGCGCCAGGACGCCTGCCCCACCACCTGCGCAGCGCGCGGCTCGTCGACGAAGGGCTGGTCGAACAGGCCGAGCTGGAACTTGAGCGTGAGCACCCGCACCACGGCCTCGTCGATGCGCTGCATTGGAACCAGTCCGCGCTCGACGGCCTCCTTCAGCGGGGCGGGATCATCCAGGCCGCCGATCTGGTCGATGCCGGCCAGCAGCGCGCGCGCCGCACGCTCGGCGCGGGTGGCGTTCTCCATGCCCCAGGGCGTGGCAATGAACGGCGGGGTCTGCGGCGCCTCGGCCGTGGGCGCGCGGCAGCGCTCGGGACAGTCATTGACGATGGCCCAGTCCGAAAGCAGCAGGCCCTCGTAGCCATGCTTCACGCGCAGCCGGTCCTGCAGCAGCTGGCGGTTGAAGCCCGGCGCCACCGCTTCGATGGGCACGCCATCCTGGGTCACGCCGCGCAGGATGGGATAGGCCGGCATCACCCCGGCCACGCGCCGCCGCAGCGCATCCTCGAAGGCGCGCTCGTGCATGGCCAGGCTGGCATCATCCAGGCGCGCCTCGCGGCCGTAGTAGTTGTGCGCGTCGAAGCCCTCGGGCGCGGCGCCGTATCCCACCCAGTGCTTGGCGATGGCCGCCACGCCGTCGCGGCGCAGGCCGTCCGGCCCGCCCTGCAGTCCCTCCACGTAGGCACCATTGAGCCGCGACACCAGCTCCGGGTCGGCGCCGAAGGTGCCCGTGAGCCGCGGCCAGCGCGGCTCGGTGGCCAGGTCCGCCTGCGGGAACAGTGCCATCGCGATGCCCACGGCGCGGTACTCGCGGCGCACGATGTCGGCGAAGCGGCGCACCGTCTGGACGTTGCCGATGGCCCCCAGGCCCAGCGCCTCGGGCCACTGCGAGAAGCGCCCGCCGGCATGGCTGGCGCCCTCCACGCCCTGGAAGTGATGACGCGGGTCGGAGCTGATGGTGACTGGAATTCCCAGCCGTGTGCCTGCCGCGATCTGCTGCAGGGCATTGTTCTGCCGCGCGAACTCGCGCGGGGGCAGCTCGAGCCGGGTGACGAAGCTGGTGACGTGGCGGTTCTTGATGCGCTCCTCCATCGCCGCCAGGTCGTAGCCGCCGCCGGCGGCCGAAGCCGCGCTGCCATGGAGCAGCGTGCCGATCTTCTCCTCCAGGGTCATCTGCGAGAGCAGGTCGGCCACCCGCTCGGCCACCGGCCGGCGCGGATCCTCGTAGGGATCCACGCGACGGTTGTGGTTCAGGTCGCGGGGCGCGGGCGCCGCTGCCTGGACTACGGGCCCTGCCAGCAGCAGGGTGCAGAACAGCAGAAGGATCCTTGGCATGTGCAGGATTCTAGAGGGCGGAACGCCAGGCCACACGCCAGAAGCGGCTGCGGCCAGCACTTGCCCCCGCCCCCATGGGCCCCTGCCGGCAGCAGGGACGCGATGCGGGTAGAATCCCGGCCCTCGACCCGGGGCCGCTGCCCCCGACCTTGATGACCCGATGAGCACCGATACCCTCGTCCGCCCGAAGCTCCAGCCGCCCGTCGACGGGCCGCTGCTGCTGCATTCCTGCTGCGCGCCCTGCTCCGGCGAGGTGATGGAGGCGCTGCTGGCCTCGGGCATCCAGTACACGATCTTCTTCTACAACCCGAACATCCATCCGAAGCAGGAATACCTGCTGCGCAAGGAAGAGAACATCCGCTTCGCGGAGAAGCACGGCATCGAGTTCGTCGATGCGGACTACGACACCAGCAACTGGTTCCAGCGAGTGAAGGGGCTGGAGAACGAGCCCGAGCGCGGCGCGCGCTGCACCGCCTGCTTCGACATGCGCTTCGAGCGCACGGCGCTGTATGCGCACGAGCACGGCTTCCCGATGATCACCAGCTCGCTGGGCATCTCCCGCTGGAAGAACATGAACCAGATCAACGGCTGCGGCGTGCGCGCGGCCTCGCGCTATCCCGGGCTGGTCTACTGGGACTACAACTGGCGCAAGGGCGGCGGCGCACAGCGCATGATCGAGATCAGCAAGCGCGAGCAGTTCTACCAGCAGGAGTACTGCGGCTGCGTGTACTCGCTGCGCGACACCAACCAGCGCCGCGCCCAGCAGGGCCGCGGGCCGATCGAGATCGGCGTGCACTTCTACGGGCGCAACGAGGCCCGCTGAGCGTCGGGCAGGCCGCCCCGGGCGCCGGGGTCCGCGGCTCCGCCCGGGCGCCCGCGCGGCTGCTGCAGTGCAGCGTCAGTGTCCGCCACAACTGCGCGCCGGCCGGGGGTAGCATGGAGTCCTTCCCCGCCCGCAGCCCCCGCCGTGCCGCTGAGCCTCTTCCATCCCGCAGTCAGCCGCTGGTTCTCCAGCACCTTCGCTGAACCCACTGCCGCGCAGGCCGCCGCGTGGCCGGCCATCGCCGGCGGGCGCCACACCCTGATCGCGGCGCCCACCGGCTCGGGCAAGACGCTGGCGGCCTTCCTCTCCGCCATCGATACGCTGGTGCGCCAGGCGGCGGCCGGCGAGCCCGTGCCCGGCGTGCAGGTGGTGTACGTGTCGCCGCTGAAGGCATTGTCGAACGACATCCGCCGCAACCTGGAGGAACCGCTGGCCGGCTGCCGCCGCGCGCTGGCGGAGATGGGCATCGAGGCAGCGGAGATCACCAGCCAGGTGCGCACCGGGGACACGCCGCAGGCCGAGCGCGCGGCCATGCTGAAGAAGCCGCCGCACATCCTGGTCACCACGCCGGAGTCGCTGTACCTGCTGCTCACGGCAGACTCCGGCCGCCGCATGCTCGGCGGCGTGCGCACGGTGATCGTGGACGAGATCCACGCGGTGGCCGCCACCCGGCGCGGCGCGCACCTGGCGCTGACGCTGGAACGGCTGGCGGACGTGGCCGGCGGCAGGCTGCAGCGCGTGGGCCTGTCGGCCACGCAGAAGCCCATCGCCGAAGTGGGCCGCTTCCTCACCGGCGCTGCCGGCACGTGCACCATCGTCGACGCCGGCCACGTGCGCAAGCGCGACCTTGCGCTGGTGCTGCCGGACTCGCCGCTGGAAGCGGTGATGTCGAACGAGGTGTGGAGCAACCTCTACGACCAGATCGCGCGGCTGGTCGAGGAACACCGCACCACGCTGATCTTCGCCAATACCCGCCGCATGGTGGAGCGCGTGACGCGCCACCTGTCCGAGCGCATCGGCGCCAGCCACATCGCCGCACACCACGGCAGCCTGGCACGCGAGCAGCGGCTCGAGGCCGAGCAGAAGCTCAAGTCCGGCGAATTGCGCGCGCTGGTGGCCACGGCCTCGCTGGAACTGGGCATCGACATCGGCGAGGTGGAACTGGTGTGCCAAATCGGCTCGCCGCGCTCGATCTCCGCCTTCCTGCAGCGCGTGGGCCGCGCCAACCACGCCGTGCTCGGCGTGCCCAAGGGACGGCTGTTGCCGCTGTCACGCGATGAACTGGTGGAGTGCACCGCCCTGCTCGATGCCGTGCGCGGCGGCGAGCTGGACAGGCTGCACGTGCCCGAAGCGCCGCTGGACGTGCTCTCGCAGCAGATCGTGGCCGAGGTGGCCTGCGGCGAGCGCGGCGAGGACGAGCTGTTCGCGCTGGTGCGCCGCGCCTGGCCCTACCGCAACCTCGAGCGCAGCGCCTTCGACGAACTGGTGCGCATGCTCTCCGAGGGCATCGCCACGCGCCGTGGCCGGCAGAGCGCCTACCTGCACCGGGATGCGGTCAACGGCCGCCTGCGGGCGCGCCGCGGCGCGCGCATGACCGCCATTACCTGCGGCGGCGCCATCCCCCAGAACGCTGACTACCAGGTGGTGCTGGAACCCCAAGGCGTGATGGTCGGCACGCTGAACGAGGACTTCGCCGTCGAGAGCATGGCCGGCGACGTGTTCCAGCTCGGCAATACCTCCTATCGCATCCTGCGCGTGGAGGCCGGCAAGGTGCGCGTGGAGGATGCGGCTGGACAGCCGCCCACCATTCCGTTCTGGCTGGGCGAGGCCCCGGCGCGCACCGATGAGCTGTCGGCGGCGGTGTCGCGGCTGCGCCGCGAGGTCGATGCGGCACTGCCCGACCTCGCGCCGGAGACCTTGGAACGCTGCATCTGCCAGGTGCGCGAGCGGCACGCACTGCCAGCCAGCGCGGCGCGGCAGCTGGTGGAATACCTCGCCACCGCCAAGGCCACGCTGGGCACGCTGCCCACGGCGCGAACGCTGGTCATCGAGCGGTTCTTCGACGAGGCCGGCGGCATGCAGCTGGTGGTGCACTGCCCGCTGGGGGCACGCATCAACCGCGCCTTCGGCCTGTCTTTGCGCAAGCGCTTCTGCCAGAGCTTCAACTTCGAGCTGCAGGCCGCGGCCACCGAGGACGCCATCGTGCTCTCGCTCGGCGAGACACACAGCTTCCCGCTCGAGGACGTGGTCAAGTTCCTCAACAGCCGCACCGTGCGCGACGTGCTGGTGCAGGCCGTGCTCGACTCGCCGCTGTTCCAGACCCGCTGGCGCTGGAACGCCACCATCTCGCTGGCGGTGAAGACCTTCCGCGGCGGCAAGAAGACTCCGCCGCCGCTGCTGCGCATGGCGGCCGAGGACCTGGTCTCGGTGGTGTTCCCGGACCAGCTCGCGTGCCTGGAGAACATCAGCGGCCCGCGGGAGATTCCGGACCATCCGCTGGTGCGCCAGACCCTGCACGATTGCCTGCATGAGGCCATGGACATCGACGGCCTGGTGGCGCTGCTGGAAGGCATCGAGGACGGCAAGGTGCAGGTGGTCACCCGCGACCTGCCACAGCCCTCCCTGCTGGCCATGGAGGTCCTGTCGGCGCGTCCCTACGCCTTCCTCGATGACGCCCCGCTGGAGGAGCGTCGCACCCAGGCCGTGGCCGCGCGCCGCTGGCTCGACCCGCAGAGCGCGGCCGAATTCGGCCGGCTCGACCCGGCGGCCATCGCGGAGGTGCGCGGGGAGGCCTGGCCCGATCCGGCCAATGCCGACGAGCTGCACGATGCATTGATGCTGCTGGGCCTGCTGCCCGTGCCCGAGGGCCGCGCAAACGGGCCGGTGGCGCGCGCCGACTGGCTGCCGTACTTCGAGGAGCTGCAGCGTGCGCGGCGGGCCACGCGGCTGGTACTGGCGCCGGACCGTGAGTTCTGGGTCTCAGCCGAGCAGCTGCCGCTGGCCGCGCATGTACACCCGGATGCGCATGCCGATCCGCGGATCGACATTCCCGCCGGTTTTCTCGACCGCATCGCCGACCGGCCAACCGCCGTGCGCGAGCTGCTGCGCGGCCGCCTGCAGGCCGTGGGCCCGGTGACCACGGCCGGTCTGGCCTCGGCGCTGGCGCTCGAGCCGGCGGACGTGGAAATTGCCTTGCTGGCGCTGGAAGCCGAGGGCTTCGTGATGCGCGGCCAGTTCAGCCCGTCCGCGACGCCTGCCTCGCCCGAATGGTGCGAGCGGCGCCTGCTGGCACGCATCAGCCGCTACACCATCCGCACGCTGCGGGCGCAGATCGAGCCGGCATCCACGGCCGAATTCATGCGCTTCCTGCTCGAATGGCAGGGTGTGACGCGGCGGCCGCAGGGCGAGGGACCGCAGGCCCTGGCCGGGATCATCGAGCAGCTGGAAGGATTCGAGCTTCCCGCCGTGGCCTGGGAACGCGACGTGTTGCCGGCACGCATGCAGGCCTACGACCCCGCGTGGCTGGACACGCTGTGCCTTTCCGGCCGCGTGGTGTGGGCGCGCCTGGACGCGCCCAGGGGCTCGGTGGCCGGGCCGGTGCGAACCACGCCCATTGCGCTGCTGTCGCGTTCGCGCCTGCCACTGTGGCGCGAGCTGGCACAGGCACAGCGCGGGGATGCGCAGCTGTCGGCGGCCGCGCAGGCCATGGCACAGCAGCTGCGCGCGCGCGGCGCCTCGTTCTTCGACGAGCTGAAGCTGGGCAGCGGCCTGCTGGGATCCCAGGCCGAGAGCGCGCTGGGCGAGCTGGTGGCTGCGGGGATGGTGAGTGCCGACAGCTTCGGCGGCCTGCGCGCGCTGCTGATGCCGCTGCAGACCAGGCGCCGCCTGGCTTCCCGTGGCCGCCGCATCGCGCTGGCGGGCCTGGAGGAAGCCGGCCGCTGGAGCCTGGTGCGCGCCCTGCCTGGCGAAGACACGGCACCGGCGGCTCCTTCAGCCAGCGAGGAAGCAATGCTGCTGGAGCAGGTCGCGTGGCGACTGCTGCAACGCTACGGCGTGGTGTTCCGCCGCATCCTCGCGCGCGAAGCGCCGTGGCTGCCGCCCTGGCATGCCTTGCTGCGCACGCTGCGCCGGCTCGAGGCGCAGGGACATGTGCGCGGCGGGCGCTTCGTCGCCGGTGTCACCGGCGAGCAGTACGCCCTGCCCGAGGCAGTCACGGCACTGCGCGCCATGCGCCAGCGGCCCACGGATGGAGTGCTGGTATCGCTCACTGCCGCGGACCCGCTGAACCTGCTGGGCATCGTCACGCCTGGCGAGCGCCTGCCGGCGCTGGCGGGCAACCGGTTCCTGCTGCGCGATGGCGTGCCGGTGGCCGCACATGTGTCCGGCGAAATCCAGTGGCTGGCCGAAGTCCCGCCGTCCGGGCAATGGGCGGTGCGTACGGCGCTGCTGCGCCAGGGCGGCGCGGCCGAAGCCGCGCACAGTGCCTGACCTGCGGACGCGCTAGTGCGCCTGGCCCTTGTCCACCTCGCCGCGCCACTGGCCGGTCTCGCGGCCGCGTGACTCGATGAACTTCTTGAAGTCCTGCAGCGTGGACTGCACCCGCGCCTCCAGCAGGCCGAGGGCATCGCCCACCTTCTCCACGGTGTCGACGGGCTCATAGGCCATCACCAGCCGCACCGCCGTACGTTCGCCATCCAGCGGTTCGAAGCGCACGGTGCCGGCATTGGGCGTGCCCGAGGTGCTGCGCCAGGAGATGCGCCGATCCGGATCCTGTTCGGTGATCTCGGCGTCCCACTCCACGTCCTTGCCCCAGACCTCGGCCAGCCAGTGCACGTGGGTGTCGTCGAGCTGGCGCACCTGCTTCACGCCGGTCATGAACCTCGGGAAATCCTCGAACTGCGTCCACTGGTTGTACACCGTGCGCACCGGGCAGTTCACCTCGATGTTCTTATCGATCCTTTCCATTGCCTTCTCCTCCGGTTCAGGCGGCCCGGGCGGGTACTTCACGCATCAGCTCGGTGCCCGGCTCCCAGCTGTAAGTGGAAGAAATGATGCTCGAGGGCGAACCATCGGCATTGACGGCCTCGCGGTACGCGATCGAGCTTTCGCCCTCCTCCTCCACGTCCACGAATTCCGTGCCGTTCTTGCGGAGCTGCACTTCCTCCTCGACCACCTTGCGCACGAAGTCGCGGTGGCTGCGGAAGACGATGCGCGCAGGCAGTTCGCCGTCCCCCAGCACCTCGGCCGGGTCGCGCCGCTCGATGTCCTTGAACAGCCGCAGCGCCACCTGGAAGTGGCCCAGCTCATAGTCCAGGAACTGTTCCCACAGCGCCTTGATCCGCGGATTCGCCTCCTGCTCGGCGCAGCTCGCATAGGTCCATACCTCGGCGGCCTCGCTGATCAGCAGTTTCTCCAGCAATGACTCGTCCGGGTTCAGCATCGCGCCGTAGTGGGTGATGTGCTGTGCCTCCACCGAGGCGATCTCCGCATAGATCTGCCGGGCCAGCGGGTCGGCGAACAGCGGGCCGATGTTCATGTAGTAATCGTGTGTCTGGTACTCGGCGCCGGTCAGCGTCAGCGCATGCAGCTTGGTGGACAGTGCGGCGCCCGGCTCGTACGGCCGCACCAGCTCGTGCTCCGGCGCCCGGTGATGCTCGATGGTGGGCCGGCCCGGAACGATGTCCGTGTAACCCTGCAGGATGTTGTCGGCATCCTTGCCTTCCAGCCGGTCCAGCAGCGCCGAGTAGCGGTACAGGTGGTCGAAGTCCTCCAGCAGCGCGAAGCGGTAGGCCTGCGCCAGGTATGGATCGGGCTCGAGTTGCGCCACCGAGGAGGTCAGCTCGATGGCCACCTGCTCGTAGGCGATGGTGGTCTCCAGCGGCGAATGGTCAGCACCAATCAGCCAGTTCACCGCCGTGGCCTGGTGCTGCTCCACCCGCATCAATTGCGCCAGCGGCACCCGCGCCTCGCGATTGCACCGCAGCGCCACCTGCTTGGTGCGCAAGGAGTCCAGTTCCACGCCGTTCATCAGGATGATGCGCATGCGGGTGAAGGCGTCGTCGTCGAGCTTGCTGATGGGTCGGCCGGCCATGGCCTTCCAGGTCATGCGCTGCTTCGAGAGCTCCACGCCCCTGTCATCGTAGAGATTGATGCCCATGTCCTTGTCCTCGCGTCAGACGGCAGGAGCGCCGGAACGATCCACGGTCAGTGCGCGCAGCCATGCCCGCACCGCCGTGACGTGCTGCTCTTCTGCCCCCATTGCCCCGGTGAACAGCCCGGCCAGCTCGTCCTGGCCCGCGCGGGCAGCCAGGTCGGCGAGCAGTTCCCAGCTCGCCGTATCGGCCAGCTCGGCCACCAGCATGGCGTTGAGGCATTGGGCCATCGTGGTGCGCGGGTCGGTGACCACCTGCAGCACACCCATGGTCGCGGTCGCCATCACGTCGGCGCAGGGCGTCTGCGCCGTCGGATCGCCGCCGAGCGTGATCATCACCTTGCACAACATCAGGAAGTGGCCCTGCTCCTCGGACCGGATGCGGCGCAGCGACTCCAGGGCGGTCTCCCGGCCCCACGTCAGCATCTCCTCGCTCTCCTCGTCCTGGAAGGCCAATGAGTCCAGCGCGGGCAACTCCTCGCCACCGGCCTCCGCGAGCATCAGGTACTTCGAGATCAGCGCGTCGTACAGGCGCGTGCCCGTACGCTCGAAGGCGATGCGTTCGCCGATCTTGTCCATGAACAGGTCCGGATTGACGCCGCGGCGCATCGACCGGCCCTTCTTCACTGCGCCCTTCACCCTCGAGGCCGGCGGGGGAATCGAGCCGATGCTTTCGGCCTCGGCGATGTTCCGCACCCGTTCGGCCTCGATGGGCGCAGTGCTGATGGGAACGTGGGGTGAAAGCTGCTCGACGGCCTCGAGCATGCGGCTGATGCCTGCAGGGTGAACGGCAGCGCCGGTGCGGTTGCGGCCAGGGGTGGTGGATTGCATGGCGGAGGATTCCTCGGGTGCGTTCGCTGGGACTTGGAACCCTAGGCCTGCGCGTCCGGGCGATCTGTAGGAGGGAGGGCCAGCGACCGGTAGTCCGGGACGCGCACGAGGACGGCGCGGCGGCGGCTGCACCTGCAGCAAACTGCCCAGGGAACCTTCCAGCGCGGAACGGGCCCAATACCGGGATGAGCGAGGACACCCCCACTCCAGGCCAGATCCGGCGAGCCGGGATGGTCGCGCAGCTGCAAGCCGGCACCGGCATCGACGAGGCGATGATCCGGCGGCTGGTGCACGGCTTCTACGACCGCGTGCGACAGGACCCGCTGATCGGCCCCGTGTTCGCTGCGCGGATCGCGAACTGGGACGCGCACCTTGCCCTGATGTGCGACTTCTGGTCCTCGGTGGTGCTGATGACCGGCCGCTACCATGGGGCGCCGATGGGCAAGCACGTCAGGCTGCCCGTCGATGCCGTGCATTTCGACCGCTGGCTGGAGCTGTTCCGCGAGACCGCGCAGGCCCTCTGCCCGCCCAGGGCCGCCGAGCTGTTCCTCGCACGCGCCACGCTGATCGCCCGCAGCTTCGAGATGGGCGTGGCGAACTTCAACGGCGTGCTGCTGGCGCGGAACGAGCGCTACCGGCGTGACCGGCCGCTGGCGGAATCACCCGCATAGGGATTCCAGGGGATGGGGCCGGGCCGGCCCGTCTGGAAAAGGAACTGGCGGAGAGAGAGGGATTCGAACCCTCGAAGGGCTTTTGACCCTTACACCCTTAGCAGGGGTGCGCCTTCGACCACTCGGCCATCTCTCCGTCGTCGGCGCGGTACGGGAAACAAAAATCCCGCGCCTGCCGGGGCAGACGCGGGATGATAACTGGTCGAAACTGGACGGGTAAAGCTTCGGGCGGGGATCAGGCGCTCAGGGCGTCGGCGGCGGTGCGCTCGGCATCGCGCTCGTTCTTGATGCGCTCGTAGATCTCGTCCCGATGGACGGTAACCGACTTGGGTGCGTTGACGCCGATGCGGACCTGGTTTCCCTTGACGCCGAGAACCGTCACGGTCACTTCCTCACCGATCACCACAGCCTCACCCACACGACGGGTCAGAATCAGCATGATGGGGTACGCTCCTTCGCAATGGATGGGGCTATTGTCGGAAACGGAATAACCAGAGGTTATCGGAGAAACCCCTAAAAGCCAGTCGGCAATGCGCCCACCGACCGGCCTTCACGGAACTGGTCGACAGTTCAGGCGAGCCTGGATTCGACCAGTTGCCTGACTGAGGCAAGCGCTGCAGGCAACGCAGCCGGATCGCTGCCGCCGGCCTGTGCGAAATCCGCACGCCCGCCACCGCGTCCGCCCACCTGTGCAGCCACTGCACCGACCACCTCGCCTGCCTTCACGCGCGCCACGAGGTCCGGTGTGACGCCGCACACGATCGAGACCTTGCTTCCTTCACCCACCGAAGCCAGCACGATCACTGCCGACTTCAGTCGCTGTTTCAGCTGGTCCACTGCAGTACGCAGGGCGGCAGCATCCGCGCCGTCCACCGTGGTTGCGACAATCTTCACGCCGCCCACGTCCTGCGCACCGGCGGCAAGGTCGGTGCCCGCGCCGCTGGCGAGGCGGTCCTTCAGCGCACGCACCTGCTTTTCCAGCGCGCGCGCGTGCTCGAGGCTGTCCTGCACGCGCTGCACGACATCCTCGCGCGTACCGCGCACCAGCGCGGCCACGTTGCGCAGCAGGTCCTCGGTCTGGTTCACGTACTCGACCGCGCCCTCGCCCGTGACGGCCTCGATGCGGCGCACGCCGGCGGCCACGCCGCCCTCCGAGACGATCTTGAACAGGCCGATGTCGCCGGTGCGGTTCACGTGCGTGCCGCCGCACAGCTCCATCGAGAAATCACCCAGGCGCAGCACGCGCACGCGATCGCCGTACTTCTCGCCGAACAGCGCGATGGCACCGGCAGCCACGGCCTCGTCGTAGGCCATCTGCCGGATCTCGCCGGCGTGGTTGGCACGGATCTCCTCGTTCACGCGCCGCTCGATCCGGCGCAGCTCCTCGGCCGTCACCGCCTGGAAGTGCGAGAAGTCGAAGCGCAGTCGCTCGGGCGCGACCAGCGAGCCCTTCTGCTGCACATGCTTGCCCAGCACCTCGCGCAGCGCCGCATGCAGCAGGTGCGTGGCGGTGTGGTTGCGCTTGATGCGCTCGCGGCGCGCATGGTCGATGGTGGCGGTGACGCGGTCGCCCACCTTCAGCGGCCCCCCCGTCAGCACGCCGATATGCGCGAACGCACCACCGCGCTTGCGCGTGTCGGTGACGGCGAAGTGCGCGTTGTCGGCGGTCAGCTCGCCGGTGTCGCCCACCTGGCCGCCGGACTCGGCGTAGAACGGCGTGCGCTCCAGCACCACCTCGCCGGCCTCGCCCGCGGAGAGCTGGTCCACCGGCTGGCCGTCCTTCAGCAGCGCCACCACGGTGGACACGCCGTCGACATGCTCATAGCCGCAGAAATCGGTCACCGTGCCCAGGTCCGGGCCGGCGCGCAGGTCCACGCCGAAGCGGCTGGCGGCGCGGGCGCGCTCGCGCTGCGCCTCCATTTCGCGCTCGTAGCCCTCCATGTCGGCAGCGAGACCGCGCTCGCGCAGCACGTCGGCCGTCAGGTCGGGCGGGAAGCCGTAGGTGTCGTGCAGGCGGAACACCACCGTGCCGTCCACGGCCTGCCCCTCGGCAAGGTTGGCGATGGCCTCTTCCAGCAGGCTCATGCCCGTGGCCAGTGTGCGGGCGAACTGCTCGCCCTCCTTCAGCAGCACCTCGCGGATGAACTGCTGCTTCTCGCGCAGTTCCGGATAGGCATCGCCCATCACCTCGGTGAGTGTCGGCAGCAGTTCCGCGAAGAAGGTGGGCGCGGCGCCGAACTTGTGCCCATGGCGCATCGCGCGTCGCATGATGCGTCGGAGCACATAGCCGCGGCCCTCGTTCGACGGCGTCACGCCATCGGCCACCAGGAAGGCGCAGGCCCGGATGTGGTCGGCGATCACGCGCAGCGAGGGGCTGGAAAACTCGTCCGTGCCCAGCAGTCCCGCGGCCGCCTTGATCAGGTGCTGGAACAGGTCGATGTCGTAGTTGGAGTGCACGCCCTGCAGCACGGCGCAGATGCGCTCCAGGCCCATGCCGGTGTCCACCGAGGGCCTGGGCAGCGGCGTCATGGTGCCATCCGCGGCGCGGTCGAACTGCATGAACACCAGGTTCCAGATTTCGACGTAGCGGTCGCCGTCCTCGTCGGGCGAGCCCGGCGGGCCGCCGGGCACATCCGGGCCGTGGTCGAAGAAGATTTCGCTGCAGGGCCCGCAGGGGCCGGTGTCGCCCATGGACCAGAAGTTGGACTTCTCGCCCAGCCGCGTCAGGCGGTCGGCGGGCACGCCGATCTCTTCCAGCCAGATCTTCGCCGCCTCGTCATCGTCCTTGTAGACGGTGAACCACAGGCGGCCGGGATCAAGGCCCAGCGTGCCGGTGAGGAATTCGTACGCGAAGCGGATGGCGTCGCGCTTGAAGTAGTCCCCGAAGCTGAAGTTGCCCAGCATCTCGAAGAACGTGTGGTGGCGCGCCGTATAGCCCACGTTCTCCAGGTCGTTGTGCTTGCCGCCGGCGCGCACGCAGCGCTGCGAAGTGGCCGCGCGCACATAGGGACGCGGGTCCTTGCCGAGGAACACGTCCTTGAACTGCACCATGCCCGCATTGGTGAACAGCAGGGTCGGGTCGTTGCCCGGCACCAGACTGCTCGACGGGATCACGCTATGGCCCTGGCGGGCGAAATAGTCGAGGAAGGCGCTGCGGATTTCGGCGGCTGTGAAGGGCTTCTTGGGGGTGGTCATGAATCGATATCGGGAACGCCCGGGTCGTCGCCCAGGCAACTACCGATATGATCGTTGGAAAAGCCCCGGTATTGCAAAAAACGCATCTGGCGGGCGCGGGAGGGCCAGTCTCGCGGCACCTCGGCACCGAACTTGCGGGCGCGCACCTCGCGCGCCAGGGCATGCCAGTCCGGCCCCTCCTCGATGGCCCGCGCGGCCCGCTCGGCGCTGATGCCGGCCTCCAGCAGCTGCTGGCGGATGCGGGCCGGCCCCTGCCCCCGCTGGGCGAGCTGGCGGACCAGCACCTCCGCATAGCGGTGGTCGTCGAGCAGGCGCTCTCCGGCCAGCTCGGAGACGACCTCGGCGACCGCGGCGGCGGCGTAGCCCTTGCGGGCCAGCGCCGCCCTCAGCTCGCCGGAGGCGTACTCGCGCCGCGCCAGCAGCGCCAAGGCGCCGGCCCGCACCGCGCCGGGATCGGCGGCGCGGTGCTCATCCACTTTCGGCCTGCGGCGGGAGAAGGCCATGGCCCGGCGGCCCGGGAGAGGCTCACGCCCCTCAGTTCAGCTTCTCGGCAGCGTCGGCCTGCGGCTTGTTGCGGGCCGGCAGCAGCCTGGCGCGGATCTGCTCCTCGATGTCACGGGCCACCTCCGGGTGCTCGCGCAGGAACTGGCGGGCGTTCTCCTTGCCCTGGCCGATGCGCTCACCCTTGTAGCTGTACCACGCGCCGGACTTCTCGACGATGCCCTGCTGGGATCCCAGGTCGATGATCTCGCCCTCGCGGGAGATGCCGGCGCCGTACATGATCTCGAACTCGGCTTCCTTGAACGGCGGGGAGACCTTGTTCTTGACCACCTTGACGCGGGTCTGGTTGCCCACCACTTCTTCGCCGTTCTTGATGGCGCCGATGCGGCGGATGTCCAGGCGCACCGAGGCGTAGAACTTCAGCGCGTTGCCGCCGGTGGTGGTCTCGGGATTGCCGAACATCACGCCGATCTTCATGCGGATCTGGTTGATGAAGATGACGATGGTGTTGGAGCGCTTGATGTTGCCGGTGAGCTTGCGCAGCGCCTGCGACATCAGTCGGGCGTGCAGGCCCACCTGCAGCTCGCCCATCTCGCCCTCGATCTCGGCGCGCGGCGTCAGCGCGGCCACGGAGTCGACCACCACCACGTCGACGGCGCCGGAACGCACCAGCATGTCGGTGATCTCGAGCGCCTGCTCGCCGGTGTCCGGCTGGGAGACCAGCAGGTCGCCGATGTTGACGCCCAGCTTCTCGGCGTAGGACGGGTCGAGGGCGTGCTCGGCGTCGACGAAGGCGGCGGTGCCGCCGGCCTTCTGCACCTCGGCAATGACCTGCAGCGTGAGCGTGGTCTTGCCGGAGGACTCAGGACCGTAGATCTCGATGATGCGGCCCTTGGGCAGGCCGCCAATGCCCAGCGCGATATCGAGGCCCAGCGAACCGGTCGAGACGGCCTCGACATCCCAGGTCTGGGGGGCGTCGCCCAGCCGCATGACCGAGCCCTTGCCGAACTGCTTCTCGATCTGGCCCAGCGCCGCGGACAGCGCCTTCTTGCGGTTTTCTTCCATTGAAGTGCCTCGATTGGGTTCGTGGTGGGAGGTTGAGGCGCATCATGCCACAGGTTACTGTATGTGTATACAGTAGTTTCCGGGCGGATCGGGCGATTATGCCGGTGACAATGGCGCCGGCAAGCCCGCGGGCGACTCAGGGATCGGTCAGCAGGTCCAGCGCATAGGCCGCCGCCTGGCGGCGCACGGCGTCGCGGTCGCCGCTGAAGCGGCGCGGCAGCGCGATGGCGCCCACCGTGCCCTCGCCCATCCGCACCGCGCGGCCGAACCATACCAGCCCCACCGGCTTGAGCGCACTGCCGCCATCCGGACCGGCGATGCCGGTGATGCCCACCGCGCGGGTGGCGCCGCTCACCGCCAGCGCCCCCACGGCCATCTCCAGCGCCGTGCGCTCGCTGACCGCGCCCTCGTTCTCCAGCGTGGAAGCGGACACGCCCAGCAGGCGCTGCTTGGCCTGGTCCGAATAGGTGACCAGGCCATAGCCGAACCAGCGCGAGCTGCCCGCCACGTCGGTGAGCAGCTTGGCCACGTAGCCGCCGGTGCACGACTCGGCCACGGCGACCATCTCGCCGCGCTCCAGCAGCGCCTGGCCGGCACGGAGGGCCCTGAGCGACAGCTCCTTGTCGGAGGGGACGTCCGTGTTCATGGCCGACGGATCAGGCGCCGGACTGCTCGCGCGCACGCTTTTCCCTGGCCTTGCCCAGCCACAGCGACAGCGCCGTCCAGCCGCCGGCCAGCACCGCGGCGATGCCGGCCACGGTGGGCTGCACCTTGAACACTGCTGCCAGGCCCGTGTAGAGGAACGCGTTCACCACGTCCGCGCCACGGAACACCGCGCCATCGACGATGTTCTTGGCCTTGAACTTCTCCTCGCGGCTGACCACCGGCCACAGCGATTCGCGCGCCACGTTCGAGATGCCGAAGTTCGACGCGCGCTGCAGCGCCTGGAAGGCGGCGATGGCGAACAGCGCCGAGGTGAACATCAGGCCGAGGAAGCCGGCCACGAACACCACCGGCAGGATGGCCAGCGCAGGTCCGGTGCCGATGCCCTTGATGATGCGTCCGGTGCCGAAGATCTGCACCGCCATCGACACGATGCCCACCCAGAAGTAGATCTCCGAGAAGATGCTGGTGCGCTGGCGCAGGTCCTCGGTGTAGGAGGCCACCACGTGCGCCTGGGTGAAGTACAGGAAGGTACCCAGCAGCGACAGCATGAACACCCACAGGCCGATGCCGCCCAGGTAAGAGGACTTGAACAGCAGGCTGAAGCCCTCGAACATGCCGCCCGCCGAACGCTTCTCGCGCCCGGCGCTGGCCGCGACGAAGTTCGGGTCGGCGGCGCGCATCTCGGCCGCGGCCGCCTCCAGGCGGTTCGCGCACACCACCGCCAGCACCAGCAGGCCGCCGGCCACCAGCAGCAGGTTGGCCACGCCGATGGGCTGGATCAGCAGCCCGTTCAGGCGCGGACCCAGGATGTTGCCCAGTGAGGCGCCCGCGGCGATGAAACCGAACAGTCGCACGCTCTGCTCGGAGGTGTAGAGATCGGCCTGGAAGCTCCAGAAGATGGACACGGCGAACACCGAGAACACCGTGATCCAGATGAAGAACGCCTTGGACACCACCGAGGGCGCGATATCGGCGGTGAGCAGCAGCCAGAAGATGAGGATGTTGGCTACCAGGAACAGGTAGGTGACCGGCACGAACCGCTTGCGTGGCAGGCGGTCAGCCACCCAGGCCTGCAGCGGCGCCGTGAACAGCGAGGCGACGAACGTCCCCAGGAACAGCCAGGGAAGATCCTGCACCCCGCCGCGGATGCCGAACGCATCGCGTATCGGCAACATCATATAGTAGGCGCACATTAGGAAGAAAAAGTAGGCAAAGGACCACGCGAGTGCCTTGCCTTCCCCCGTCCTGAAATTAACGACTTTCTTGATGAGCGTTTCCATCGCGCCAGCATATCCGCCCTTCCTCGCCAAAAGCCACTTTTTGGACGGCCGCGGCCGGATGCGGGGTTTCGCCCCGTGAACCCCGCGCCCGCGAGCGACATGCGCAAGTGGCTGGTGCTGGCCATCACCGCCAGCGGCCTGTTCCTGATCTGCGTCGACCTGA
The DNA here is from genome assembly GCA_964455685.1 of uncultured Steroidobacteraceae bacterium. Classification (GTDB taxonomy): domain Bacteria; phylum Pseudomonadota; class Gammaproteobacteria; order Steroidobacterales; family Steroidobacteraceae; genus ZC4RG30. The sequence goes on from CAYVZE010000026.1 coordinate 21,087, forward strand.
CGGTGCTTTATGTCGCGCTGCCCGCGCTCACGCGCGACCTTGCGGCCAGCAATGCCGAGCGGCTGTGGATACTCAATGCCTATCCCATCGTGGTGGCCGGACTGCTGCCGGGACTGGGAACGCTGGGCGACCGCTACGGCCACCGGCGCATGTTCGTCGCGGGCCTGCTGGTTTTCGGCGCGGCGTCGCTGGCCTCGGCCTACGCGCCCGACCCGGCACTGCTGATCGCCGGCCGCGCCGGCCTCGGCGTGGGGGCAGCGATGATGATGCCAGCGACGCTGGCCATCATCCGCAGCACCTTCACCTCGGCGCGCGAGCGCACCTTCGCGCTCGGCCTGTGGGCCGGCTGCTCCTCCGGCGGCATGGCACTGGGCCCGCTGATCGCCGGCCTGCTGCTGGAGCGGTTCTGGTGGGGCTCGGTGTTCCTGATCAACGTGCCGGTCGTGGCCGTGGCGCTGGTGCTGGCGCTGTGGTTCGTGCCACGCACCAGCGCGCCCGGCGGCCCGCCCTGGGACCTGCCCGGCTCGCTGCAATTGCTGGGCGCGCTCACCGCGCTGGTGTACGCGATCAAGGAATGCGCGCGGCAGGACTTCTCGGTCGCACGCCTGTTGCTGGCGCTCGCGCTCGCCATTGGCTTCACGCTGGCCTACTACCGCGGCCAGCGCCGCCGCGAACATCCACTGCTCGACCTGTCGCTGTTCCGACTGCCGCAGTTCGGCGGCGCCTTCGCCGCCGCCTGCCTGGGCACCACCGGCGCGGTGGGCATGGAACTGGTGATGAGCCAGCACCTGCAGCTGGTGGAACTGCGCACGCCGCTGGGCGCGGCGCTGGTGATGACGCCGGCTGCCATCGGCGGCTTCATCGGCGGGCCGCTGGCCGGCCGGCTGATGCACCGGGTCTGGCCGCCCGCCCTCACCTTCGCCGCCCTGTCGCTGTCCGCCACCTGCGCGTGGCTGATCGCCGCGCTGCCGCCGGTGCACGAGGGCCCCGGGATCACGCGGCTGCTGCTGCTCACCGGCATCGGCCTGGGCATCGGCGCCAGCGTCACCTTCGCCTCCACCACCATCATGAACGCCGCGCCGCCGGAGCGCGGCGGCATGGCGGCCTCGATCGAGGAAGTGGGCTTCGAGCTCGGCGGCTCGCTGGGCGTGGCGGTATTCGGCAGCCTGATGACCATCGCCTACGCGACCTGGCTGGTGCTGCCGGAATCAGGCGCCCTGCCGCCCCAGGTCCGCGACTCGCTGGATGAGGCGCTGCGCGTGGCCGACGCACTGGCCGGCGAGGCGGCCGGCGCGCTGCGCGAGGCCGCGCGCACGGCGCTGGCCCAGGCCATGCGCGTGGTGATGGCCTCGGTGGGCCTGCTGTGGTTCGTCACCGGGCTGGTGGTCCTGAACACCCGCCGGCCGGCGTCGCCGGCGGCAAGCGAGAACCGCCGCCCCTGAGGTACGCTTGGCCCACTGTAAGGAACTGCGCGCAACGGGGGAGACGCAGGACGCATATGCCGCCGCAAGATCCGGCCGCCATCGAGGCCGTCATCGGGTTCTGGGACCAGGCTGGCAGGGAGCGCTGGTTCGGCAGGGACGAGGCCTTCGACCGCCTCTTCCGCGAGCGCTTCCTCGGCCTGCACATGGAGGCGGCGGCGCGGCAGCATGATGACTGGCTCGATACCCCGCGGGGCGCGCTGGCGCTGCTGATCCTCACCGACCAGTTCCCGCGCAATGCCTTCCGCGGCACCGCGCACATGTATGCCACCGACCCGCTGGCGCGGCACTACGCGCGCCAGGCGCTGGCAATGGGCCACCTCGGGCACATCGCGCCCGGGCACAAGGTGTTCATGTGCCTGCCGTTCATGCACTCGGAGGACCTTGCAGACCAGGAGCTGTGCGTGGAGCTCACGCGCGGGCTTGGCGAGCCGACGGAGTTCCACGCCGTCGAGCACCGCGACATCATCGCGCGCTTCGGCCGTTTTCCCCATCGCAACCCCATGCTGGGCCGCGAGAGCACGCCGGAGGAAGAAGCCTTCCTCGCCGCCGGCGGCTTCGCCGGCTGAAGGAGCCTCCGTGAGCCTGGTCATCGGTCTCGACGTGGGAACGCAGAGCGTGAAGCTGCTGGCCTACGATCCGGCGGCGCGCCGCGTGCTGCAGCAATGCGCGAAGGAACTGCCGCTGCTGTCGCGCGAGGACGGCAGCCGCGAACAGGAAGCGGCATGGTGGATCGACGCCATCCGGGACTGCTTCGCCCGGCTCGATGCCTCGCTCCGGCGACGCGTCACCGCCATCGGCGTCTCCGGGCAGCAGCATGGCTTCGTGCCGCTGGATGACGCCGGCCGCGTGCTGGCGCCGGCCAAGCTGTGGTGCGACACCAGCACCCACGCCGAGTGCCGCGAGATCATGGACGCGGTGGGCGGTGCCGCGCGCTGCATCGAACTGGCCGGCAATCCCATCCTCGCCGGCTACACCGCCTCGAAGCTGCCCTGGACGCGGCGGCACCGCCCCGAAGCCTATGCGCGGCTGGCGCGCATCCTGCTGCCGCACGACTACGTGAACTTCTGGCTCACCGGCGAGCAGTGGATGGAGCATGGCGATGCCTCGGGCACCGGCTGGCTGGACGTGCGCACCCGCCAGTGGAGCCTGCCGCTGCTTGGCGCCACCGATCCCGACCGGGACCTTGCCGCTTGCCTGCCGCCGCTGGTGGAGGCTGATGCCAGCTTCCCCGTCTCGGCGGCGATCGCCGATGAGCTGGGCCTGCCCCGCAACGTGCGCGTGTCGGCCGGCGGCGGCGACAACATGATGGCCGCCATCGGCACCGGCAATGTGCTGCCCGGGGTGCTGAGCATGAGCCTGGGCACCTCCGGCACGCTGTTCACCACGGCGCACCGGCCGGTAGTCGACGAAGCCGGGGCCTGGGCGGCGTTCTGCTCCTCCACCGGCGGCTGGCTGCCGCTGGTCTGCACCATGAACTGCACCGTGGCCACCGGCCACGTGGCGCGCGCCTTCGGCTTCGAGCCGCGCGAGGGCGATGCGCTGGTGGATGCCACGCCCCCGGGCGCGGATGGCCTGGGGCTGCTGCCCTTCTTCAACGGCGAGCGCACGCCCGACCTGCCGGCCGCGCGTGCCAGCTTCTATGGCATGGACGGCAGCAACTTCACCCGCGCCCATGCCTATCGCGCCGCCATGGAAGGCGCCACCTTCGCGCTGCGCAATGGCTACGATGCGCTGCGCCGCGCCGGACTGGGATTCGACGCCATCCGCCTCACCGGCGGCGGCAGCCAGAGCGCCGCGTGGCGGCAGATGGTGGCCGACGTGTTCGGCCTGCCGGTGGACGTGCCCGAACAGGCCGAAGGAGCGGCCTTCGGCGCCGCGCTGCAGGCACTGTGGGCCTGCCACAGCGGCGGCACCCAGGACGAGCTGGCGAGCATCACGGCCGAACACGTTGCGCTGGTGCCCGGTGCCCGCGCCGAGCCCGACACGCGCGTCGCCGGCGCCTACCAGGCCGCCTACGCCAGCTTCCTGAAGCAGCTGTCCGCCTGCGCCTGGGTCTACGGTGCGCCGGCATCGAGCTGAGGACGGATCACCCGCATTCACCCACTTCGCGAACCGCACAGGACCAACCGCATGAGCACTCCCTTCATCGGCCAGCGCGAATACTTCCCCGGCATCGGCCGCATCCCCTTCGAGGGCCGTGACTCGGACAACCCGCTGGCGTTCAAGGTGTATGACGCCAACCGCCGGCTGGGCGGCAAGACCATGGCCGAGCACCTGCGCTTCGCCGTGTGCTACTGGCACACCTTCACCAATGCCGGCCACGATCCCTTCGGCCCCGGCACGCGCCGCTTCCCCTGGGAGGCCGGCTCACCGATGGCCACCGCCGAGGCGCGCGTGGATGCCGCCTTCGAGTTCTTCACCAAGCTGGGCGTGCCCTACTACTGCTTCCACGACGTGGACCTCGCGCCCGATGCCGAGGACGTGGGCGAGTACGAGAAGAACCTCGAGCACATGGTGGCGCTGGCCAGGGAGCGCCAGCAGGCCACCGGCGTGAAGCTGCTGTGGGGCACGGCCAACCTGTTCTCGCACCCGCGCTACATGAACGGCGCGGCCACCAACCCGGACTTCCGCGTAGTCGCGCGCGCCGCGGCGCAGGTGCGCGCCGCGCTCGCAGCCACGGTGGAGCTGGGCGGCGAGCACTACGTGTTCTGGGGCGGCCGCGAGGGCTATGCCTCGCTGGTCAACACCGACATGAAGCGCGAGCTGGACCACTTCGCCCGCTTCCTCACCATGGCGCGCGACTACGGCCGCAGCATCGGCTTCAAGGGCTGCTTCTTCATCGAGCCCAAGCCCATGGAGCCGATGAAGCACCAGTACGACTTCGACGCCGCCACCGTGGCCGGCTTCCTGTACCGCCACGGCCTGGAGAAGGACTTCAAGCTCAACATCGAGGCCAACCACGCCACCCTGTCCGGGCATACCTTCGAGCACGAGCTGCAGGTGGCCGCAGACCTCGGCCTGCTGGGCAGCATCGATGCCAACCGCGGCAACGCGCAGAATGGCTGGGACACCGACCAGTTCCCGGTGGACCTGTACGACACCACCGCGGCGATGATGGTGGTGCTGCGCCAGGGCGGGCTGGTCGGCGGGCTGAACTTCGACGCCAAGCCGCGGCGCGAGTCCACCGACATGCAGGACCTGTTCATCGCCCACATCGGCGGCATGGACGCCTTCGCGCGGGGACTGGAGGTGGCCCATGCGCTGCTGAACAACTCGCCATGGGAGCAGTGGCGGCGCGAGCGCTACGCCAGCTTCGACTCGGGCGCCGGCAAGGACTTCGAGGAGGGACGCCTGTCGTTGACGGACCTGGTGGAGATCGCCCGCCAGCAGGGCGAGCCACCGCAGGCCAGCGGCCGGCAGGAGCTGTACGAGAACCTGCTGAACCAGTACCTGATGCGCTGAGGACTGCGGCGACAGGTCCAGGGAGGACGGAATGAGGCACCAGCGCGCGGGCCCGGGCGTGAACGAACTGGCGCGCCGCCTGGTGCAGCGCGCATGGCTGCTGGTCCTGCTGCTTGCCGCGCTGCCGCTGCCGGCCGCCGCCGAGGACGGCTACGAGCTGTGGCTGCGCTACCGCCCCCTGCCCGCGCAGCAGGCCGATGCGCTGTGCACCCGGGCCGGCGAGCTGGTCATGCCCACGCCCTCCCCCACGCTGGCCGCGGCCCGCGACGAGCTGCTGCGCGCCTTCGAGGCCTTCCTCGGCCGCATGCCCGCCATGGCCGATGCGCCCTCATCAAGCGGCGCGCTGCTCGCCGGCACGCCCACCTCGCTGCCACTGCTGCGCGAGCTCGGCCTGGACCTCTCCGCGCTGGGCAGCGAGGGTTACCTGCTGCGCAGCCTGGTGGTGCGCGGCCGGCCCGCCACCGTCATCGCTGCCAACAGCGACGTGGGCGTGCTGTACGGCGCATTCGCGCTGCTGCGGCTGGTCCAGGCCGGCGTCCCGCTGGAGGGCCTCGACATGCGCGAGGCCCCGCGGGTGAAGGTGCGCGTGCTGAACCACTGGGACAACCTCGACGGCCATGTGGAACGCGGCTATGCCGGCGCCTCGATCTGGGACTGGTGGAAGCTGCCCGACTACGTCGACCCGCGCTACACCGACTACGCCCGCGCCAATGCCTCGCTCGGCATCAACGGCACGGTACTGAACAACGTCAATGCCAATGCCACCATCCTGACGCCGCGGTACCTGGCCAAGGTGCGCGCCATCGCCGATGTGCTGCGGCCCTATGGCCTGCGCGTGTACCTGTCCGCGCGCTTCAGCGCGCCGATGGAGATCGGCGGCCTGGCCACCGCCGATCCGCTGGATGAGGACGTGCGCGCCTGGTGGCGGGCCAAGGCGGAGGAGATCTACGCGCTGGTCCCCGACTTCGGCGGCTTCCTGGTCAAGGCCAACTCCGAGGGCCAGCCCGGGCCGCAGGACTTCGGCCGCACGCATGCCGACGGCGCCAACATGCTGGCTGAGGCGCTGGCCCCGCATGGCGGCATCGTGATGTGGCGCGCCTTCGTCTACTCGCAGCACAACCCGGACGATCGCGCCAGGCAGGCCTGGACCGAGTTCAAGCCGCTGGACGGGAAGTTCCGCGACAACGTGCTGGTGCAGGTAAAGAACGGCCCCATCGACTTCCAGCCGCGCGAGCCCTTCAGCCCGCTGTTCGGCGCCATGCCGGGCACGCCGCTGATGATGGAGTTCCAGATCACCAAGGAGTACCTGGGCTTCGCCACGCACCTGGCCTACCTTGGCACGCTGTACGAGGAAGTGCTGCAGGCCGATACGCATGCGCGCGGCGCCGGCTCCACCGTGGCCAGGGTCGTCACCGGCGAGCTGCATGGCCATGCGCTCTCGGGCATGGCCGGCGTGGCCAACATCGGCACCGACCGCAACTGGTGCGGCTCCATCTTCGACCAGGCCAACTGGTATGTGTTCGGCCGAATGGCGTGGAACCCCGGCCTCTCCGCCCGCGACATCGCCGGCGAATGGGTGCGCATGACCTTCGGCAACGACCCGGCCATCGTCCGACCCGTGGTCGGCATGATGATGGAATCGCGCGAGGCGGTGGTGGACTACATGACGCCGCTGGGCCTGCACCACCTGATGGGCCGTGGCCACCACTACGGCCCCATGCCCTGGGATGCCGAAGGCCCGCGCGCCGACTGGACGCCGGTGTACTACCACCGCGCCGGCAAGGACGGCATCGGCTTCGACCGCAGCAGCAAGGGCAGCAACGCGGTCGCGCAGTACGCACTGCCCGTGGCGCGGCAGTTCGATGATCTGGACCTGGTGCCAGGCGAGTACCTGCTGTGGTTCCACCACGTTCCCTGGGACCATCGCCTGCGCAGCGGCGTCACCCTGTGGGAGGAGCTGGTACGCCGCTACTCCCGCGGCGTGGCCACCGTGGCGCGCATGCGCCAGACCTGGGCGGCCCTTGCCAGCCTCATCGATGTCCCGCGCCATGCGCAGACCGCTGCCTTCCTCGCCATCCAGCAGCGCGAGGCGCAGTGGTGGCGCGATGCCAGCATCGCCTACTGGCAGAGCCTGAACGGCCTGCCGATGCCCAGGGGCGAGGTTGCGCCGGCGCACCCGCTGGAGTACTACCAAGGCTTGTCTTTCCCCGACGCTCCGGGTAACTGATACGGGAAGCACGGCCCGCGGCGGACAGGGGACGGCGGGGTGCATTGGGGCATTGTCCGACTGCGTCACCCGTCGCCGTGCTGCCAGACTCCGCCGGGCGGATGTCTGGCTTGTGAGGAGACAGGATGAGCATGCGGCAAACCCGGCCACTGGACCTCGCTGTGGTGGGCAACTGTGAGGTTGCCGCCCTGATCGATGCCTGCGGCACGATCGTCTGGATGTGCGCGCCCCACCCCGACGGGGACCCGGTGTTCAATGCGCTGCTGCGACCTGAACTGGGCGCCTCCGAGCGTGGCGTGTTCGCGGTGGAACTGTCGGGGCTCGTCTCCACCGAGCAGCGCTACATCCACAACACCGCCATCGTCGAGACGGTGCTGCACTCCAATGACGGCAGCGCGGTGCGCATCACCGACTTCTGCCCGCGCTACGAGGCCCGCGGCCGCATCACGCGGCCGTCGGCGCTGGTGCGGACCATCGAGCCGGTAGCCGGCCGGCCGAAGATCCGGCTGCGGATCACGCCCGAGAAGGACTATGGCGCCAGCCCCGGCTTCGTCGGCGCCGCCAGCCACCACATCTCCTACGAGGCGCGCGACACGCGCTACCGGCTGACCACCGACGCCTCGCTGCGGCAGATCTGCGAGCGCACGCTGACCATGCTCGATGCCCCGCTGCACTTCGTGTTCGGACCGGACCAGCAGCTGGAGGAATCCCCCCAGTCCATCGCCGTGCGCTGGCTGGAGGAAACCCGCCATTACTGGCAGGTGTGGACGCGCGGGCTGGCCATTCCCTACGAGTGGCAGGACGAGGTCATCCGCGCGGCGATCACGCTGAAGCTGTGCACCTTCGAGGATTCCGGCGCGGTGCTGGCGGCGCTGACCACCTCCATCCCCGAGTTCGCCAGCAGCGGCCGCAACTGGGACTACCGCTTCTGCTGGCTGCGCGATGCCTACTTCGTGGTGCAGACGCTGAACCGCCTGGGCGCCACGCGCACCATGGAGGACTACCTGCACTACATCGACCGGGTGGTGGGCACCTCCGACGACTCGCTGCTGCAGCCCGTGTACCGCATCGCCGGCGATGCGGCGCTGGAGGAGCACATCGTCGACACCCTGGAAGGTTTCCTCGGCATGGGGCCGGTACGCGTGGGCAACCAGGCCGCGCAGCAGGTCCAGCACGATGTGTATGGCGCGGTGATCCTGGCGCTGGCGCAGCTATTCTTCGACCGGCGGCTGGTCACGCCGGGCGACGAGAACCTGTTCCGGGAACTGGAAGGGATCGGCAAGCGCGCCCTGAAGACCTTCGACCAGCCCGACGCCGGACCGTGGGAGTTCCGCGGCAGCGCCCGCGCCCATACCTACTCGGCGGTGATGTCCTGGGCCGGTTGCGACCGGCTGGCGCGCATCGCCGCGCGCCTGGGGCTGCAATCCGGATCGGCCATGTGGCGCCGCCACGCGGACGGCATGAAGGAGTCCATCCTCAGGCGCGCATGGAACCCCCGCAGGCGCGCCCTGGTGGCGGCGCTGGACGGCACCGATGACCTGGACGCCTCGCTGCTGCTGCTGCCGGACCTGGGCCTGATCGACGGACATGACCCGCGATTCGTCGCTACCGTCGAGGCCATCGGCCGCGAGCTGCGCGAGGGCGATCTGGTGTTCCGCTACCGGCACGAGGACGACTTCGGCCGGCCGGAGGTGGCGTTCACGGTGTGCGCGTTCTGGTACGTGAATGCGCTGGCGTCGATCGGGCGCGTGGATGAGGCGCGGGAGCAGTTCGAGCAGCTGCTGAAGCACCGGAACCACCTGGGGATGCTGTCGGAGGACATCGATCCGGAGACCGGGCAGCACTGGGGGAATTATCCGCAGACGTACAGCATGGTGGGGATCATCAGTTGCGCGCTCCGCTTGAGCCGCTCGTGGGAGTCTGCGCCCTGATCCGGGTGCCACGGCGCAGACCGGATGACGCCCTGGCACCTCAGAGCTTGCGCTTGATCTTCATCTCGATGGTGACCCCCGCCTTCTCCTCCTTCTTCCTGCGATTGAACACCCCCCGCATGTAGCGGGCATCGGCGGGAGTCAGTACCTTCTGGGCCGCGACGAACTGCTCCTGCTCCTCTTCCTTGATGTGATGGAGGTACTCTTCCTTCATTTCCTTGTAACGCCGCCGCCAGGCACTGGTCGACATGTCACGTGCGGCAAGGTCTGCCAGCCGGTCATCCAGCTCCTTGTGCTCGGCCACCGCATGGCGCGCGAACTCCGTGGCCTCGGGATGCCGGAGAACGGTGGACCATAGCGCCTGTTCCTCCGCCGCAGCATGCGCCTTCACCTCGCGGATGAACTCCCGGAACAGCTTGCGCCGCCGTGTGCTGTGCCCTTGCGCTTCCTCGAAGGCGGAAAGCAGCTGCCTGTGCAGGTCATGGTCGAGGACCAGGCGCCCAAATATCGAGGGATCTCCGCGGAAGCGGGTCTTCGGCACGCTGCCCACTCTCGCGAGGCCGTTGTCCAGTCGCGCTGGTGCGATCCTGTCACGGGAGCGTGCGCCTGCCTGCTTGCTGGTGGATGGACGCCGGGAACTGGTCTTCATTTCACCCCCCCTCCAGTGCAGGAGAACGCCTGCACTCCTTTGAAGTCATTCTGCGGCTGCCACGGCAGATGCACCAGACGGCATTCTCCGCATGGAAACTCGCGGCTCCCACTGATTGCATTCCACCTCGGATCTCTGGCAGGCGCTGCGCGCACCATCCGGTTATCGCCCCAGACGGGGCGGCGAGCAGCGCAAAGAGAACTGGAACCGGCTACAGGTTCCCGAAACCGCACTGACGGCGCTCAACCAGCTGCCCGCCGCCAAGACGGGAGATGGCGGGAACCCTTTCAAGGCGCCCGACAACGTGTTCGCCTTCCAGCAGAAATGTGACGCGGCCGCCACGCGCAGCGCGCCGGGCGTGCGCCGCGTGACGGTGTCGACGGTGATGCTGCACGTGCTGGCCACGTTCATCGCCGCGGCCGCCGTCTCCTGGAGCATCCATTCGGCCACCCTGGCGTGGGCCAAGTTCGCCTGCCTGGGGTGGGCGTTGCCGCGGCCGTGGCGCTCAGGCGGCGAATGCACTCGGAACGCAGCTGGGTGAAGTGCCGCCTGGCGGGGAGTTCTGCCGCTCGGCGCTGGCGACCTGGGGCCTGCCGCGGGCCGCAAGGCTGCTGCACGAGCGGGACATTCCTGCGGTGCGCGAGCTGTCGCGCTCACTGCGCATCCTGCACGCGCGCACCGCGCCGGAACCATCCATGCCCATCGGGGAGTTCCAGCGCATCTACGGGGAGCAGCGCATCGGCGGCCAGCTGGCCTACTACCGCCGCCAGGAACAGCGCGCGCTTCCCCTCCTGAAGAAGCTGCGGTGGACGTTCTGGACTTCGACGATTGCCGCGATGGCCTGCGTCACTGCCTATGCCATCGCCATTTCCGTGCTCCTGCACGTGCCGGCATGGCTGCAGCGACCTGCGTTCGACTTCCTGCCCATCGTGCTGCCGGTGGTGGCTGCGGGGATGATCTCCGTCATCTCGATCAACGACCTGCACCGGCGCGTGGCCCGATACCGCGACATGCAGGCCATGCTCGAGGCCAGCGCGGCGCAGATCGGCTACTGCAATACCTGGAGCAGCCTGGAACGGGTGGTGCTGCGCACGGAGAATGCGCTGCTTCAGGAGATCATCGAATGGCATTCGATGGTGAGCTTCAGCGAATCGCACTGAGGCGCCCGGGGCGGCAGGTCTCGATGCGACGCGCGGTGCAGTAAAAGCCGAACAGGAAGAGATCGTTCGGCTGCGTCGGGAGCTCTCCCGGGTGACCCAGGAGCGAGATTTTTTAAGACGTGCGGCGGCGTTCTTCGCGAAGGAGCACAAGTGAAGTACCGAGCCATCAAGGACAACGCTGGCCGCTTTGCAGTGAATCTGATGTGCTCGGCACTGGGGGTTGGGGCCTCGGGGTATTACGCCTGGCGGAAGCGGCCCGAGAGCGCACGAGCGCAAGCCAATCGGCGGCTGATCGCGAGCTCTCAGCGGCAAGACAGGCAAGGCCACCTGCTGCGCGCGCCATCGCTTCAACAGATCGAGGCCCGATCCATCTGGAAGCGTGATGTCGAGAACCGCTGCCGCATAGCTCTTCTGATCGATGGTGCTGGCTTCCTTGACGCTGCCGACCGTATCGACAGTGATTCCTTGCAATGGAAGGCCCATTTTGAGCGCATCACGCAATACTTCATCGTCTTCGACCACGAGGACCCGCAAGAATGCTCACCGCCTCGCCCGTGCAAAGGTGACAGAATTCTGGCTTAAGGTATTTCCCGCGCCTTAAGGCTCGCTTAAGGTGGTCGCAATAAGGTGATTGCAGAGCATTTCTCGGTCTCGCAGACCTTCTCCGCAGCAGGCCATTGGTTTCAAGGGCTTCATCATGTCGGACTGGAAGGCTGCCTATGGAGCCGACTACGCATTGCGTGGCCTCGACATGCAGTCAAAGGCTAGCGGTCGGTTGCGCTCGTGCGTTCCTTCCGTCCACGCTCCCTTTGCGGCTCGGTGAGCTCGTACCACATGGCATTGAGCACACCGAAGGTGAGCGCCAGGCCGAGCCCGAGAATCCAGCTGAAGTACCACA